>JAICIN010000208.1 GCA_025924375.1 Dermatophilaceae bacterium | reverse complement strand
GCGCACCCCGGTGGCGCCCTGCTCAGCGATGATCTCGGGGACCGCGCGGGAGGAGATCACGGTGTAGACCACGCGCCCCTCGGCCCGCGCGGTGCCGGTGGCCGCCTCGCGGGCGACCTCGCGCGTGGCGACCAGTGCCGTGACCGCGCTGGGGCTCACCGGCTCGCCAAGCTCGTCGACCACGAAGCACCGGTCCGCGTCGCCGTCGAAGGCCAGGCCGAGGTCGGCCCCGTGCTCGACGACCGCACGTTGGAGGTCGCGCAGGTTCTCCGGCTCGAGCGGGTTCGCCTCGTGGTTGGGGAAGGTGCCGTCGAGCTCGAAGTAGAGGGGGATGACGTTGAGCGGCAACGGCTCCAGACCGGCCTCGGTGCCGAGGACCGCGGGGACCGTGTGCCCGCCCATGCCGTTGCCGGCGTCGACGACAACCGTCAGCGGGCGGATGCCGGACAGGTCCACGAGCGAGCGCAGGAACGCCGCGTAGTCGGCGAGCACGTCGCGCTCCGTGACCTGTCCCTGCTCGATCCCCGCCGGGCCCCCGCTGCGACCCGCATCGAGCAGCGCCTGCGCGGCGTCGCGCACCTGCACCAGGCCCGAGTCCTGGCCGACCGGCCGGGCACCGGCGCGGCACAGCTTGATCCCGTTGTACTGCGCCGGGTTGTGCGAAGCAGTGAACATCGCGCCCGGCAGGTCGAGGGCGCCGCTGGCGTAGTAGAGCCCGTCGGTGCTGCAGAGCCCAATCAGGGTCGCGTCGACCCCGTGGGCAGCCACGCCGGCCGCGAAGGCGCGCGACAGCTCAGGTGACGACGGACGCATGTCGTGACCGATGACCACGCCCGGCGCGCCATCCGGGATGACCACCTCGGTGGCGAAGGCCGCTCCGAGCGCCCAGGCGACGTCGACGTTGAGCTGCTCAGGGACGACACCACGGACGTCGTAGGCCTTGACGAAGTCGGCGAGACGGGGGGGTGGCACGCCCGAAACCCTATCGGTGCCTCGGCACCCGGGTGGACCGGCTCAGCCGTCGCGCAGGACGCGCAGGTGGCCGCGGCGGCCGGTCTCGACAGCTCCGGACGCACCCTCGTCTCCAGGGCGCACTCCTGGCACCCGCCCTGGCCGGCCGACGGGCTCGCCCAGCTTGGGGCGCCCCGCCTCGCGCACCGCGTTGGCGAGGGCGAGCAGGTCGTCGTGGGAGGGCTCAGGCTCGACGTACTCCCCCGAGAGCCGCACGATCTCCCATCCCCTTGGAGCCGTGAGTCCCGTGGCGTGCTCGGCGCACAGGTCGTAGGTGTGCGGCTCGGCGAACGTCGCCAGGGGCCCCACGACGGCCGTCTGGTCCGAGTAGACGTAGGTGAGGGTGGCGATCGCCGATCTCGGGCACGCGGTGCGCGAGCACCTCCTCGACAGACTCACGCCGGGAGACTATGCCAGCCGTGCCCGACGGCCCGGTCGCCGCGCCGTAGCATGACGGCGTGACTTCGACCGGCGGCCCCCCGACCGGGGGTTCCGCGACCGGGGGTTCCGCGACCGGCGGACCGTCGCCTGGCGGGCCCCGGACCGGCGGCCACCCCACCGGCCCTCGC
>JAICIN010000207.1 GCA_025924375.1 Dermatophilaceae bacterium | reverse complement strand
GACGTCTACCGCCTGCACGAGGCGATGGTGCGATCGGTCGCGCATTACCTCGGATGATCATGGCGCGGTGACCAGCAATTCCGCTCCCAGGGTGGTCACGGCGCCATGATCGCGGGCTCAGAAGACGGTGCGGCACTCCCGCGACCGCAGGCCGACCACGTAGTCGTCGGGAGCGCCGGCCGCTTCGGCCGCATCCGCGATCCCCCCGAGGTGCCGCGCAGAGGGCAGTCCGCCCTCGAAGGCGTCGAGCACGTATACGAAGGCCACGACGTCGCCGGCCAGCGTGTGCACCCGCAGGTGCAGCTTCCGGTAGAGGCCGTGATCGGCGCCCTCCCAGGCGTCGAGCTCGCGCTCGTCGGCCTCGGTGAGGTCGTAGAGGGCGACGAACACGCCTTCCGCGTCGTCGGCGGCGTCCATGTCGGAGGGCACGAGCGTGGCCAGGGCGCCCTCCCAGCCGTACTCCTCGGCGCCGAAGGTCAGCCGCCAGCCGCGGATCCAGCCGGTGTCCGTGTGCGGGGATGCAGGGCAGCGCCGCAGCATCTGCTCGGGGTCCATGTTCGACCCGTACGCGGCGTAGAGGCCCATCACGACTCAGAGTAGCCAGCGCAGGCGCCGCGCAGAAGGAGGCGCGGGCCACGGCCCGGCCGTGCGCGGTCCGGAACCGGGCAGCAGAGACAATGGACGACGCCCGACGCATGCCCGCGACCCCGGAGTGGACCTCATGACCCGCATCGTCATCATCGGCGGCGGCCCGGCCGGCTACGAGGCCGCGCTGGTTGCCGCGCAACTCGGCGCGCAGGTCACCGTCGTGGAACGCGACGGCATCGGCGGGGCCAGCGTGCTCACCGACTGCGTTCCCTCGAAGACCCTCATCGCCGCGGCGGGCGAGATGACGACGATGCGCGATTCGGCGCGGCTCGCACTACAGGGCACCCAACTGACCGAGGTCGACCTCGACCTCGCCAAGGTGAACCGGCGGGTCAAGGGCCTGGCGGTGGCGCAGTCCGCCGACATCCACAACCGGCTGCAGAACGAGGGCGTGCGCATCCTCAGCGGCCAGGGCCGGCTCTCCGACGAGGCACCGGGTCTGGCCGCGCACCGGGTGGAGGTGCTGGACGGCGACGGCGAGGTCACCGAGGAGATCGAGGGCGACGTCGTCCTCATCGCCACCGGCGCCGACCCCCGGGTGCTCGCCGGCGCCGAGCCCGACGGCGACCGGATCCTCGATTGGCGCGACCTGTACGACCTCGACGAGCCGCCCGAGCACCTGGTGGTCGTCGGCTCGGGGGTCACCGGTGCCGAGTTCGCCTCCGGGTACCTGGAGGCAGGCGTCCCGGTCACCCTCGTCTCGTCCCGCGACCGCGTCCTCCCGGGCGAGGACTCCGACGCCGCCGAGGTGCTCGAGCAGGTGTTCCAGTCGCGCGGTGGCCAGCTGGCCCGCGGCCGGGCGGCGGGCGTCCGGCGCACCGAGAAAGGCGTCGTGGTCGAGCTCACCGACGGGCGTACCGTCGAGGGCTCGCACGCGCTGATGACCGTCGGCACCGTGCCGAACACCGGCGGGCTCAACCTCGAGAAGGCCTGCGTCGAG
>JAICIN010000206.1 GCA_025924375.1 Dermatophilaceae bacterium | reverse complement strand
CCGCGATGCTGGTCGGCGCCAGCCTGAGCGGCGCGCTCGCGCCGGGGACCGCCGTCGCGGCGCCGGGCGCGCACGCCGGCCCGCGCTCGTCAGCGGTGTCACGGGTCGTGGCCGGGACGCTGCCCGAGCCGGGGTTCGCGGTGAGCGGGGGCGCAGGGGCGACGCCGACGCCCACGGCGACCGCGAGGGCGACGGCGAGAGCGACGGGGCCCGCGACCGCGACCGCGACGCGGCCCCCCACCGCCGCGGACCCGGTCCAGCCGACGCGAGCCCTCCCGACCTCCGCGGAGTCGGCCGAACCGCCTGCCCCGGGCTGGACGCCTCCACGCCCGTCGGTGCGTCCCCAGCCGGAGACCCGCCTCCTCGGCTCGGCCCGGCCGTCTCCCGCACAGGCGCCCGGCACGGTCGTGGTCCACCGCGGCGACACGCTCTGGGACATCGCCCGGCGCCACCTCGGGGCCCGCGCCGGCGACGGCGAGGTCGCCGCCGCCTGGCCGCTCTGGCACGAGGCGAACCGCGCAGTCATCGGGGACGACCCGAACCTCATCCGGCCCGGCCAGGTCCTCCGTGCCCCCACCGTGCCGGCACACCGCTGACGAAGGGAACACCGTGAGCATCGCCGCCCTCCCCCCGCAGGACGACACCACCCCCGAGCCGGTGCTGCAGCCGATCCGCGTGCTGCCGATCCCCGACCACCGGCCGCCGCCGGTCATGGTCACGCCCGAGGCGCGGAGCCTGCTCACGGCCGTCGTGGGCGAGCGCTACGTCCAGGAGCAGCTCGACGTCGACTTCGACGTGGACGACGAGCCGCTTCGCCCGCGGCACACGTGCCGCAGCGACCTGCCCGACCCGCGCCACTGGGCCGCCCACCTCGCGCAGGCGCTCGTGGAGATCATGGCCGGCTCGCGTCCGGCGCCGCAGGTCGTGCGGTGGACCACGCCGGAGGTGTATGCCGTGGTGGCACGGCACGCCGCCGTCAGCGCCCGCCGTGGCCGCACCGGCGCGCGCCGCACGCGGGTGCGGAGCGTGCGGGTGTGCGAGCCGGCCGACGGGGTCGCCGAGGCGTGCGCCGTCGTCATCGACGGCACCCGCGTCCGGGCCCTGGCGATGCGGATGGTCGGGCTCGACGGCCGGTGGCACGTCGAGGCCCTCCAGGTCGGGTGAGGCCGGGTCAGTCCTTGGCGCCGTGGCACATCTTGAACTTCTTGCCCGAGCCACAGGGGCAGGGAGCGTTTCGCGGGGTGCCCGCGTAGTCCTCGGTCGTCAGGGTGGTGCCGCCGTCACGGACATGGCGCTCCTCGACCCCACCCTGCTCACCGGGTGCGGTGTAGTGGAGGGCGGCCGCCCGCTGTGGCTGGTCCAGCCCCTTGGCGCGGATCTGCGGCTCACTGCGAGGCGCCGGGGCAGCCACGGGCTCCTCGTCGGCGACCGCGCTCTCGGTGGCAGGCACCGGCAGGGCCTCGTCGACCCCGTCCGCCACAGCGCCCTGGGCGGCAGCGCCTGCAGCCGCCGCGCCAGCGGCCGCGCCGCCGTCGCTGCCCAGCCCCGAACCGGCCAGCATGTCGCTGACGCTCATCGGCTGCAGGGCCGGCGCGGGCGAGGACTCGGGCTGGTCGACCTCCACCTGCACGTTGAAGAGGTAGCCGACGGACTCCTCCTTGATCGACTCCATCATCGCCTCGAAGAGCTGGAAGCCCTCGCGCTGGTACTCCACGAGCGGGTCGCGCTGCGCCATCGCGCGCAGGCCGATCCCCTCCTGCAGGTAGTCCATCTCGTAGAGGTGCTCGCGCCACTTGCGGTCGAGGACCGACAGCACGACGCGGCGCTCGACCTCGCGCATGACCTCGCTGCCGAGCTGCTCCTCGCGGGCGTCGTAGGCCTCGTGCGCGTCGGAGGTGAGCAGCTCCTTGAGGAGCTCGGGCGTCAGGGCGGAGAGACCGCCCGCCTCGTCGGCGACCTCGTCGGGCGTGATCGAGACCGGGTAGAGGGTCTTGAGCGCGGTCCAGAGCCGGTCGAGGTCCCAGTCCTCCGGGAAGCCCTCGGCCGTCTCCGCGTCGATGTAGCCGGTGATGACGTCGTTGACGAAGTGGCGGACCTGCTCGTGGAGGTCCTCGCCCTCTAGGACCCGTCGGCGCTCGCCGTAGATGACCTGCCGCTGGCGGTTGAGGACGTCGTCGT
>JAICIN010000205.1 GCA_025924375.1 Dermatophilaceae bacterium | reverse complement strand
GGAGGGATCCACGTCGTGCTTGATGGACAGCTCGCGCGAGGGGATGACGCCCTCGGTCTTGTAGCCGATGTCGAGCAGGACCTCGTCGCGGTCGACCTTGACGATGCGGCCTTCGACGATGTCGCCGTCGTTGAAGTCCTTGATGGTCGCGTCGATGGCGGCAAGGAGGTCTTCCTCAGAGCCAATGTCGTTGATGGCAACCTGAGGGGCGGTCTTCTCGACCGTGCTGGCAGTCATGTAGTAGGAACTCCGATTGTGGACTGTTGGGTTGGTGGGCACTGCGCCTCGTGGAGCCGCTGCCCTCGGGTGGACTGGTGTAGCGCGTGTGCCCGGCCGCAGCCGGACACACCGGATTGCACGCACGCGCGTGCGCCGTGACATCCTACCGGCGGCGTCAGGGCCGGGTCAAAGCCGAGAGGTATGCCGGTGAGTGAGTTTGCGCAGGTCAGCCGCCGTGACGCGGGGGTCGAGGAGACAGCGGCCGCCAACCGGTCGTGGTGGGACGCCGAGGCGGGCGAGTACTACGCGGAGCACGGAGCGTTCCTCGGCGACGCGGCGTTCGTCTGGGGACCCGAGGGGTGGCAGGAGCCGGAGCTCGGCCTGCTGGGCGAGGTCGCCGGACGCCGGGCGCTCGAGATCGGCGCCGGGGCCGGACAGTGCTCGCGCTGGGTCGCGGGCCAGGGGGCCGAGGTGGTCGCGACCGACCTCTCCGGGGGGATGGTGCGCCAGGGCCTCGACCTCAACGCGAGGGTCACTCCCCCGGTGCCCTTCGTGCAGTGCGACGCCCTGGCCCTCCCCTTCGGTGACGCCGCGTTCGACCTGGTGTTCACGGCATACGGTGCCGTGCCGTTCATCGCGGACACCGCGCGGCTCATGAGGGAGGTCGCGCGCGTGCTGGGCCCGGGGGGCCGGTTCGTCTTCTCGACGACGCACCCGTTCCGCTGGGCGCTGCCCGACGACCCGGGCCCGGGAGGGCTGACCGTGGGGCAGTCGTACTTCGACCGGACGCCCTACGTCGAGACCGACCCGGACGGTGAGGCGACGTACGTGGAGCACCACCGCACCGTCGGCGACCGGGTGCGGGAGCTCGTCGCCGCCGGCCTGGTGCTCGTCGACCTCGTCGAGCCGGAGTGGCCCGCGCGCAACTCCGCCTCGTGGGGCGGCTGGTCGCCCCTTCGTGGACATCTCGTGCCCGGGACCGCGATCTTCGTGTGCGAGAAGCCTCGCTGAGCGCTCCTCCGCCGTCGGCTCGCATCTCGACGACCACGGTGGCCGGGGCTGCGCGCTCCTCCCGCACGGGCGCGACCGCGTGCCTCGGGCCCCGGTCCACCATGGTCGTCCGGGTACGCCGCGGGACTCGTCGCGAGCCCGGTCAGCCGACAGTGGCGCCGACCGGCCGCACCGTGAGGAGGTCGACGGAGGTGCTGGCGCACCCGGTCGCACCCTTCAGCGGCAGGTAGAGCGCGGCCGTGTTGCCCGGCGGGTAGATCCGGAACCCGTCGGCCGGGGTCGGGACACACGTGGCGCGCGGGTAGTTGCCGGCCTGGACGAGGCGCACGATGAACGTGGTGGAACCGCCTGCCCTGACCATGACCGGCCTCGGTGCGACGGAGCGGTCGCGCTGGGCCGCCGAGCCGATCTGGGTGCCGTTGCCGTGGCCGACCAGCGAGACCCCCGGGTAGCCGAACAGGGAGCACGGGTTGGGGCCGGTGTTCAGGAGCCGGACGGTGTCGTAGACCGAGCCGGCCGCTCCCTCCGACATGGCGAGCGACACCCTCAGGTGGCCGGTGGCGCACCGCGGAGCGCCGGGAGTGCCCATCGGGCTCGAGGCCCGGGAGGCGGGAGCCACCGTGGAGGCCGGGCTCGACGGTGACGTGGTGCTCGACCGCGAGGTCGCGCTCGAGGATGCCGGGTTGGTGGACCCGGACGCGGCCGAACCGGTGTCCTGTCCGCCGGTCTGGCTGGTGGCCTGTCCGCCGGTCTGGCTGCACCCGGCAAGGACGACGATGGCGATACCGGCACTGACGGCCGTGCCCACGCGCGTGTTCATGCCCCTGTGACGGCTGACCGGCGGGGAAGGTTGGGGCACCTCCCGGTCCCCGAGCCACGGTACGGGGGTGGGGGGGGGCCGTGGGCGCGGCCCCCCCCCCCGCGGGGGGGCCGCCGGAAAACCGCAGGGGGGGCCGGGCCCCCCCCCCCCCCGC
>JAICIN010000204.1 GCA_025924375.1 Dermatophilaceae bacterium | reverse complement strand
GACGCCAGCAGCGCCTGACCGGGCTCGGGGCGGCGGGGGCCCGTCACTAGACTCGCGCCCCATGACCACAGCGACGGCGCGCGCCGGAGGAGTCGGTGCGGAGCGCCGGCGGGGCCCGTTCGTGGCCGGTGAGCGGGTGCAGCTCACGGACCCCAAGGGCCGGCTGCACACCATCAGCCTCGAGGCGGGCCGGGAGTTCCACACCCACAAGGGCCGCCTCGCCCACGACGACCTCATCGGCGCCCCCGACGGCTCCGTGGTCCGCAACACCGCCGGTGTCGAGTACCTCGCCCTGCGCCCGCTGCTGGCGGACTACGTCATGTCGATGCCCCGTGGCGCGGCCGTCGTCTACCCCAAGGACGCCGCCCAGATCGTCACGATGGCCGACATCTTCCCCGGCGCGCGCGTCGTCGAGGCGGGCGTGGGCTCCGGTGCCCTCTCGATGTCCCTCCTGCGCGCGGTGGGGGAGCACGGCCACGTCCACTCCTTCGAACGGCGCGAGGACTTCGCCGCCATCGCGAAGGGCAACGCCCGCGCGTTCTTCGGTGAGGACCACCCCGCCTGGGAGGTGACCGTCGGCGACCTCGTCGAGGAGCTGCCACACCACGCAGGGGCGGGGAGCGTCGACCGCGTCGTCCTCGACATGCTGGCCCCCTGGGAGTGCCTGGAGGTCGTCGCCGACGCGCTCGTGCCGGGGGGAGTCCTGATCTGCTACGTCGCCACCACGACCCAGCTCTCGCGGGTGGCGGAGGCGATGCGCGACCACGGCGGCTTCACCGAGCCGGAGGCGTGGGAGGCGATCGTGCGCGGCTGGCACCTCGAGGGCCTCGCGGTCCGGCCGCAGCACCGGATGCACGGCCACACCGGCTTCCTCGTCACCACCCGCCGGCTCGCCCCCGGCGTGGCCGCGCCGGTGCGCCGTCGCCGTCCCGCGAAGGGCGCGTACCCGGAGGCGGGCGAGGACTTCAGCGCCGAGTCGCTGGGCGAACGCGCCCCGTCGGAGAAGAAGATCCGCCGCGTTCGCCGATCTGTGACAGATACCTCCAACGCTTCGGGGTAGTCGCGCGTTAGGGTCGTTGAACGGCCGCCCAGCGTGGCCGGGACCTTCGACGCGAGGGAGCCGACATGACCGAGAAGCACAGGCCACAGGACCACGCCCGAGAGTCCGACGAGCGCCGTGAGCGGGAGCGGCTCGCCGAGGAGGTCGCCGCCCTGCGGCAGCGGCTGGCGGAGGCGCCGACGCGCTCGCGCGACCTCGAGACCCGCGTCCTGCAGCTGCAGTCCAACCTCGCCACCATCTCCTCGCAGAACGAGCGGCTCGTGCGGACCCTCAAGGAGGCCCGCGAGCAGATCGTCACGCTCAAGACCGAGGTGGACCGCCTGGCCCAGCCACCCGCGGCCTACGGCATCGTCCTGGAGTCCTACGACGACGCCACGGTCGACATCCTCACGGGCGGCCGCAAGATGCACGTCGCCGTGAGCCCGGCGGTCGACCCGGCCGACCTCTCCGCCGGGCGCGAGGTGCGCCTCAACGAGGCGATGAACGTCGTCGCGGCCTGCGGCTTCGAGCGGGTCGGCGAGGTGGTCATGCTCAAGGAGCTCCTCGGCGACGACCGCGTGCTCGTGGTCGCCCACGCCGACGAGGAGCGCGTATGCCGGATGGCGGAGTCCCTGGAGCGCGACGCCATCCGGGTGGGGGACGCCCTCATGCTCGAGTCGCGCTCGGGGTTCGTCTACGAGCGCGTCGACAAGGCCGAGGTGGCCGAGCTCGTGCTCGAGGAGGTCCCCGACATCGACTACGAGGACATCGGGGGCCTGGCGAGCCAGATCGAGGCCATCCGCGACGCCGTCGAGCTGCCCTATCTGCACCCCGACCTCTTCACCGAGCACGAGCTGAAGCCGCCCAAGGGGGTGCTGCTCTACGGGCCGCCCGGCTGCGGCAAGACCCTCATCGCCAAAGCCGTCGCGTCCTCGCTGGCGAGGAAGGTCGCCGAGCGCGAGGGCAAGCCGGTCGGGAAGTCGTTCTTCCTCAACATCAAGGGCCCGGAGCTGCTCAACAAGTACGTCGGCGAGACCGAGCGGCACATCCGCCTCATCTTCCAGCGCGCCCGCGAGAAGGCCTCGGGCGGGACCCCGGTCGTGGTGTTCTTCGACGAGATGGACAGCCTCTTCCGCACCCGCGGCTCGGGGGTCTCCTCCGACGTGGAGACGACGATCGTGCCGCAGCTGCTGTCCGAGATCGACGG
>JAICIN010000203.1 GCA_025924375.1 Dermatophilaceae bacterium | reverse complement strand
TCTCCGCGCTCATCGCCGCGTTTGCCGCGCTCGCCCCGCTCTACTCCCGGGCGCTCGAGCAGGGGCTGCTGCGCCAGCAGGTCTTCCGGGCCGAGCCCGCCGACACCGCGCTGAGCGTCAAGGCCTCGCGCACCCCGACGGCACCCGACCTCGGACTCGACCGGCTCGACGAGGTGGTCCCGCAGTCCGTCCAGGCCCTCCACCACCACGGCATCGGGACGCTCTCCGGCCAGGTGCTCTACGCGCCGTTCCCCGGCCGGCCCCCGGCGCACCTCTCGCTCGTCTACCGCGACGGCATGTGCGAGCACGTCCGCCTCACCACGGGCCGGTGCCCTCAGGCGGCCGGCGAGGTCGCCGTCACCCAGGCCGACCTCGCGCTGTGGAAGTGGAAGCTCGGCACGACGCTCCACGCCGACGAGAAGGACGCCCCTTCGGACGACCCCGGCCACGACCTCACGGTCGTCGGCGCCTACGAGCAGCAGCCCGACGACGCCTACTGGATGCGCCTGCAGCTCGGGGGCCGGTCCGGCGGCAGCGAGGACGGCGGCAACGTCCCGACCTTCGACGACTGGCTGACCGCCGAGGCGAGCTTCGACGACGCCTGGGGGCATGCCCGCCTGACGATGCAGTACCCGCTGAACCGCGACCTCGTCACCCTCGACGACATCCCGGCGACAGCCGCAGCCCTGGCCACGGCGAGCCGGTCGAGCAACGAGGTCACGCTCGACAGCCCGATGCCCTCGCTCCTCACCCAGATCCGCGCGGGGCAGGGCCAGGTCCGGCTCGTGGTGCCCCTGCTCATGGCGCAGCTCGCGCTCCTCGGCGCCGTGGTGCTGCTGTCCGTCGCGGCGGCAGCCGTCGAGCAGCGTCGTCCGGAGGTGGCCCTCGCGCGCCTGCGGGGTCGCAGCCGCGACGGTGCCCGGTGGCTCGTCATGGGCGAGCTCGGCCTGACCGTGCTGCTGGGGCTGCCGGTGGGCCTGGTGCTGGCGCTGGCCGTCAACGAGGCGGCGCGCCGGTTCGTCCTGCCACCGGGGGTGCCGTTCGAGTTCCCGCTCGGCGTGCTGCTCGCGCTGCTCGCCGCCGCGGCGGTGTCGGTGTTCTCGGTCTGGGTCGCCGCGCAGCCCGTGCTCCGCGAGCCGATCTCCTCCCTGCTGCGCCGGGTCGCGAGCGCCCGGTCGTCCCGCCGTTGGCCGGTCGTGGACGTCGTGATCGTCGCCCTGGCCCTCGCCGGGATCGCCGGCCTGGCCACGAGCTCCGGAGGCGGGCCACTCGCGCTGATGACACCGACGCTGCTCTCGCTGGCGGTCGGACTCGTGCTCGCCAACGCCGTGCTGCACGCCGCCGCGAGCGCCGGCGGCGCGAGCGTGCGCCGCGGCCGCCTCGCCTCGGCCCTGGCGGCCTACCAGCTGGCCCGTCGCCCCGCCGTGCGCAAGGTCCTCACCATCATCACCGTGGCCACCGCCCTCGCCGTCTTCGCCGCAGGCGCCCTCGTCATCGGCGACCGCAACCGGGAGAACCGTGCCCAGCTCGAGGCGGGAGCCCCCGTCGCGCTCGTCACGGACGCCGTCGAGCCCGCCCGGCTCGAACGAGCCCTCGACGCCATCGACCCGAGTGGCACCACCGCCACACCGGTCGCGGTCATCCGGCCGCGCGACCCCGGGTCCACGCCCACGATCGCGCTGGTGCCAAAGGGGTTCCGGGCCGTCGGCTTCGCGCCGCCACAGCAGGACCCGCTCCGACTCGACCGCCTCGAGCCCCCCACCGTGCCCTCGGTCCGCCTCGCCGACGGCGTCCTCACCGCCACGGTGAGCTCGACGGTCAGGCTCCCGGCAGACGACCGCGGATCGAGCGGCGCGGCGACGCTGCGCCTGGGCCTGGTCGTCACCACCCCGGACGGCCAGCGCCTCACGCGCGACCTCGCGGTCCTCCAGGTGCCGACCGCCAAGCCCGTCCGGCTGCGCGCTCCCGTGCTGTGCCCCCGCGGCTGCCGGCTCGACTCCCTCACCGCCAAGGTCGAGGCTCCGGCCTCGGGCGGACGGCGGAACCCGTGGGAGGCCTCGGGCACCGCCGCCAGCCCGCAGGCCACCGGCCAGGTCTCCCTCTCGGGCCTGGCGCTCGACGGCACGGCCCTCGACCTCGGCGACGCGGACCGCTGGCAGCAGTCCACCAAGGTCGACGCCGCCCCCGACGACGTCATGCGCCCCGCCCAGGGTTCCAGCGGCGACCACCTCGTGGTGGACGTCGCGAACTCCGGTGTCGTGCTGGCGATGCCGTATGCCGACGTCCCCGCCCGGGTGCCGGCGGTCCTGGCCGGCCCGGTGCCCCCGGGCGGCACCGCCGCGACGTTCACGGCATACGGTCTCTCGGGGCTGCCCACCACCATGGCGGCGGTCCAGCAGGTGCCGGCCC
>JAICIN010000202.1 GCA_025924375.1 Dermatophilaceae bacterium | reverse complement strand
GGGTGCGCCGCCGCCACCGGGCGCCCGCGCGGCCCGCAGCCCGCGCACCTGCAGCGCCGCGATGACGACGAGGCCGCAGAACCATGCGACCACCATCGGGGTCGTCGGCAGCCGCAGGAGCTGGGCCGCCTGGTACAGCAGCGTCCAGAGCGCGAAGCCCCACAGGGCGAGGTCCGTGGCGAGGTCGAGCGCCGTCGTCAGCCCGTCCGGGCGTGGTCGGGGGTCCACCTGCCGGGACCGGCCGGGCTCGCGAGAGAGACGGAGCGCCAACGCCGGTGGTCCTTCCTGGTCGCCGGAGGCCGCCAGCGGTGACGGCGCCTGAAGTCCGGTCAGCGTATCGGCCCCGTCTGTGGCCCCGCTGCGAGCCCGCCGCCCGGGGCAGGCGTCCGGGCCGCCCGGGGCAGGCGTCCGGCCGCTGTCGCGTGCCGATGCCCCCTGCGCGGTCGCGTATTGTGTGCCCGTTGTCCGACGCGTGAGTGAGGTGAAGAGGCATTGAGCCTGGCGGCGAGGGCTCGTGCCCCCTACCAGTACCGCAGCGTGCTCTGGCTGCTGGTCGTCCGGGACCTCAAGGTCCGATACGCCGGCTCCGTCCTCGGCTACGTCTGGACCGTCCTCGACCCGTTGATGATGACGGGCGTCTACTGGTTCGTCTTCTCCGTGATCTTCACCTCGCGCCGGGTCGGTGAGTCCCCCTACATCCTCTTCCTGGTCGTGGGGCTGCTCTCGTGGCAGTGGTTCTCGGCCTCCGTGACCGAGACCTCCCGCGCGCTCACCGCCGAGGCGCGGCTCGTCCGCTCGACCCGGCTGCCGCGCGAGATCTGGGTCTTCAAGGTCGTCGGCTCCAAGGGGCTGGAGTTCGTCTTCTCGCTGCCGATCGTCGCGCTCTTCATGCTCGTCTACCTCAAGCCGCTGAGCTGGCACATCGTCCTGCTGCCGCTCGCGGTCCTCCTGCAGACCGTGCTGCTGTGCGGGCTCGGACTCGCCCTCTCCGCGGCCACGGTGCTGGTCCGCGACCTGCAGCGCGTCGTGCGGATCGGCCTGCGCGTGATGTTCTACCTCTCGCCGGTCATCTACTCGGTGTCCAACCTGCACCTGGGCCACCACCTCACCAAGGTGTTCTGGCTCAACCCGATGACGGGAATCCTCGAGCTCTACCGCTCCGTCGCGTTCGCCGAGCAGCACGTCGTGTGGCAGGCCGTGGGCGTCTCGGCGGTGGTGAGCCTGCTCATCCTCGTGGTGGGCGCGGCCATCTTCCGCAAGCTCGAGAACGCCGTGCTCAAGGAGATCTGAGATGTCGCCCGTCATCGACGCCAACGGCCTGGGCATCGAGTTCCTCCGAAACCGCCGCTACCGCCTCTCCCTGCGCGAGATGGTCTTCACCGGTCACACGACGACGCCCAAGGGCACGTTCTGGGCGCTGCGCGACGTCTCCTTCACGGTCGAGGCGGGCGAGGCCGTGGGGCTCGTCGGGGGCAACGGCCAGGGCAAGAGCACGCTGCTGAAGCTGCTCGCCGGCGTCCTGCTGCCCGACGAGGGCGAGGTCACCGTCCACGGCGGCGTCGCGCCCCTCATCGAGCTCACCGGTGGCTTCGTCGGTGACCTCACGGCCCGCGACAACATCTGGCTCACCGGCGGCCTCCACGGCCTGAGCCGGGCGCAGATCGCCTCGCGCTTCGACGAGATCGTCGACTTCGCCGAGATCGGTGACTTCCTCGACACCCCCTTCCGCCACTTCTCCAGCGGCATGCAGGTGCGGCTCGGCTTCGCCGTCGTCACGACGCTCGAGGAGCCGATCATCCTCGTCGACGAGGTCCTGGCAGTGGGCGACAAGCGCTTCAAGGAGAAGTGCTACACGCGCATGGACCAGCTCGTCGCCGAGGGCCGCACCCTCTTCCTCGTCTCCCACTCGGAGAACGACCTGACCCGTTTCTGCACGCGTGGCCTCTACCTCGACGCCGGCCGGCTCAAGGGCGACGGCCCCATGGAGGACATCCTCAGCCAGTACAACGCGGACCAGAAGACGAAGTGAGCGGCGACCGCCCGCGCGTCGTCCTCGTGGGCGGCGCGGGGCTGCCGGATGCAGCGCGCCGGGTGCTCACCGAGCGCGCCACCGCCGAGGCCGGCGTGTGGTCGGGCGACCTCGACCCGCTCGAGCGAGGCGCCCTCGACCTCCCCGCCGCACGGGTCGAAGACGCGCCCGACCTCGTCGCGGTCAGCGCCGAGCACCTCACCGTCGCGACGGTCTACGGCGACGTCACCGCCGACCCGCGGCCCGGCCCGGCCGTGCTGCGCGACGGCTCCGGCGCCCCGGTCGCCGTCCGCCTGACCGCCGCACAGGCCGGCGTGGTCGACCTCTCTGCGGCCACGACACCGGCTGCCGTCATGCGCGCGCTGGCCGAGGCGGCCGACCGGGCCGGTGCCCGGGAGCTGGGCCCCGGCGCCTTCCCCGTCGAGCCGCTCGACCCGGCCGACCCCGCTCC
>JAICIN010000201.1 GCA_025924375.1 Dermatophilaceae bacterium | reverse complement strand
GGTGCGCGCGAAGGGCGGCCTGGGTGAGGGGTACCCCCGTCCGACGGCGGCGACGGGCGACCTGCTCCAGGCGCAGAGGCCCTCCGGCCGCGTCACGTGCCAGAACCTCGGCAACGGCCTGAGCGACCTCGTCGTGGCGGCCGCCGTGGCCCAGGCGGCGGAGGGCGCCGGTGCGGGACAGCTCCTCGGGCGCGCTGCGCCCTAGGGTCAGGACGTGACCAGTCCGCGCTGGATCGAGCTCGACGGTGTCGTCAACATGCGCGACGTGGGCGGGCTGCCCACCACCGACGGCGGCGAGGTCGCCACCGGGCGGCTGCTGCGGTCCGACAACCTCCAGGAGCTCAGCGCGGAGGACATCGCCCGGCTCACCGACGAGCTGGGCGTCAGCGACATCGTCGACCTGCGCAGCCACGTCGAGGTCGAGTCCGAGGGGCCGGGGCCGCTGCGGTCGGTCGAGACGGTCGTGCACCACCACCTCACGCTGTTCCGCGAGGACGTCCGCGAGGTCACGGCCGAGGACGCGCTGGTCCTGCCGTGGCGGCGCGGCGAGGAGCTCCGCGAGGTCGACGAGGACTACTGGACGGCCCACTACCTCGGCTACCTCCTGGACCGCCCCGACTCCACGTCGGCCGCGCTCGAGGTCATCGCGCACAGCCGCGGGGCGACGATCGTCCACTGCGCCGCGGGCAAGGACCGGACCGGCACCATCGTGGCGCTCGCGCTCTCCACGGCCGGCGTCGCCGACGAGGACATCGTCGCCGACTACGTCGCGACGGCCGACCGGCTGGAACGCATCGTCGCCCGCCTCGTCGAGCGGCCGGCATACCGCGACAACCTCGTGGGCCGCAGCCTCGAGGAGCAGCTGCCCCGCGCCGAGTCCATGGAGCGGCTCCTCGCGGCGCTGCGGGAGCGCTACGGGGGCGGCGCGGGCTGGCTCGCCGCGCACGGGTGGGACGACGCCGACATCGAGGCGCTGGTCAACCGCCTGCGAGCGTGACGGCGCCGCCACCACACCACACCACCACAGGGATGGCGACAGCCGCGGTGCCAGGCCGCGTCCGTGACGTCGGGCTTGTGGCGAGGACTTCGGACTCCTTGGCCGGCGGCGACGTCACGTTGCCGGGTCTTCGGACACCTCGGCCGGTCCTGGCCGGCCGGAATCGCCGAACTCTTTCGAGCCGCCGGCCAGAATGTCCGAAGACTGCGGCTCCCCCGGTCAGATGCTCCGAAGACGGCGCGAGCGCGGCACGTCGGCGTCCGGCTGCACCGCAGTGGGCGCCGCCTGGCTCCAGGCCCCTACTTCTTGGCGGGCTTCTCGCCGGTGCTGTCGGAGGAGAGCGCCGCGATGAAGGCCTCTGGCGGGACCTCCACCGTGCCGATGTTCTTCATCCGCTTCTTTCCCGCCTTCTGCTTCTCGAGCAGCTTGCGCTTGCGGCTGATGTCGCCGCCGTAGCACTTGGCGAGGACGTCCTTGCGGATCGCGCGGATGTTCTCGCGGGCGATGATCCGCGCCCCGATCGCGGCCTGGATGGGCACCTCGAACTGCTGGCGCGGGATGAGCTCCTTGAGCTTTCCCGCCATCATCACGCCGTAGGCGTAGGCCTTGTCCTTGTGGACGACGGCGCTGAACGCGTCGACCGTCTCGCCCTGCAGGAGGATGTCGACCTTGACGAGGTCGGCCTCCTGGTCACCGTCGGGCTCGTAGTCGAGGGAGGCGTAGCCGCGGGTGCGCGACTTGAGCTGGTCGAAGAAGTCGAAGACGATCTCGGCCAGCGGCAGCGTGTAGCGCA
Organism: Dermatophilaceae bacterium; assembly: GCA_025924375.1. Lineage (GTDB taxonomy): Bacteria > Actinomycetota > Actinomycetes > Actinomycetales > Dermatophilaceae > JAICIN01. Next base: position 835 of record JAICIN010000201.1, on the reverse strand, counting down.
TCTCGACGCGCTCCTCGGAGAGGTAGTCCATGCCGCGCAGGCTCCCCCGCTTCTGCTGGCAGAGCTCCATGATGGCGCCGATGAACTCGCTCGGGGCCAGGATCGTCGCACGCACCACCGGCTCCCGGATGCTGACGACCTTGCCGTAGGGGAACTCGCTCGGGTTGGTGACCCGGAGCTCCTTGCCGTCCTCCATCGTGACGTCGTAGACGACGTTGGGCTGGGTCGAGATCAGGTCGAGGTCGAACTCGCGCTCCAGCCGCTCCCGCACGATCTCCAGGTGGAGCAGGCCGAGGAAGCCGCACCGGAAGCCGAACCCGAGGGCCGCGGAGGTCTCCGGCTCGTAGACCAGCGCGGCGTCGTTGAGCTTGAGCTTGTCGAGCGCGTCCCGCAGGTTGGGGTACTCGGAGCCGTCGATCGGGTAGAGCCCGGAGAACACCATGGGCTTGGGGTCGCGGTACCCGCCGAGCGCCTGCTGGGCGGGCTTGGCGGCGTTGGTGACCGTGTCACCGACCCGGGACTGGCGCACGTCCTTGACGCCGGTGATGAGGTAGCCGACCTCGCCGACGCCGAGGCCCTTGGCGGGAGTGGGCTCCGGTGAGCTGACGCCGATCTCGAGCAGCTCGTGCGTCGCCTTGGTGGACATCATCGCGATCTTCTCGCGCGGGTTGAGGTTGCCGTCGACGACCCGCACGTAGGTGACCACGCCCCGGTAGGTGTCGTAGACGGAGTCGAAGATGAGGGCACGCGGCGGTGCGCCCGGGTCGCCTGCCGGGTGCGGGATCAGCTCGACAATGGTGTCGAGCAGTTCCCTGACGCCCTCTCCGGTCTTCGC
>JAICIN010000200.1 GCA_025924375.1 Dermatophilaceae bacterium | reverse complement strand
GGGCCGACAGCCGGAGCACCCGCTGGGACAGCACCTCGACCAGCATCCGGTCGACGCCGGGGTGCCGGACCCGGATCGCCTCGAACTGGGCCGAGCCGAGCACCAGCGACTCGACCGGCTCCAGCGCGACGACCGTCGCCGTCCGCCGGTGGGCGCGGCCGAGCAGCCCCAGCTCCCCGAAGGCGTCGCCGGGGCCGAGGACGGCGTAGGTCACCGTGTCGCCGTCCGGCGTGGTGGCGCGGACGGCGACCCGCCCGGCCGCGAGCAGGTGCAGGGAGTCCCCGGCGTCGCCCTCGGCGAACAGCGTCACGCCGCGGTCGACGCTCCGGCGGACGGCGGCGCCGAGGACGGCGGAGCGCACCGCGGGCTGCAACGGGGCCAGCAGCCGCCACTCGGGCGGTTCCTCGGACGGCACCGGGGGAACCGTACGGGAACGCGCGGGCCCGAGCCGGGCGTTGTGCGGGGCGGCGGGGCTCCAGTCGGGGGCCCGCGGTGCCGATGAGCACGGCAGCACGACCACTGCGCGACCACTGCACGACCGAGGAGAGCCATGAACCACCTGCGTCGTCTGCAGTACGAGAAGCCCGTCCTCTTCTGGGTCCTCGTGGCCGTGGCCTTCTGGATCGGCCTGCAGGTAGTGCTCTACGTCGCCGCGCTGCTGCTGGGCCCCCTCGGCCTGCCCTCGTGGGCGCCGATCGTCGCCGTCCTGGCGGTCGCGGTGGTCGTCGCCCGCCGCCAGCAGCGCTCCCGGTAGGCCCTCCCCCGGAGGGGCGGCACGGGGCCGCTGCGCCTCGTGGTGGTCGTCACAGCGCGGCTAAGGTCTCCGTCGTGACCGACGCGGCCGAGGAGCCCGGCCAGGCTCCGCTCGTCCCCGTCTTCTTCCTGTCCGACAGCACGGGCATCAGCGCGGAGACCATGGGCAACGCCCTGCTCCTCCAGTTCCCCGACCTGACCTTCGAGCGCACGCTCATCCCGTTCATCTCCTCGGTGGAGATGGCCCGGGAGGTCGTGGCGCAGCTGGACGCGGTGGTCGAGGAGGGCCCCGTCGCGCCGCTGGTCTTCACCACCGCCGCCGTCGACGAGGTGCGCGAGGAGCTGCTGCGCACCCGCGCGCCGATCATCGACTTCTTCGGCATGCACATGGACAAGGTGGAGGCCCAGCTCGGCGCCCGCGGGCTGCGCGAGGCGCGGCGGCTGCACGGGATCGGCGACGTCCGGCGGTACAACGACCGGATGGCGGCCATCGAGTTCGCGATCGAGCACGACGACGGCCTGGCCTCCCGCCACATGGACCGCGCCGACGTGATCCTGCTGGCGCCCTCCCGGTGCGGCAAGACCCCGACGGCCATGTACCTGGCGCTCCAGCACGGGCTGTTCGTCGCCAACTACCCGCTCGTCGACGAGGACCTCGACACCACCGACCTGCCCGCTCCGGTGCGCGGGTTCAAGGACCGCTGCTTCGGGCTGACCACGACGGTGTCCCGGCTCAGCCGGGTCCGCCAGGAGCGGCGACCGGACTCCCGGTACGCCTCGGAGGACCAGTGCCGCTTCGAGCTGCGCCGGGCCACCGCCATGTACCAGGCGCACGACCTGCCCACGGTGGACACCTCGGCGGCCTCCGTCGAGGAGATCGCCACCGTGGTGATCCAGACCCTCGCGAAGGTGCGGCGCCGTGCCGGCAACCGCTCGCAGACCGGCCGCGACCAGCGGCGAGGAAGGAACCCCCAGGCATGAGCACCGACACCCCCGCGACCCCCGACGCCCGGCAGGACGGCGACAACGTGCGGTGGTTCGCCGACCTCGGGATGGGCGACCTGGAGGTCGTCGGCGGCAAGAACGCCTCGCTCGGCGAGATGATCTCCAACCTCGCCGACGCCGGGGTGAGCGTGCCCGACGGCTTCGCCACCACGGCCGCGGCCTACCAGCGCTTCCTGGGCGAGACCGGCCTCGCGCAGTCCATCACGGACCGGTTGCGCGACCTGGACACCGACGACGTCCGGGCGCTGGCCGCCGCGGGCAAGGAGATCCGCCGCCAGGTCGTCGAACAGGACTTCCCGCCGGCGCTGGAGGCCGACATCCGCAGCGCCTACGAGCGGCTCGCCGGCGACGCCCCCGGCGATGACGACGAGGTGTCGTTCGCCGTGCGCTCCAGCGCGACCGCCGAGGACCTCCCCGACGCCTCCTTCGCCGGGCAGCAGGAGACCTTCCTCAACGTCCGCGGCATCGACGCGGTGCTGCAGGCCATCCGCGAGGTGTACGCCTCCCTCTACAACGACCGCGCGATCGCCTACCGCGTGCACCACGGGTTCGCGCACGAGGTGGTGTCGCTCTCGGCCGGCGTGCAGCGCATGGTGCGCTCCGACATCGGTGCCGCGGGCGTGATGTTCACGATGGACACCGAGTCCGGCTTCGACGACGTCGTCTTCGTGACGTCGTCCTACGGGCTGGGCGAGGGAGTGGTCCAGGGCGCGGTCAACCCCGACGAGTTCTACGTCTACAAGCCGGCGTTGCGCGCCGGCAGGCCGGCCGTGCTCAAGCGCGGCGTGGGCGGCAAGGCCACCAAGATGGTCTACACCCAGGACCGGGCCGTGGGGCGTACGACGGAGTTCGTCGACGTCGCCCCGGCGGACTCGGCCAGGCTCAGCCTCACCGACGCCGAGGTCGAGACCCTCGCCCGGCATG
>JAICIN010000199.1 GCA_025924375.1 Dermatophilaceae bacterium | reverse complement strand
CCTGGGCGCGCCGGCACGAGAGCCGGTCACGGCGCCCGCCTGCCGCTGAACGAGGCTGCCGCCGGACGGACGAGCCTGATTCAGGGGCGTCAGTAACCCCCGGCGTCCTGGCTCTCGCCGCCGGCGTCCTGGCTCTCGCCGCCGGCGTCCTGGCTCTCGCCGCCGGGACCGCCGTACGAGCCCTCGGAGCCGGTGTCCCCGGCCCCGCCGGTGTCCGCGTCGTCGACGAGGGACGTGTCACCGCCCGAGGCGCCGAAACCGGAGTCACCGCTGTGCTCCTCACCGAACGCGCCCTCGGCGTGCCCCTTCTCGCTCACCACGTCGCCTCCCGCCAGGCCGCTCTTGTCCCCACCCTGGAGGTCCAGGTCGCCACCGGTGTCCGACGTCCCCGCCTGGCCCGCGCCCTGCTGCTCGGTGTCCTCGCGACCGGTGTCCGACTCGCTCATCGCCGTGCTCCTTCGCCTCCGCTCCGCCGGCCGGCAGCACCCGTCGGCGGCCGGCCCTGACCGAGGGCGACCTACCCCCTCTGGAAGACTTGAACCCATGAGCGTGCGACCCATCGTCATCGCCGGCGAGCCCGTCCTCCACCGCCGGGCGCAGCCGGTCGAGCTCTTCGACGACGAGCTGCGGGCCCTGGTCGAGGACATGTTCGAGACCATGGACGCTGCGCACGGTGTCGGCCTGGCCGCTCCACAGGTCGGCGTCGGCCTGCGGGTGTTCACGTGGCAGATGGAGAACGACGACGGCGTCCCCCCGCGCGGCGTCGTGGTCAACCCCTGGCTCTCCGCGAGCCGGCCGCCGCAGGGCGACCCGGACCCCGACGAGGAGGTCGAGGGCTGCCTGTCCGTCCCGGGCGAGAGCTTCCCGCTGCGCCGCGGCGACCGGACGAGGGTGACGGGCTGGGACGCCGACGGAAAGCCCCTCGAGCTCGAGGCCACCGGCTGGTTCGCGAGGTGCATGCAGCACGAGTACGACCACCTCAACGGCTTCCTCTACACCGACCGGCTCGACGACCGCTGGCGCAAGAAGGCGCGCAAGGCCGTGAAGCGCAACGGCTGGGGGGTGCCGGGCCACTCGTGGATGCCCGGCGTCGACCCCGACCCGTTCGGCCACGACCACACCGACGAGGCCGGCCTCTAGGGATGCCGGCACCCGTCGTCGTCGCGGTCGTCGGCCCCACGGCGACGGGCAAGTCGGCCCTGGCCGTCGCGCTCGCCACGGTCCTCGGAGGAGAGGTCGTCAACGCCGACGCCTCCCAGCTCTACCGGGGCATGGACATCGGCACGGCGAAGATCGCTGCGACGGAGCGCCGAGGCGTCCCCCACCACCTCCTCGACGTCCTCGACGTGACGGAGGAGGCCAGCGTGGCGGCCTACCAGCGCGACGCCCGCGCTGCCGTCGCCGACATCCAGGCCCGCGGGCAGCACCCCGTCGTCGTCGGAGGGTCCGGCCTCTACGTGCGCGCCGCCCTCGACCACCTCGAGATCCCTCCCACCGACCCGGCCACCCGGACCCGGCTGGAGGGCGAGGCGGCGCGCCACGGCACGGCGGCCCTCCACGACCGGCTCGCCGCGCGGGACCCCGCCGCCGCCCGGGCGATCCAGCCCACCAACACCCGCCGCGTGGTGCGGGCGCTCGAGGTCATCGAGCTCACCGGTCGCCCGTTCTCCGCGACGATGCCGCAGCGGCGGCACGTGCGGCCGACGGTCGTGTTGGGTCTCGCGCTCCCGCGGCCGGTCCTCGACGAACGCATCGACGCGCGTGTCGAGGCCATGTGGCGGCGGGGCCTGGTGGAGGAGGTCCGCGTCCTCGACCACGCCGGGCTGCGGGCGGGGAGGACGGCCTCGCGCGCGCTCGGCTACGCGCAGGCGCTGGCCCAGCTCGACGGCGAGCTGACCGAGGCCCAGGCGCGCGAGCAGACCGCCGCCGCCACCCGGCGGCTCGCGCGTCGGCAGGAGTCGTGGTTCCGCGCGGACCCGCGCACCACGTGGCTCGACCCGAGACGGCCAGACCTCCTGGAGGTGGCGCTTGCGGCAGTCGACGGCGCGGTCCGCGACAATGGACACCATGGCTGACACGACGCCCTTCACCAAGGGACACGGCACGGAGAACGACTTCGTCCTCGTGCCCGACCTCGACGGCAGCCTGGAGCTCGCGCCGAGTGCTGTCGCACTCCTCGCCGACCGCCGCGCGGGCATCGGTGGCGACGGCGTCATCCGCGTCGTCCCGACCAGCGCCGCCGACGAGGAGGACGTGCGGGCACAGGCCGGTGAGGCGGCGTGGTTCATGGACTACCGCAACGCCGACGGCAGCCTTGCCGAGATGTGCGGCAACGGCACCCGGGTCTTCGCCGCCTACCTCAGGCGTGAGGGGCTCGAGACGTCCGAGGAGTTCGCCATCGCCACGCGTGCCGGGGTGCGCCGCGTCCGGGTCGAGCCGGACGGCACCTACGCGGTCAACCTCGGCCCCTGGCGCCTCAGCGACCCGGAGCGCGCCCAGGCGGAGGGCTTCGACTCGCTCGTGCACCTCCCCGGCCACGAGCCGTTCTCCGCCCTCAGCCTCGACCTCGGCAACCCCCACACCGTCGTGGCCCTGCCCGAGAGCATCGACCTCAACCGCCTCGACCTCACCCGGCCTCCGACGGTCAACCCGGTCCCGCCGCACGGCCCCACCGTCGAGCACGTGCGGCCCGACGGCCCCGGCCACGTGAGCAGGCGCGTGCACGAGCGGGGCGTCGGGGCGACCCGCTCCT
>JAICIN010000198.1 GCA_025924375.1 Dermatophilaceae bacterium | reverse complement strand
AGCTCGTCGCCGGCGTAGGTCAGGGTGGTGAGGGAGGCGAGCCGGCACTCGCGCTTGCGCGGGTCGTGCCACAGCCGCCTGCCCATGAGGGCGTTGCGCGCGGTCCAGATGGGCAGCTGGTGGCTCACCAGGACCGCCTCGTGCCCCCGTGCGGCCTCGCGCGCGTCGGCGACGGCTGCGAGCATGCGCCGGGCCACGACGGCATATGCCTCGCCCCAGGACGGGCGCAACGGGTTGGCGAGCTTCGACCAGTGCCGCGGGTGGACGAAGTCCACCGGCCGCATCGTCGCCACCCGCAGCCCCTCGAAGCGGTTGGCCGCCTCGATGACCCGGTCGTCGGTCGTGACCGGGAGCCCGCGGGCGTCGGCAACCGGCTTGGCGGTCTCCTGCGCGCGGGTCAGGGAGGAGGCGACGACCAGCGTGACGTCGTGGTCGGCGAGGTGGTCGGCCACCGCCTGCGCCATGGCCCGCCCGAGCTCCGACAGGGGGTAGCCGTCGAGCTGGCCGTAGAGGACGCCGTCGGGGTTGTGCACCTCGCCGTGCCGCAGCAGGTGCACGGTGGTGCGGGGTGACGCCATCACGGCTCGATTGTCGCAAACGCCCCTGCGGCCGCCGACGCCGCCGCGGGCAGCGCGCCGACCACCCGGTCGAGCGCCGCGTCGTCGTGCGCGGTGCTGACGAACCACGACTCGAACGCGCTCGGTGGCAGGTGCACCCCCTGCTCGAGCATCGCGTGGAAGAACGCCGTGAACGCCGGCAGGTGCTGCGCGCGCGCCGCGTCGTAGTCGCTGACCTCGCCGTCGCGGAAGAAGACGCTGAACATGCTGCCGGCGCGCTGGACCACGTGCGGCACCGAGGCGCGGTTCAGCTCGTCCTGGAGGGCTGCGGTCAGCGTGTCGGCCCCGACCCCAAGACGTTGGTATGCCGCGTCGTCGCAGCCCGCGAGCGTGGCCAGTCCCGCTGCGGTCGCGACAGGGTTCCCGGACAGGGTGCCGGCCTGGTAGACCGGCCCGAGCGGGGCCAGCATGGCCATCACCTCGGCGCGGCCGCCGAAGGCGGCGGCGGGGAACCCCCCGCCCATCACCTTGCCGAAGGTGAACAGGTCGGGTGCGCCCGCGGCATACCCGGCATCGCCCTCGAGCCCGAACCACCCGGCGCGGCTGCACCGGAAGCCGGTCATGACCTCGTCGGAGACGAGCAGCGCCCCGTGCGCGGCGGTGATGCGGCGCAGTCCCTCGGTGAAGCCGGGGGCGGGCGGCACGACGCCCATGTTTCCCGCGGCGGCCTCGGTGATCACGGCCGCGATGTCCGCGCCCCGCGCGGCGAACGCCTCCTCGACGGCGGCGAGGTCGTTGTAGGGCAGCACGATCGTCTCGGCCGCCATCTCCTTGGGCACCCCCGCCGAGTCGGGCAGCGCGAAGGTGGCGACACCGGACCCGGCAGCGGCGAGCAGCGAGTCGACGTGGCCGTGGTAGCAGCCGGCGAACTTCACGACCAGCGAGCGACCGGTGAACCCGCGCGCGAGGCGGATCGCGCTCATCGTCGCCTCGGTGCCCGAGGAGACGAGCCGCACCTGCTCGACGGGCTCGACGCGCGCGACGATCTCCTCGGCGAGGGCGACCTCGTTCTCGCTCGGCGTTCCGTAGGAGAAGCCCTTTGCAGCCGCCTGGTGGACGGCTTGGAGGACGGCGGGGTGGGCGTGACCGAGGATCAACGGCCCCCACGAGCAGACCAGGTCGACGTACTCCCGGCCGTCGGCATCGGTCAGGTAGGGGCCGCGCCCCGAGACCATGAAGCGGGGCGTCCCACCCACCGCGCCGAAGGCACGGACGGGCGAGTTCACGCCACCGGGCGTCACCGCGAGCGCCCGCTCGAGCAGGGCCCGCGACGCCGGGGCGTCGTCGAGAGGAGCCGCGGGGTCGGTCATGGCCCCGATTGTCTCAGCCGGCTCGGGCGTCGCGTGCCCCGGCCTCGGCTCGCGCGGAGGCCTCCTCGTGCTCGGCGGCCTCCTGGGCCACGGCGGGGTGGACCGGCCCGCCGACCGGCGCGAGCGCGGAACGGATCGCGGTCATCGCCTCGCCGAGGTTGAGCAGCATCTGCGGGGTCATCGTGTCGAGCACGGCGCGGCGGACGCTGGCCACGTGGACCCTGGCCACCTCCTGCACGGCGTCCCACCCGCTCGCGGTGAGGACGAGCTCGACGCCCCGCCGGTCCTCCAGGCACGACTCGCGCCGCACCCAGCCGCGCCGCTCCAGTCGGCTGGCCGTGTGCGTCAGCCTGCTGCGGGACTGCACGACCAGGTCGGCGAGGGCCGACATGCGCAGTCGTCGGCCCGGCGCCTCGGAGAGCATCGAGATGATCTCGTACTCGGTCAGCTGCACGCCGTGGGACTGCAGGTCGCGGTCGAGGGCCTCCTCGACGAGGCGGGTGCCACGCAGGTAGGCGCGCCAGGCCTGCTGCTCGTCGTCGCTGAGCCACTGCGGCTCGGCGGTTGGGCTGCTCATGGGTGAGAAGTATGTCACTCGACCAGTGTAGTTGAAATATCAACGAGGACTGCTATGTTGGAAGGGACGAACCAGCCGGGAACGACCCGGCGGCCCCAACCCACAGGAGACCCCCACCATGGCAAGCATCCACGACCTTCCCGCCGGCACCTGGACCGTCGACCCCTCGCACAGCGAGCTCGGCTTCGTCGCGCGACACCTGATGGTCACCAAGGTCCGCGGACAGTTCAAGGAGTTCGAGGGCAGCGTCAAGGT
>JAICIN010000197.1 GCA_025924375.1 Dermatophilaceae bacterium | reverse complement strand
GGCGTTCCTCGCCCAGATCACCGCCTGCTACGTCCTCGGCCTCTACCTCGCCCAGCTGCGTGGCGGCACCTTCGCCGACGACGCCCAGGCGGTCATGAAGGAGCTCCACGAGGTCCCGGCGAAGCTCGAGGACCTGCTCGGCCGGATGGACCGCGTCAAGGAGATCGCACGGTTCATGGCCGACACCCGCTCGGTGCTCTTCCTGGGGCGCAACGTCGGCTACCCGGTCGCGATGGAGGGGGCCCTCAAGCTCAAGGAGCTCGCCTACATCCACGCAGAGGGCTTCGCCGCAGGCGAGCTCAAGCACGGCCCGATCGCGCTGATCGACGCCGGCCAGCCGGTCTTCATCGTCGTCCCCGGTCCCGGGACGCCGCACGAGCTGCACAAGAAGGTGGTCTCCAACATCCAGGAGATCCGCGCCCGCGGCGCCCGCACCCTGGTGGTCGCCGAGGACGGGGACGAGGACGTCGTCCCGTTCGCCGACGAGGTGATCCGCGTGCCCCAGACCTCGCCACTGCTCGCGCCGCTGCTGACCGTGGTGCCGCTGCAGGTGTTCGCACTGCACCTGTCCACGGCCAAGGGCCTCGACGTCGACCAACCGCGAAACCTGGCCAAGTCGGTCACGGTCGAGTGATCGGGACGATGGGGCTGTGATCGTCGGGGTCGGGATCGACGTCGTCGACGTGGCGCGCTTCGGGCAGACCCTGGAGCGCACCCCGGCCCTGCGCGAGCGCCTCTTCACCGACGAGGAGCGCTCGCTGCCGCTCAACTCCCTCGCGGCGCGGTTCGCCGCCAAGGAGGCGCTGGCCAAGGCGCTCGGTGCCCCGCAGGGCCTGCTGTGGCACGACGCCACGGTGCGTCGCGGCGACGACGGGCGCCCCCACCTGGTCATCGCCGGCACGGTCGCGGCGCGCGCCGAGGCGCTCGGCGTAGATGCCATGCACGTCTCCCTGTCGCACGACGCGGGGATCGCCTCCGCGGTCGTCGTGGCCGAGGGCTGAGCCGTGGTCGGCGCCTTCTCCGCTGCGCGGGTGCGCACGGCCGAGGAGGCGCTCATGGCAGGGCTGCCCGACGGCGAGCTCATGTCCCGTGCCGCCTCAGGCCTTGCCGAGGTATGCCGCGTGCGCCTGTCCGCGCGCGGCGGCACCAGGGTGGTGGGTCTGGTCGGTCCGGGCAACAACGGGGGTGACACCCTGTTCGCGCTGGCCCGCCTCGCGGGTGCCGGGTTCAGCTGTGTGGCGGTGCGGGGCGGGTGGCCGGTGCGCGAAGACGGGCTCGCGGCGGCCCGTGGCGCCGGGGTGCGCCTGGTGGACGGCACCGACCGCGGCGCGGCGGTCGCCGCGCTCGCCGACGCAGACCTCGTGGTCGACGGCATCCTGGGCATCGGGGGCCGTCCCGGCCTGCCCGAGGTGGCTGCGCCCTGGGTCGACGCGGTCCCGGACGGCGCCTACGTCGTCGCCGTGGACCTGCCGTCCGGCCAGGACCCGTCGGGGGAGTCAGCCTCGGACAGCGGGGTCTTCGCGGACGAGACGGTGACCTTCGGTGTGCCGAAGCCGGTCCACCTGATGCCCGCCACCGAGCCGGCAGTGGGCCGCCTGACCGTGGTCGACATCGGGTTGGACGTCGAGGGCGCATCTGACGTGGAGCGCCTCGGCTGGGACGACGTCGCGGGGCTGTGGCCGGTTCCGGGTGCGGGCGACGACAAGTACTCGCGCGGCGTCCTGGGTGTCGTTGCCGGGGGCGAGGCCTACACCGGAGCAGCGATCCTCTGCACCACCGCAGCGGTGTGCTCCGGCGTGGGGATGGTGCGCTACTGCGGCACCCCGACGCCCACGAGCCTGGTTCGGGCCGCCGTCCCGGAAGCGGTCATGGGGGAGGGGCAGGTGCAGGCGTGGGTCGTCGGCCCCGGCCTCGACGCCACGTCACGGGCCCGGGGCAGCAAGGCTCAGCTCGACGTCGCCCGGGCCGCGCTCGCCTCCGACCTCCCGGTGCTGGTCGACGCGGGCGGGCTCGACCTGGTCACCGCGCCCAGGACAGGCCCGATGCTGCTCACCCCACACGCGGGCGAGCTGGCCCGGCTGCTCTCCCGCCTCGAGGACGCCGAGGTGAGCCGGGCCGAGGTCGCTGCGGCACCGGTGGCCCACGCGCGCCGCGTCGCCGACTCCCTCGACGCGACCGTCCTCCTCAAGGGCGCGACCACCCTGGTGGTCCCGCCCTCGGCCAGCGGGCTCCCGGTCCGTTCCCAGGCCGACGCCCCGCCCTGGCTGGCCACGGCCGGCGCGGGCGACGTGCTCGCCGGCATCGCCGGCACCCTGCTCGCCGGGGGGCTCCACCCACTCGACGCGGGCAGCCTCGCGGCGCTGGTGCACGGGGTCGCCGCCGACCGGGCCAACCCGGGTGGCCCAGTGCGCGCGCTCGCGGTGGCACACGGCATACCGGCCACTGTCGCGGCCCTGCTCTCGCGCTGACGCGCCGAGCCGGGGCAGCCCGGGCCGCCCTGAACGAACGCGCCTGGTCTGACAGACTGAACGGCGATGACGAGCACGCCCACGCACCGCACTCCCGCCCCGGCCCCGCCGGGGCTTCCCGCGTGCGCCCAGGTCGACCTGGACGCCATCGCGGGCAACGTCGCCGCCCTCAGGAGCCGGGCCGGCTCCGCCGAGGTGATGGCCGTCGTCAAGGCCGACGGTTACGGCCACGGACTCCTGCCCAGCGCGCGCGGCGGTCCGTGGCGGCGCCACCTGGCTCGGGGTGGCCCAGCTGCCCGAGGCGGTCGAGCTCAAGCAGGCCGGTCTCGACGTGCCGGTGCTCAGCTGGCTGCACGTGCCCGGCCAGGACTTCAGCGAGGCCGTCGCGCTC
>JAICIN010000196.1 GCA_025924375.1 Dermatophilaceae bacterium | reverse complement strand
CGCAGGTCGCTCATCTTCGCGCGGGCGTTCGTGGCCAGCGGCAGTCGCAGCACGTCGACGTCCGCGTCGTCCGCGAGCGTCTTCTCCTGCACGCCCACGGTCGCGATCTCCGGGTGCGTGAACACGTTCGCCGCGACCGTCTTGAGCTTGATCGGGGTCACGGCCTCGCCGAGGGCGTGCCACATCGCGATCCGCCCCTGCATCGCCGCGACCGAGGCGAGCTGGAAGACGCCCGTGACGTCGCCGGCCGCGTAGATCCCCGGCACCGACGTGCGGGAGACGCGGTCGACCACGACGTGACCGGACGGCGACACCTCGATCCCGCAGTCCTCCAGGTTGAGCCCGCCGGTGTTGGGCACCGTGCCGACGGTCATGAGCGCGTGCGAGCCCTCGACCGTGCGGCCGTCGGTCAGCTCGACGAGCACGCCCTTCTCGGTGCGGCGGACGGCGGCGGCGCGGCCACGTTCGGCGATCCTGCCGCCGCGGGACTGGAACACCCGCTCGACCACGGCCGCGGCGTCGGAGTCCTCCCCCGGCAGCACCTGGTCGCGCGAGGAGACGAGGGTGACGGGCACCCCGGCCTCCAGGTAGCCGGAGGCGAACTCGGCGCCGGTGACGCCGGAGCCGACCACCACCAGGTGCTCGGGCATCTCCTCGAGGTCGTAGACGTCGCGCCAGTCGAGGATCCGCTCACCGTCGGGCTCCGCGCCCGGCAGCACGCGGGGATCGGCGCCCGTGGCGATCAGGACGACGTCGCTGGCAAGCTCGTCGGTGACCGCGCCGTCGGCGTCCACGACCTGCACCCGGTGCGCGGCCAGACCGAGGATCTCGTCGGAGAGCCGGCCCTGGCCGGCGACGATCCGCACGCCCTGGGCCTCCAGGCGCGCGTGGATGTCGGCCGACTGCGCCATGGCCAGGCCCTTGACCCGGTGGTTGACCGAGGGCAGGTCCAGCCCCACCTCAGCGAGGTCGGAGCCCTGCAGCCCGAGGACGGCGGAGTCGCGGACCGAGGTCATGGCACCCGCGGCGGCGATGAGCGTCTTGGAGGGGACACAGTCGGTGAGGACGCTGGCGCCACCGACGCCGTCCCGCTCGATGACGGTGACCTCCGCACCCAGCTGTGCGGCGACCAGCGCGGCCTCGTAGCCGGCCGGTCCGCCGCCGATGATCACGATGCGGGTCATGGATCCTCTTCACTCGCGGACGGTGGTCTGCCCTCCATTGTCCGGGTGTCGATAGTCTCGGCGCGATGGGCCTCTACGCCGCCTACGGGTCGAACATGGATCCCGCGCAGATGCTGCGGCGCTGTCCGTCGTCCCCGCACACCGGAACCGGCTGGATCCGCGGGTGGCGGCTCACGTTCGGCGCCGAGGAGTACGGCTGGGAAGGCGCGATGGCGACCCTCGTCCCGGACGACCTGGCGGCCAGGTCGCCGGCGGAGTCGGAGTCGCCGGGCGTGTTCGTGGCGCTCTACGACCTCACGGCCGCCGACGAGCACGCGCTGGACGCCTGGGAGGGCGCCGACTCCGGCCTCTACCGGCGGTTGCACCTGCGGGTGCACACCCTGACCGGCGACGAGATCGCCTACGTCTACGTGCTCGACGCCTTCGAGGGCGGGCTTCCCTCCGCCCGGCACCTGGGTGGGATCGCCGATGCGGCCGAGGCCGCCGGCGCGCCCACCGACTACGTCACCGCGCTGCGCTCGCGCGAGTGCCGCTCCACCGGGATCTGAGCGGCGGCCGCGCGGATCAGGGCCGCTCGAGGCGGAGCACGACCGTCGTCGGGCTGGTGAACACCCGCTCGCCGTAGGGCGCCCAGGCCCGCGTCCAGGTCGAGGCGAGGTCGACGACCACCCAGCGCACGCCGGCGTTCCACAGGATGCGGGCGTCGGCCTCGGTGGGCTCGTCGACGAAGCGGCGGGACACCGTGACGCGTCGGTCGACCCACGCCGGATGGGGCTGGGCGACCGCGTAGTCGGCCCCCTCGACGTACATCCGCCGGCCCGAGAGCGCAGCGGTGAGGAACCACCGTTGCGGACCCTCGCACCCGTCCCCCGGGTGCTCGGGAGCACTGCACTGCCGGTTCGAGGCGACGACGTCGTCGATCGCCGAGTGCTGCCGCAGCCACAGCAGCGCGGTGCGCTGCCCGGCCGACCACGCCAGTCCCGAGTCGGCCTGCGGTGGCCTCGGGCGGTGCGCCCGCACGGTGCCGACGAGCCCGACGACGCCGACCACCAGGCTCGCGGTCACCACGCTGCAGGCGAGCAGACCGGCCGGCCCACCACGCGGCATCGGCTCTCGACGCACCCGGGCACGGACGGCGGCACCGAGGACGAGCACGAGGGGCAGAGCCCAGACCGCGTACGGCACGAGCCAGGTGAAGCCCTCCGCGAGGATGCCGTGCCGGTGGTGGCCGGCCGCGGCCGTCGTGAGGCTCGAGACGGAGTCCGTCGCCTGCGCCCGCGCGGCAGCCCGCGCCGCCTCGCCCGCCGAGATGCCGAGCACCAGGCTGACCACCCCGGCGGCCACACCGGTCCCGACGGCGGCCAGCCGGGCCGTCCTCGGCATGCCCCGCCACGCCTCCGCCAGCCCCCAGGCCGACAGGACGAGCACGAGCTCGCCTGCGGAGATGGGGAAGTAGAGCTGACTGCCGCCCGGGTGCCCCAGGCCGCTCAGCAGGACGATGCCCGTCAGCGCCGCACCCAGCCCGAACCAGACCTCCGGGCGCGCCCGGGTCCCGCGGCGCGCCGCCAGGACCGCCAGACCCGTCCACGAGGTCGCCAGGACCAGCACGGCACCCAGCGTGCCCACGACCACACCCGGCACGCTCCGGTCCGGGAGTACATCGAGAAGCTCCGCCGTCGCGCCGGCCTGCACGGTGAGGTTGCCCGAGCTGCCGAGGATGAGGACCACGAACGCGGCCCCGGCGGCGGCGAACACCACGGCGCAGGCGGCCGGTGCCCGGCGGCCGCCGGACCGGGCCGCCGAGACGATCGTCGCGAGCGCCACCCCGCCGAGGAGG
>JAICIN010000195.1 GCA_025924375.1 Dermatophilaceae bacterium | reverse complement strand
GGCGTTCGCGTACCAGCGGGCGTTCGCCTCGGTGAACGCTGCCGAGTCGCCGGCCTTGGCTGCCTTCAGCACGTCGACCGCGATGAGGATGTGGTCGCGCAGCAGTGCGGTGAGCTGGTCGCCGGCCGCGTCGCCGTAGAACGGCTTGATCGCGTCGCCGATGTCGGCCTGGTTCTGGAGCAGCCGGGCGGCGGTGGCGTCGAAGCCGTTGCTCCCGTCGGCGAACGTGACGATGGCCAATCTCGTCCAAGTGATGTGGTCCTCCCACAGCTTGCGCATCTGGTCGTGGAACGCGACCTGGGCCGTCGTGCGCGGCGCGACCACGACGCCGTGCGAGTGCACGTCCGCGGGCGCTGCCTGCGCGCCGCCTCTCGGCAGTGCGAGCAGCAGTGCGGCGATGAGGGTGAGCACCAGTGCGGCGGGCAGTACGCCCAGCCGTCGCAGGGTGGCGGTGCGGGTTCCGGTCATGACGTGCCTCCTGTGGTGCGAGCCGATGACCGTGTTCGCGTCGCCCCGGCCGTGGGTCTTACCGACCTGCTCCGGTATGCCGCGTGGTGCGTCGCGCGCGCCCGCAGGCAGCTCACCCAGATGGAACGAGATCCACGGTGCACCGGCGCCACCCGGCGCCGCGCCAGGATGTGTGTCAGCCACGTGGAACGAAACCTTCAGGGGAGTGGTAAGACCCGACCACCCGGCACACGCAAAGAGGGCATGAGGACGAACCACCCGCTCCGGCCGCCGGTCTGCCGGCTCGACGGGCCGCCGGTGGACGTCGTGGCGTGGCGCCGGTGCCGGCTGCTCGAGGCGGGGTTCCCGGAGGCGCTCGCGGTCCGGCTGGCGAACGCAGCGGTCGACGTGCACGCCCTGCTCCAGCTCGTCGACCGGGGCTGCCCGCCCGAGCTGGCGGCGCGGATCCTGGCGCCCGTCGGCTTCCGGTTCGAGCCCGCTCCGCAGCGAGCACCCATCCCACAGACGGGGACGTCCGGGTGACGGCGCCACAGGACGTCCCCACCAGCCCCGCCCTGGTCCACACCGACAGGACCGACAGGACGGACATGCCGCGGTCGAACCTCGACTGGGTCACGACGCTCGCCGTCCCGGGTCCGGCGCACGAGGAGGCACTGCGTGACCTCCACGCGCTGATGGTGCGGGCGGCCCGGCACCAGGTGTGGCGGATGCGCGGCCTGGTGCCGGGCATCGGGGCGGGCGCCCTCGACGAGCTCGCCAACGGCGCGGCGGACGACGCCCTCGTGGCCCTGCTCTCCAAGCTCGGGACGTTCGAGGGGCGCAGCCGCTTCACGACGTGGGCGTACAAGTTCGCGGTGCTCGAGGCGGCGGTCCAGGTGCGCAAGCAGGCGTGGCGCGGCCGTGAGGTGTCGTTCGAGGACGTGACCGTGGTGTTCGGCGTCCGTGGCGAGGACCGCGTGGGACCGGCCGAGGAGCTCGAGGCCCTCGACCTCGCCGCGGCCCTGGGCCGGGCGATGTCCGAGGTGCTGACGTCGTACCAGCGCAGGATCGCGGTCGCCCTGCTCGTCGACGAGGTGCCCATCGACGTGCTGGCCCAGCGGCTCGCGACGACCAGGGGAGCGTTGTACAAGACGCTCCACGTCGTGCGGGCCCGCCTGCGTGCGGCGCTCGCCGACTCCGGCCACCTGCCACCGCGCGCGGACGCCCGGGGCCCCGAACCAGCCCGACCCGTCGAGGAGGTGAGCTCATGAGCCGTCGGCTGACGTCGCTGACCGCCGGGCAGGTCGGGGCGCTGACCCTGGCGACCGAGCCGTACCTGTCCTGCGAGCAGTGCTTCGACCTCGTGGACGAGTACGTCGAGTCGGTCGTTGCCGGCCGGCCCCACGCCGCCCCGCCCGGGCTCGAGGAGCACCTCGCCGGGTGCGCGGCCTGCGCGCAGGAGGCCCACACCCTGCTCGAGCTGGTCCGGGAGTAGACCCCAGCCGGACCGCTACGCCAAGTCGTGCTGGTGGGCGTACGCCGCGGCGGCCGTGCGTGAGGTGACCCCGGTCTTGCCGAAGATGTTGCTCAGGTGCCGGGCGACGGTCTTCTCGGACAGGAACAGGGCCGCGGCAACCTGCGGGTTGCTCTGACCGGTCGCGACCAGCCGCAGCACCTCGACCTCGCGTGCGGTCAGCCCGTCGGGCAGCGACGCGGGCGTCAGCAGGTCGGCCACCGCCTGACGGGCCGGGCCGGCGCCGAGCTCGGCAAACGTGCGGGCCGCCACGGTCAGCTCGGAGGTGGCCGAGTCCTCGTCACCGAGCGCCCGCAGGGCCAGCCCGATCCGGGCGCGGGCCCAGGCGGCGTCGTACCGCGCGCCGAGGTCGATCCACAGCTTCCAGGCCCGTCGGAGCTGGGGGAGCGCGCCGGAGGCATCGCCTTCGGCCAGCGAGACCGTGCCGGCCGAGTAGGCGCCGGCGGCCGTCACCGCGTCGCAGCAGAACGCCGACCCGAGGCCCACGAGGTCGTCGGCGGCCACTCGTGCCTCGCCGAGCTCCCCGCCGGCGAGGAGGATCTCGACGATGGCCGGCAACCGCCGCGCCCGGGCCACGGGGTCCGTGGGCTCGGAGGCGAGCCGGCGGGCCGACGCCAGCGCCGCAGCGGTCCGGCCCCGGGCCAGCTGGAGCAGTGAGAGACCCGGCTGCGGCTCGTAGCCATGGGGCGCCGCGGCCGTGTAGGCGGCCTCGGCCCCGTCGAGGTCGCCCTGTGTGCGCAGCACCTCGCCGCGCTCGTAGAGCGCGAGGCCGGTGGCCGCCTCGAGCCCGTTCGCCGCGTACCGCTCCGCGGCCAGCGCCAGCTCCTCCAGCGCGGGCACGAACGAGCCCTGGTGGCGCAGGATCTGCCCCCGGTGCACCGCGCACTGCCCGGTGAACGGCACCAGGTCCGGCTGGTCCCCGCACCAGGTCGTGAGCGCCTCGGTCCACTCCGACATCCGGCGGTAGTCGGCCAGCTCCTGGCAGGCCTCGATCAGCGAGCAGTAGGTCTCGCCGGACACGATCGGGCTCACCTCGCCCGCGGCGACTCCGACCATGGCCTCATCCAGGAGCGCCACCCCCTCAGGCACCCGGCCCGAGTAGATCAGCATCCGGCCACCGCTCATCAGGCCGAAGGCGAT
>JAICIN010000194.1 GCA_025924375.1 Dermatophilaceae bacterium | reverse complement strand
GCGGGGGCGAACTCCGCCGCGGCGGCCCCGGCGGGTCGCCCCCCCTCCCCCCCCCCCGGGCCGGCCGCGGGCCCGGGCGCCGGCCCGGTCCGGCCCCGCGGCCCGCGGGTCATCCGCGCCCGGCTCGCCGGCCGGCCGTGGGCGCCGCTGAAGATCGCCAGCGGCTGCGACCGGCGCTGCGCGTTCTGTGCGATCCCGTCGTTCCGGGGCGCGTTCCTCTCGCGCCCGCCGGAGGACGTCCTCGCCGAGGCGCGCTGGCTCGCCGAGCGGGGCGTGCGCGAGCTCTTCCTCGTGAGCGAGAACTCCACGTCCTACGGCAAGGACCTGGGCGACCTCGGCCTCCTCGAGCGGCTGCTGCCCGAGCTGGCGGCGGTCGACGGCGTCGAGCGGGTCCGGGTGTCCTACCTCCAGCCCGCCGAGGTGCGTCCGGCCCTCCTCGACGCCGTCGCGGGCACCGCGGGTGTCGTCCCCTACTTCGACCTCTCCTTCCAGCACGCCTCGGCGCCGCTGCTGCGGAGGATGCGCCGCTTCGGCGGCCGCGAGGCGTTCCTCACCCTGCTGGGTGAGGTCCGCGCGCGGGCCCCGCGGGCCGGCATACGGACCAATGTCATCGTCGGGTTCCCCGGCGAGACGGAGGCCGACGTCGCGGAGCTCGAGGCGTTCCTCGTGGAGGCGCGGCTCGACGCGGTCGGCGTCTTCGGCTACTCCGACGAGGACGGCACCGAGGCGGCCACGCTCGACGGCACCCTCGACGAGCCGGAGATCCGCGCCCGGGTCGAGCGGCTCAGCAGCCTCGTCGAGGAGCTCACGGCCCAGCGGGCGGAGGACCGGATCGGGGAGGAGGTCGAGGTCCTCGTCGAGGAGGTCGACCGCGCTGAGGGCACCGTGCTCGGGCGAGCCGCCCACCAGGGCCCCGACGTCGACGGCGAGACGACGCTCGCGCTGGGTGCCGGCGGGCCGGTTCCTGCCCTCGGCGACATCGTGCGCGCCCGGGTCGTCGCCACGGAGGGCATCGACCTCGTGGCGGAGCCGTGGTGACCGACCCCCTCGCCGAGCCCGTCGCGCGTCCCGCCCCCAGTCCCTGGAACCCGGCCAACGCCATCACCGGGCTGCGGATCCTCCTCGTCCCGCTCTACGGCTGGCTGCTGCTCAGCGGCGCGGACGTGGCGGAGAAGCGGTTCTGGGCGGCCGGTGTCTTCGCGCTGGCGGTCGTCACCGACCGCGTCGACGGCGAGCTGGCCCGACGCCATGGCCTGGTCACCAACGTCGGCAAGATCGCCGACCCCATCGCCGACAAGGCGCTCATGGGCATGGCCTTCGTCGGCCTGTCCGCACTGGCCGAGCTGCCCTGGTGGATCACCGCCGTGGTGCTGGTCCGCGAGGTCGGCGTCACGGTCCTGCGGTTCTTCGTCATCCGCCACGGCGTGATCGCCGCCGGTCGCGGGGGGAAGCTCAAGACCGCCCTCCAGAGCGCGACCCTGGCGCTGTTCACGCTGCCGCTGTGGGTCTTCCCCCACGCGTCGTCGTGGCGCACCGGCGCGTGGGTCCTCATGGCCCTCGCGGTCGCCATCACGGTGCTCACCGGGCTCGACTACGTCGTCAAGGCCTTCCGGCTGCGCCAGACCAGCGAGCGAGCCGCGATGAAGCGGGCGCGGGCACGGGCCCGGCGGGACGCGTGACCCCCGCCGAGGTGCTCGCGGCGCTCGCCCGTCGAGGGGAGAGCGTCGCCTGTGCCGAGTCGCTCACGGGTGGCCTGGTCTGCGCCGCGCTTACCGACGTGCCCGGTGCGTCCGCGTCGGTGCGCGGTGGCGTCGTCGCCTACAGCACCGAGGTCAAGGCGGCCGTGCTGGGCGTGCCCGCCGACCTGCTCGCGGCGCGCGGCGCGGTGGACCCGCAGGTGGCCCGCGAGATGGCGCAGGCCGTATGCCGGCTGCTCGCCTCCGACTGGGGAGTGGCCACGACGGGGGTGGCCGGGCCGGACCCGCAGGACGGCCGACCCGTCGGTACCGTCTACGTCGCGGTGGCAGGCGGTGGCGACTGCCGCGTCGCCGCGCACCTGTTCACCGGTGACCGGGCGACCATCCGTGCGGCCAGTGTCGAGACAGCCGTGTCGCTGCTCGGGGAGGCGCTCGGCGACGCCGACCGTTCCCCCGACCGGGGAGCGAGACGCGCTCGCCGGCAGGCCGGGCTTCCCACCGCCGCGGCGGTGGGCGAGGCCGGGGAAGAGCGGCCCGAGGGAGGGCGTTGACCGTGGCGGTGCCCACCCGAACTGGGGAAACCCGCGCGCGCGCTGTCCGGGCCTCGGGGTACCGTTGACAACGACATTGCGAGACCGGTGCTGTGAGGGAGGCGTCATGATCCTGCTCCGCAAGGAACTCGGCGACGTCCTCCGCGACCAGCGCCAGTCGCAGGGGCGCACCCTGCGCGAGGTGTCCGCTGCGGCGTCCGTCTCCCTCGGCTACCTCAGCGAGGTCGAGCGCGGGGAGAAGGAAGCCTCCTCCGAGCTCCTGGGGTCCATCTGCACCGCCCTCGGCGTGCCCCTGTCGGAGGTGCTCGGGCAGGTGTCGGAGCGGGTCGCCGAGACCGAGGCGGTCAGCGCTCCTGTTGCCCTGCCGGTCCCGGTCGCTTCGCTCGTGCGCGCGTCGGCGGCCTGACGCCTCGCCGGCCGCCGCGCTGCCTACGGGCCCAGGTCGGCCCGCTCGACCGCTCGCGGCGCAGCTCCTGCTCCCGACGGCACCTTCCCGCGCCCTGACGGCACCCTCCCGCGCCCTGACGGCACCCTCCCGCGCCCTGACGGCGCCCTACCGCGCCCTGACGGCGCCCTACCGCGCCTGACGCGCTCAGCGGCCCGGCGCCCTCACGGCGCCGAGGGGTGCCTGCGGCCGGCCGTCGTCGCTCGGGGCGAGACTGCCTTGGCACTGGGGGCAGTAGAAGATGGTGCGGCCCCGGGGCCCCTCCTCGCTCGCTGCCACACGCATCGTCGTGCCACAACGCCGGCACGGGCGGCCGGACCTGCCGTGCGCGTAGGTGTTCGCACCGGGCCGGGCGCTGCCGGTGCTGGACGGCACGGAGCCCCGGCGCGCGACGTCGAGGAGCCGGTGCGCCCGCGCCACGACCTGCTGCAACCGCTCCTCGTCGAGCTCGTCGGTCCTCGACCACGGGTGGACCCGCTCGAGGAAGAGCGCCTCGCTGGCCCACATGGTGCCGATCCCCGCGAGGT
>JAICIN010000193.1 GCA_025924375.1 Dermatophilaceae bacterium | reverse complement strand
TCGCTGCGAAGTAGCCCCGCTCGCTAGCGTCTGCGGAGCTGCCCACCAGCGGGGCAAAATCGCAGACGCAACGCAAAGGCGCCTCGCTACGTCTGCGGAGTTGCCCACCAGCGGGGCAAAATCGCAGACGCAAGCGAGGGAGGGAGGGGGCAGGATGGGGACCCATGGCCCGTGACCCGGTCGAGGTGCTCGACGAGCGCGCCCAGGCACCGGCCCGCACCACCGCCTACGGCACCGACCCGGCGCAGGTCTACGACGTCCGCCTCCCGTCCGCGGACGCGCCCCGCCGCGACCTCGCCGTCGTCGTCGTCCACGGCGGCTTCTGGCGCGAGGCGTACGACCGCGGCCACGCGAGCAGGCAGGCCCAGGCGCTCGCCCACGCCGGCTACCCCACCGCCGTGGTCGAGTACCGCCGCACCGGCATGCCCGGCGGCGGCTGGCCCGGCACCGCCGACGACGTCCGCGCCGCCATCGCGGCCATCCGCACCGACCCCGACCTCACCGCCCCCCTAGTCCTGGTCGGCCACAGCGCCGGCGGCCAGCTCTCGACCTGGGCGGCCGCCCAGACCTGGACCCACGGCCTGCGCGGCGTGGTGAGCCTCGCCGGGGTCCTCGACCTCTCCCACGGCCAGGCCACGGACGTGGGCGGCGACGCCATCGGCGCCTTCCTCGGCGGGACGCCCGAGGAGGTGCCGGACGCCTACGCGGCGGCCGACCCGGTGCACCTGCCACCCGGCACACCGGTCGTGCTCGTCCACGCGCGCGACGACGAGGAGGTGCCCTTCGAGCTCAGTGAGCGGTATGCCGCGGCCCACCTCGGCCCGAACGTGCGCCTCGTTGCCGTGCCCGACGGGGGGCACTACGGGCTCATCGACCCGGCGCACCCCGCGTTCGCCCACGTCCTGGCTGCGGTGGACCTGCTGTCCTCCTAGGCTGGCCGTCATGCCCCCCGCGCAGCCCGACCTGCCCAAGGTCCGGCTGCACGTCGTGACCGGCAAGGGCGGCACCGGCAAGACCACGGTCGCCTCCGCCCTCGCCCTCGCCATGGCCCGCCGCGGGCGGCGCGTCCTGCTCGCCGAGGTGGAGGGGCGCCAAGGCATCTCGCAGACCTTCGACATCGCACCGCTGGGGCACCGCGAGACGCGGATCCTGCACGACCGAACCGGCGGCGAGCTGTGGGGGCTGTCGGTCGACGCCAAGGAGTCGCTGCGCGAGTACCTGCAGAAGTTCTACAAGGTCGGCCGCGCGATGAGCGTGCTCGACCGGTTCGGGGCGGTCGACTTCGCCACCACCATCGCGCCCGGCGTGCGCGACGTGCTGCTCATCGGCAAGGTCTACGAGGCGGCGGGGCGGCGCACCGGCAAGGCCGGCGCCCCGGTCTACGACGCGGTGGTGCTCGACGCGCCACCGACGGGCCGGGTGGCGCGGTTCCTGAACGTCAACGCCGAGGTCGCCGACGTCGCCCGGGTCGGGCCCATCCGCACCCAGGCCGACTCGATCACCCGGATGCTGCGCAGCCACACCACCGCGGTGCACATCGTCACTCTCCTCGAGGAGATGCCGGTCCAGGAGACCGTCGACGCCCAGGCCGAGCTGCGGGCGGTCGGGCTGCCGGTCGGCGCGATCGTCGTCAACCAGCTGCGCGGCCCGATGCTGTCGGCCAAGGCGCTCAAGCAGGTCTCGAGCAGCCGGACCGCACGGCTCGCCACCGGCGTCGCAAAGGACCTCGAGTCGGTCCGCGTGCGGGTGACGAACGGCCTGGTCGAGGGCTTGCTCGACGACGCACGCCAGCACGCCGACCGGGTGGCGCTCGAGCGCGACCAGGACGCGATCCTCCGGGACCTCGGACGGCTCATGGTGCGGCTGCCCCTGTTGCCCGAGGGCACCGACGCCGGTGGGATCACGGTGCTCGCCGAGGCCCTCGCCGACCAGGGGATGCTGTGATGGCCTCCCGAGCAAGCACCGTGCCCACGCTCGACCTGGCCACCCTCGCCACCGACCCGGCCACCCGGATCGTGGTGTGCTGCGGCTCCGGCGGCGTCGGCAAGACCACCACCGCCGCGGCCCTCGGGCTCTGGGCCGCCGAGCACGGTCGCAAGGTCGTCGTCCTCACCATCGACCCCGCCCGGAGGCTGGCGCAGTCGCTCGGCCTCACCGAGCTCGACAACACCCCCAGGCCGGTCGCGGGCATCGACACCTCCGCGGGTGGCTCGCTCGACGCGATGATGCTCGACATGAAGCGGACCTTCGACGAGGTCGTGGAGCATCACGCACCGCGGGACAAGGCCGCCCAGATCCTCGCCAACCCCTTCTACCAGGCCGTCTCGAGCTCGTTCGCCGGCACGCAGGAGTACATGGCGATGGAGAAGCTCGGCCAGCTGCGCGCCCAGGCCGAGCGGGACGGCCGCTGGGACCTCGTCGTCGTCGACACCCCGCCGTCCCGTTCGGCGCTCGACTTCCTCGACGCCCCCAAGCGGCTCGGCTCCTTCCTCGACGGCCGGTTCATCCGGCTGCTCGCCGCCCCGGCGCGCGCCGGCAGCCGGGCCGGGCTCAAGGTCTTCAGCGTCGGGGTCAACGTCGCCACCTCGACCATGTCCAAGCTGCTCGGCGGAGAGATGCTGCGCGACGTGCAGACCTTCGTCGCCGCGCTCGACACGATGTTCGGCGGGTTCCGGGAGCGCGCCGACCAGACCTACGCCCTGCTCAAGGACCCCGAGACAGCGTTCGTCGTGGTCGCCGCGCCGGAGCGCGACGCCCTGCGCGAGGCGTCCTTCTTCGCGGGGCGGCTGGAGGAAGAAGGTATGCCGCTCGCTGGGCTCGTCGTCAACCGTGTCCAACGCGTCGCCGCACCATCGCTGAGCGCCTCGCGGGCGCTCGCCGCCGCGGAGCAGCTGGGCGACGCCGAGGAGAAGTCGACCACCGCCTCAACCACGCAGGGACTGCTGCGGCTGCACGCCGCCCTGGCGGAGACGGCAGCCCGGCAGGAGGCGGTGGCCAGGCGCTTCGCGGCCGGGCACCCCGGCATACCCAGTGTCGAGGTGCCGGCAGCGGCCCAGGACATCCACGACCTCGAGGGTCTGCGCGCCGTGGGCTCGGCGCTCACCGGCGGCTGACCAGCTGGCTGGACAGCGAAGAGGCCCCGTCCCTGGCTGGACGGGGCCTCCTCGAACGAAGTGGTCAGGCGGTCTCGGTCTCGGCGCCCTGCTGACGGGCCTGCTGGAACAGGGCGCGCCACGAGGTGATGTGCGGGTTGCGCTTGAGCAGCGCGCGGCGCTCGCGCTCGGTCATGCCGCCCCACACCCCGAACTCGGTCCGGTTGTCGAGGG
>JAICIN010000192.1 GCA_025924375.1 Dermatophilaceae bacterium | reverse complement strand
TTGCGGGTCATCCCCCCGGACCACTACGTCGGGGTCGTCGAGAGCGTGGAGGCGATCGCCGCCACGGTGGCGGACCTGCTCGAGCAGGGGAGCGCCTACCGGGTGCCGACCGCCGAGAGCGACGGGGACGACGTCTACTTCGACCTCGCGCGGGAGCACGGCTTCGGCGCGGTGTCGCACTGGACCCGCGAGGAGATGCTCGCCGTCTACGCCGACCGGGGGGGCGACCCCGAGCGCGAGGGCAAGCGCGACGCCCTCGACCCGCTGCTCTGGCGAGCCGCCCGCGCCGGTGAGCCGTCGTGGGACGCCGCCGGCCTCGGGCCGGGGCGCCCGGGGTGGCACGTCGAGTGCACGTCGATCGCGGTCGACCGGCTCGGGATGTCATTCGACGTCCAAGGTGGAGGCGTCGACCTGCTCTTCCCCCACCACGAGATGAGCGCCGCCCAGGCGGTGGCCCTCACCCGCGAGGAGCCGTTCGCCAAGGCCTACGTGCACCAGGCGATGGTCGGGCTCGACGGCCAGAAGATGAGCAAGTCCAAGGGGAACCTGGTCCTGGTGTCCAGGCTGCGCGCGGAGGGAGTCGACCCGATGGCCATCCGGCTCGTCCTGCTCGGCCAGCACTACCGGCGTGAGTGGGACTGGACCGAGGAGCTGCTCAAGCAGGCGGAGACCCGGCTCCAGGCCTGGCGCGCCGCCGTGGGGCTGCCCTCCGGGCCTCCGGCCGCGGACCTGGTCGCCTCGGTGCGCTCCTGCCTCGCCGCCGACCTGGACACCCCCGCCGCGCTCGAGGCCGTCGACCGCTGGGCCCACCTGGCGCTGGCCGAGGGCCGCGGCGGCGACGAGGCCGCGCCGGCACGGGTGAGCGAGCTCGTCGACGCCCTCCTGGGAGTGCGGCTCACCGAGTAGCCGCCGGCGGCCGGCCGCGTGCTGCCGTCAGGCGGGGCCCTCCTCGCCGCGGCGGCGCAGGTAGCGCTCGAACTCGCGGGCGATGGCGTCGCCGCTGGCCTCGGGGAGCTCGGCGGTGTCCTGGGCCTCCTCCAGGGACTGCACGTACTCGGCCACCTCGTCGTCGGTGTCGGCGAGCTCGTTGATGCCGCGCTCCCACGCCCGCGCCTCCTCGGGGAGGTCGCCGTGGGGGATGGGCGCGTCGAGCAGCTCCTCGAGCCGGCCGATGAGCGCGAGGGTCGCCTTCGGGGAGGGCGAGTGCCCGGCATAGTGCGGGACCGCGGCCCAGCAGGAGATCGACTCCAGGCCGGCCTGCGCCGCGGCGTCCGCGAGGACGCCCACGATGCCCGTCGGTCCCTCGTACCGGGACGGCTCGAGGTCGTAGCGGTGCATCACGTCCTCGCTGTCGGACGTCGCCGTCACGGGGATCGGGCGGGTGTGGGCGACGTCGGCCATCAGCGCGCCCACCGTGAAGAAGGCCTCGACGCCGGCCTCCTGGGCGAACTCCATGAGCTCGATGGTGAAGGCGCGCCAGCGGAACGACGGCTCGATGCCCTGGATGAGGACGACGTCACGGCCGAGCGTGCTCGGCCGGGCGATGAGGATCCGCGTGGTGCGCCAGTGGATGCGCCGGCGCCCCTCGTCGACGACGGCCCGGGGCCGGTTGACCTGGAAGTCGTAGTAGTCCTCGGGGTCGAGCGCCGCGATCGGCTCCGCCTCCCACACCTCCGCGAGGTGGTCGACCGCGGCGGTCGCGGCCTCGCCGGCGTCGTTCCAGCCCTCGAACGCGGCGATGACCACGGGGTTGCGCAGGTCCGGCACGTCCTCGAGCTCGATCACGGGGCCAGCCTATGTCTGCGGCTCGCGGAGCCGCCGCAAGGTGCGGCGTGCCGGTGGGGCGGCCCGCCGGCACGCCGGAAGTGGCTCAGTCCTCGGGGAAGTAGCCGAGGTTGGGCGAGAGCCA
Organism: Dermatophilaceae bacterium; assembly: GCA_025924375.1. Classification (GTDB taxonomy): domain Bacteria; phylum Actinomycetota; class Actinomycetes; order Actinomycetales; family Dermatophilaceae; genus JAICIN01. Next base: position 1,607 of record JAICIN010000192.1, on the reverse strand, counting down.
GCGCTCCGCCTCGCGCATGGTCCACCCCTTGCGCTCCGCGTACTCCTCCACCTGGTCGCGGCCGATGCGTCCGACGACGAAGTACTGGGACTGCGGGTGGGAGAAGTACCAGCCGCTCACCGACGCGCCGGGCCACATCGCCATGCCGTCGGTGAGCTCGATGCCGGCGTTGGTCTGCACGTCGAGCATGCGCCACAGGGTCGCCTTCTCGGTGTGGTCCGGGCAGGCGGGGTAGCCGGGCGCGGGGCGGATGCCGGAGTACCGCTCCTTGATCAGCGCGTCGTTGTCGAGCTGCTCGTCGGGCGCGTAGCCCCAGAGCTCCCGGCGCACCCGTTCGTGCATCCGCTCCGCGAACGCCTCGGCCAGGCGGTCGGCGAGGGCCTCGAGGAGGATCGCGCTGTAGTCGTCGAGGTCCGCCTTGAACTGGGTGATCCTGTCGCCGCTGCCCAGCCCGGCGGTGACGGCGAAGGCGCCGACGTGGTCCCGCAGGCCGGTGTCCTTCGGCGCGACGAAGTCGGCGAGGGCGCGGTTGGGGACGCCCTCACGGTGGGCGCCCTGCTGGCGAAGCGTGCGCAGGGTCGTCAGGACCTCGGTGCGGCCCTCGTCGGCGTAGACCTCGATGTCGTCCTCACCGACGGCGTTCGCCGGGAAGAGGCCGATGACGGCGTTGGCCGTGAGCCAGTGCTCGGCGACGACGCGGTCGAGCATCTCCTGGGCGTCGTCGTAGAGGCGCCGCGCGGCCTCGCCGGTGGCCGGGTTGTTGAGGATGTCCGGGAACGCGCCCTTCATCTCCCAGGCGTTGAAGAACGGCTGCCAGTCGATGTACTCGCGCAGCTCCTCGAGCGGGTAGTCGCGGAACGCGCGCACGAACTGGGTCGCCGCGCGGTGTCACTTCGAGTCGCTCGGCCCGGACCAGACGTCCTTGGCCTGCTGGGAGAGCAGGTGCGGCCGGGGCGGCTGGTAGCCGCTCCAGTCAACGGGTGTCCGGTTCCCGCGGGCCTGCTCCAGGGACAGCAGCGGGCGGTCGTTCTGCTTGGCGGCGTGCCGGGTGCGCAGCGACTCGTAGTCCTTGGCCACCTCCGCCAGGAGGCGCGGCCGCTGCTCGTCGGAGAGGAGGGCGGCGGCGACCGGCACCGACCGGGACGCGTCCTTCACCCAGACGACGGGGCCGTGGTAGCGCTGGTCGACCTTGACCGCGGTGTGTGCCCTCGAGGTGGTGGCACCGCCGATGAGCAGCGGGATCTCGAGACCCTGCCGCTCCATCTCGGCAGCGAAGCTCACCATCTCGTCGAGGCTGGGGGTGATCAGCCCCGAGAGCCCGATGATGTCGGCCTTCTCCGCAGCGGCCGCGTCGAGGATCTTCTGGGCGGGCACCATGACGCCGAGGTCGACGACGTCGTAGTTGTTGCACTGAAGGACGACACCCACGATGTTCTTGCCGATGTCGTGGACGTCGCCCTTGACGGTGGCCAGGACGATCTTGCCCTTGGCCCGGTCCTCGGCGGCGGGGTTGCCCTCCTTCTCCGCCTCGATGAACGGGATGAGGTAGGCCACGGCCTTCTTCATGACCCGTGCCGACTTCACGACCTGGGGGAGGAACATCTTCC
>JAICIN010000191.1 GCA_025924375.1 Dermatophilaceae bacterium | reverse complement strand
AGGCGGTCGAGGACCGCGTCGATGGCCGCGCGCTTCTCGGCGACGAAGAGGACCCGCTTGCCCTCGCCGGCCAGCGCCGCGACGAGGTTGGCGATGGTCTGCGACTTCCCGGTCCCGGGTGGCCCCTCGATGACCAGGTGGGCCCCGGCGCGGACCGCGTCGATGGCGGCCTGCTGGGTCGAGTCGGCGTCGAGGATGAGGTGCTCGCGCGCCGGGTCGGGGTCGTGCACGGGCTCCGGCACCGAGGTGCGGACCGCTCGCAGGGCGCCCGGGTCGCCCGCCAGCGCGGCGACGACGTCGTGGTCGGCGAGCGAGTCGCCTTGTGCTGCAAGGTCGACCACCATCGGCAGCTTGGCGTAGGAGAACGTCCCGAGCACGAGGCGTGGCCCAACGGCGAAGTCCGGGATCGACGCGCAGAGCCGGGTCAGGGCGGCATACACCGGGTAGGGGTCGAAGCCGTGGCCGAGCGTGGCGAGGTCCTCGAGCGCGTCGGCGTCGAGCTCCAGGCCACGCTCGGAGCGCAGGTAGTGCGCGAGCACCGGGTTGAGCTCCGCCTCCCGCCCGAGGTCGAGCGCGAAGTCCTGCTGCGTGGGGCCGGTGGGCTTGAGCGCGCAGGGCCGCAGGAGGACCGGCGCGGCCGGCGGCCGCGAGGCACCCGGCATACGCCACGTCGCCATGCCGATGGCGAGGTAGCCCGCACTGATGCCCCGCTCCTCCGCGAGCTCGAGGGTCTTGGCACGGATGGTGCGTGCGCGGCGCCGCGCCTCGTCGAGAGCCGCCGGCTCGCGGACGAGGTCGGAGAGCTTCGTGGGCCGGCCCGCCAGGAGCATGGCGACCCCGCCCGGGTGGGCCGTCGTGAGGTCCAGCGTGCCGCTGGGGAGGTCCCGGTACCAGAGGAGGGTGTTGCGTCCGCCGAGGTCGACGAGGTGCCGCTGCCAGGTGCGCACCGCCTGGGCGACGCGCGCGGTGCGGTCGTCGGGCGGGTCCCCCTGGGGCGGGTCGGCCGGCGGCGCGTCGGTATGCCGGGGGGCCGGGTTCGTGGCGTCGCTGGCCTGCGGCGGCACGGGGCTCTGGTCGGACTCTGTCACTCGTGCAGGCTAGCCAACCTCGGTGGACGGCGAGTCGACCGACGCCGCTGCGCCACCCTCGGTCGTGCTGCCCGGGCCCCCGTCACCCCTCATGCCGCCGGCGCACGGCCCCCTGAGGAGCAGCGCGGCCACGGCGACGAGCCCCGCGAGGACGGCCGCCCCGAGGCCGAGGCTGTGGTAGCCGAGCTGGCCCACGACGACGCCGGCGAGCGCGCCGCCGCCACCGCCGGCGAGGCCCATGGCGAGGTCGGACCCACCCTGGGCACCTGCCCGCTCGGTGACGGGGACGTGGGAGGCGATCAGCGTCGAGCCGGAGACGAGCGTGCAGGACCAGCCCAGGCCCAGGAGGAACAGCGCGACCGTCAGCCCGCCCGACCAGCCGGTGGGCGCCTGCGCGGCGAGGAGCGCGGCCGCGACGAGGATGCCCGAACCCGTGACCGCGACCGCGCGCCCGCCGAGCCGGTCGACGGCCATGCCGACGACGGGCGAGAAGGCGTACATGCCGAGGATGTGGACGCTGATGACGAGGCCGATGACGCGCAGGCTGGCGCCGCCGTGGTGCAGGTGCAGGGGGGTCATCACCATGACGCTGACCATCACGGCGTGGCCGAGGGCGAGGGTGAGGAGCCCGAGGAGGGCCATCGGGCGCGACGCGACGACCCGCAGGCCGCGGGTGACCGAACCGTGCGGCTGCAGTGCCTCCACGGTGGCGGCCTGCGCCCGCTCCCGCGCGCGGATCAGCGGGTCGGGCCGCAGCCGGCTGGCGAGCAGCACCGCGGCGAGCGCGAAGCCAGCCAGGGACACCGTGAACGGGCCGGTCAGCTCGGGGATGCGCAGCGCACGGGCGAGGGGCTCGGACGGGCCGACGAGGTTGGGCCCGAGGACGGCGCCGACCGTCGTCGCCCAGACGACGACCGAGAGGTCGCGCCCGCGGTGGGCGTCCTCGGAGAGGTCGGCCGCGGCATACCGGGCCTGGCTGTTCGCCGCGGTGGCGCCGCCGAAGAGGACGCTCCCGAGGAGCAGGAGGGGGAAGGAGCGCACCACGCCGGCGACGACCAGGCAGACCGCACCGAGCATCCCCAGGAGGTAGCCGAGGTTCAGGCCGGGCCGGCGGCCGCGAGCGCCCATGAGCCGGGCCATGGGGATGGCGATGAGCGCGCCGCCGAGGACCTGGAAGGTGCCTCCGAGCCCGGCGAGGTCGGGCGAGCCGAGGATGTCCTCCGCCAGGAGCGAGCCGACGGCGACACCACTCGCGACTCCGACGCCGCCCAGCATCTGCGAGCCCACGAGGGTCGAGATCGTCCGGCGCTGGACGGCGTCGTCGTTGGGGACGGCGACTCCTGCCGCAAGGGACAGGGGCACGGTCGATGGCACCGGGCAAGTATGCCGGTGCCGTCGGCCGGCCAGGTCAGGGGAGGACTGCGAGCCGCGAGGTCGCCTTGCCGTTGACCTTCGTGAAGTCGCCGCCCAGCCAGAGGTCGTGCGACGCCGGGTCGACCGCGGTGGTGAAGACGCCGTGCGGGCTGTTCAGCTTGGGGGCCCAGGACGTCAGCGCGCCGGACGACAGCGATACCTCGAAGACCTTCCGCCGGCTCAGCGGCTTGTCGCAGTTGAAGGGCTTGCCCGAGCCGGTGTTGCCGATGCAGTAGTTGGTGAAGTGGCCTCCCGCGTAGAGCGAGTCGCCATCGACGGCGACGGCCTGCACGCCGCCGTCCGTCTGGTAGACCGGCCGCTGGAGGGAGCCGTCGGGGTTCCAGATGCCCAGGTGGCCGCCGGCGCCGCCGCCGCCGACGTAGACGCCCCGGCTGTCTGCCGCGACGGCGAGCACCGGCCAGCCGGGCTTGGGGACGAAGCCGCGGTCGGTCGCCCCGCTCGCGGCGTCCACCCGGCCCAGGTAGGCGAGCGAGCTGTCACCCGCGAGGGCGGTGAAGTTGCCGCCGACGTAGACGGAGTCGCTGGCGGGCGACATCGCGAGGGCGTAGACCTTGCCCTTGGCCGCCGGCCTCCACGTGCCGTCGAGGGCGCCCGAGCTCAGCGAGAACGCCGCGAGGTAGCTCCGGGTCGACCCCTCGACGCTGGTGAACTCGCCACCGACGTAGAGCCGGCCAGCACCGGCGGTCAGGGCCAGCACCGAGCGGTCCAGCGCGGGGGAGAAGCTCGTCACGGACCCTGTGCTGGCGTCCATGCCGGCCAGCCGCGTCCGGGACAGGCCGTTGACCGACGTGAACGACCCACCGGCATACACGGTGGTGCCGGAGACGACGAGCGAGAGCACCTCGCCGTTCGCCCCGGGCGACCACGACAGGAGGTCGCAGGTCGCCGTGTCGATGGCGGCAAGCCGGTTACGCGCGTTGCTCCGGCCGTTGCGGTCGGTCACGGAGGTGAAGGCCCCTCCGATGTAGGCGGTGCCGCCGGAGATGACCACCGTGT
>JAICIN010000190.1 GCA_025924375.1 Dermatophilaceae bacterium | reverse complement strand
GTCATCGAGGGGCCGCCCGGGACCGGGAAGTCGCAGACCATCGCCAACCTCGTCGCGGCGCTGGCCGGCGAGGGCAAGCGGGTCCTCTTCGTCGCCGAGAAGCGCGCGGCCATCGACGCGGTCCTCGACCGCCTCGAGCGCGTGGGCCTGTCCGACCTCGTCCTCGACGCCTACGACGGCGTGGGCAGCCGCCGCCGACTGGCCCAGGAGATCGGGGCGGCGCTGGAGAGGGGCACGAGCGCCGCCGACCCCGACACCGCCGAGGTCGACCGGCGTCTCCTGGAGAGCCGCTCGCGGCTCGTGGAGCACGCCCGAGCCCTCCACGAGGTGCGACAGCCCTGGGGCGTGAGCGCGCACCAGGCCCAGGAGGCGATCGCGCGGCTCTCGTCGCGCCGCCACCCGCCGACCTCCCGCGTGCGGGTCCGCGGCGAGCAGCTCGCAGGCCTGAGCAGGGAGCGGGTGCACGAGCTGGGACGGCAGCTGACGGAGGCGGCGTCGCTCGGCGCGTGGTCGACCGACGACGGGACCGACCCCTGGTACGGCGCGCGGATCGGCACCACCGAGGAGGCGGTGCGGGCCCGGGAGGTGGCCGCCTCCGTGGCGCAGGGCCGCCTGGACGACGTGGGGAGGACCGTCGACGAGGTCTTCGCCGACGTCACGCTCCCCCCGGTCGAGCGGGTGGCGGACTGGGGACAGGTCCTCGACACGGTGGCCCGGGTGCGCGACACGCTCGAGGTGTTCCGGCCCGAGGTCTTCGACATCCCGCTCGGCGACCTCGTCGCTGCCACGGGGTCGTCGGCCCACCGCCAGCAGGCCGGTTCGTCGCTCGGGTGGTGGTCGCGGTGGCGGCTGCGGCGCCAGGCGCGCAGCCTGCTGCGGCCCGGAACGCCGCCGGCCGACCTGCACGGTGCGCTCGTCGAGGCCCAGGCGCAGCGGACCGCCTGGCACCAGATGGCCGGCGCCGGTGGCCGGCCCGAGATCCCGGTGGACCTCGACCGGGCGGCCAAGGCCTACGAGTCGCTGGCCGCGGACCTCACGTGGCTGGGGGAGCGGCTCGGCACGACGAACGAGGCCGGTGGCGGCGCAGACCTGCTCACCATGCCCTTGACCCAGCTGCGGTCCCGCATGGCGGAGCTCGCGGCCCGGCCCGAGCGGCTGGCCGTCATCCCGACCGTGCTCGGCTCGCTCGACGCCATCCGCGCCGCCGGGATGGGACCGCTGCTCGACGACCTCGCCCGCCGCGGCGTCGAGGCCGACGACGTGCAGGCCGAGCTGGAGTTCGTGTGGTGGGCCTCGGTGACCGAGGACCTCACGGTGCGCGACCCGGCATACGGCGCCCATGACGGCGACCGGCTCCGCACCGTCGCCCGCGAGTTCATCGCCGCCGACCACGACCACCTCGCCGGTGCCGCCGCGGGCGTCCGCGCCGCGGCCGGGCGCCGGCTGCGCGAGGTCCTCGCCGACCACCCGGACCAGGAGGCGCTGCTCCGCGCGGAGGCCGGGAAGTCGCGGCGGCACCGGTCGCTGCGCGAGCTGCTGCCGCGCGCGGGTGAGGCCCTGACGGCGGTCAAGCCGGCCTGGGCGATGAGCCCGCTCGTCGTCGCCTCGCTGCTGCCGCCGGGCCGGTGGTTCGACGTCGTGATCTTCGACGAGGCCTCGCAGGTCCCGCCGGCCCAGGCGGTCTCGGCGATCTCACGTGGCCGCCAGGTCGTCGTCGCGGGCGACCCGCGGCAGCTGCCGCCCACGTCGTTCTTCACCGCGGCGGTCGACGACGACGGCAGCGCGGAGACCGAGACGCTCACGGAGGGGTTCGAGTCGGTGCTCGACGTGCTCGCTGCCGCGCTGCCGGTGCGGCGGCTCTCGTGGCACTACCGGTCGCTCGACGAACGACTGATCGCCTTCTCCAACAAGGAGATCTACGACGGGTCGCTCACGACGTTCCCCGGCACCGGTGTCGACCCGGTGGTGCGGCTGGAGCACGTCGAGGGGTCGGGCGTCGTCCAGCCGGGCGAGGAGGCGATCGAGTCCACCGCGGCCGAGGTCGACCGGGTGGTCGAGCTCGTCCTGGAGCACGCGCGCAACCGGCCGCACGAGTCCCTGGGGGTCATCGCCCTCGGGATCCGGCACGCGACCCGGGTCGAGGAGGCGCTCCGCCGGGCACTTGTCGGAGCCGAGGGCGTCGGCCACTTCTTCGACGAGGACTCCGCCGAGCGGTTCTTCGTCAAGAACCTCGAGCGCGTCCAAGGAGACGAGCGCGACGCCGTCATCCTCACCGTCGGCTACGGGAAGACCCCGCACGGGCGGGTGCTCCACCGCTTCGGTCCCATCAACGCCGAGGGTGGGGAGCGGCGGCTCAACGTCGCCGTCACGCGGGCGCGGCGACGGATGACGGTGGTGTCCTCGCTGACCTCGTCCGACCTCGACCCCGACCGCCTGAAGTCGCGGGGAGCGTTGCTGCTCAAGGAGTTCCTCGCGTATGCCGAGGGTGCCGGGGCGGCAGGGCCGGCGCCGCGAGGCGTGGTGCCGGCTCCGGGTGGTGGGGGCGTGGAGGGTGACGACCCGATCCGGTCGGACTTCGCGCGACGGCTCCGCGGGGCCGGGCTGGTCGTGCACGAGCGCTTCGGTGGCTCCGGCCAGCCGGTCGAGCTCGCGGTCGAGCACGTCCACCAGCCGGGCCGCATGGCGGTCGCGGTGGAGACGGACGGCGCCGCCTACGCCGCGACGCCGAGCACCCGGGATCGCGATCGGCTGCGGGTGGAGCAGCTGGGGCGGCTCGGGTGGGAGCACGTGCGGGTCTGGAGCACCGACCTGTTCCGGGACCCGGCGCGGGACGTCTCGCGTGTCGTCGCAGCGGCGCACGCTGCCTCCCGGCCGGTGCCGGCGACGGGAACGGCTGGGGCCTCCGCGGCAGCGAGTGCTGCCACTCAGCCGCCCACGGATGACCAGGCACCGGACGGAGCGGATGACGATCAGGCAGGAGCCGACTCGCCCGGGGAGAGGTCACCGTCACCCGGGTCGCCGGTGGAAGGCACCACGGAGGCGGGGACCAGGCGGAGACGGCTGCGGGTGCGCCGTCGCCCGGCGCCGGAACAGACCAAGGACGACACGGACGAGGGCTGGGGCGAACGGCCGGAGCCGAGCGCGCACGACCGCTGGCTGGAGGAGCAGCGGCCCCCGCACTGGGAGTAGCCCCGGGCGAGCGCTCGGCTCAGGAGGCTGCGCGGCTCTGGAGGGTGTCGCGGATCTCGCGGAGCAGCACGATGTCCTCCGGCGGCGCCTCGTCCTTGGCGGGCGACCAGCGGGCCTTGGCCGTCTCGTAGGGCTTGACGATGAAGAAGTACACGATGAACCCGAGGATGAGGAAGGCGACCAGGGCGGTCAGGAACGGTCCGACGCTCTGGAGGCCGCCGGGCTTGAACGAGTCGAAGTTCGGCTGGCCTCCAGCCTTGGCCAGCAGCTCGATGATCACCTTGGTGAAGGCCGTCACCACTGCGCCGAAGGCGGCCGCCATGATGAACGCGACGGCCAGCTCGATGAGGTTGCCCCTCATGACGAAGTCCTTGAAACCCTTCATGGCTCG
>JAICIN010000189.1 GCA_025924375.1 Dermatophilaceae bacterium | reverse complement strand
GGCGGCCCACATGTTCGCCGGAGAGATCGGCTACCGGCCCTACACGGGCAGCGGTCACGCCTACCGGGGCGCGCTGCTCAGCCTCATCGAGCGTGGCCACACCTATGTGATCGTCGAGGACGACGAGGTGGTCTTCAAGGCCGACGTCGGCTCGGTGGCGCTGGGCTGTGCGCAGATACAGGGCGTCTGGCTGGCGCCGCGGCTGCGCGGACGAGGGCTGGCGGCGCCCGCGATGGCGTCGGTCGTCGAGCACGTCATGGACAGCCGCGCGCCGTGGGTCACGTTGTACGTCAACGACTTCAACGAGAGCGCGCGGGCGACCTACCGTCACGTGGGCTTCGAGGACGTCGGCACGTTCTCGACGGTGCTGCTCTGAGTGGTCAGTCGTGACGGAGCTCGGCGCGGGCTCCGGTGGGGTGCGCTGACTGGCGCGGCTCCCATCCGCGGCGCCGTATGCCGGCGATGCCGGTGACGTCCCAAACGTCCCTCCGGTAGGGGCCGGTCCCGGCCTCGTCTCTCCTGTCCGCGTGCGGCCGGTGCCTGTGGATGAGCCAGCTGGGTGTCGGTGGCGCCCCCTAGAGTGGACACATGTTCGATCTCGGAGGGGTTCGCGAGCAGCTGGGGCAGCAGCTGGCTCACGTCTGCGCTGCCGGGTCGACGGCCACGCTCGAGGAGTGGGTCGAGTTCGTCGGTCAGTGCCAGCAGCTCGGCAACATGCTCGACGCCGCGCGGACCATCGCACTCGCCCATGTCGCGGCGTTCGAGGAGGAGGACGGCGAGGACGGCACCGTCGTCCGTGTGCACCGTGGGCTCGGCCACCAGAGCCTGGACGCGCCGGCGCTCGTGGCAGAGGCGTTGGGGACGAGCGCATCCGGGGCCAGCTCCAAGGTCGAGACGGCGGTGGACCTCGCCAGCCGTCACCCGGGGCTTCTCGCCGCGATGGCCAGCGGTCGCCTCGACGGTTACCGAGCCGCAGTCGCGGCCGACGAGCTCGCCGAGGCGGACCCTGACGTCTGTGCCGCCGTCGGCGCCAAGGTCGTGGAGCGCCTGGTGCCGGAGTCTGCTGCTGGGGTGCGGCGCCGGGTGCGCGCGGCCCTCGCGGCGGTCGACGCCGACCTCGTGCGCCAGCGCGCCGAGCGCGCGCGGCGCGACCGGTCCCTCCGCCGCTACACCGCCGCGGCGGGGGTCGACGAGTGGAGCGCCCGGTTGCCGGTCGAGGACTCGCGTTCGGCGTGGTCCGTTGTCGACAGCCTCGCCAGGCAGTACGTGCAGGAGGGCCGCTGCACCGGTATCGAGCAGGCCCGGGCCGATGCCCTCGTCGCGTTGCTGCACGGTCACGCGACCGGCGCCGTGACGGTGCACGTCGCGGTGCCGGCCAGTGCGTTCACTCGCGCCCAGGGCAGCGGCGGGCAGCGCGATGCGGGGGAGGGCGGTGCGGGGGAGGGCGGTGCGCGGGAGGGCGGTGCGCGGGAAGACCTCGTCGCCGTGACCGGGTTCGGCAGCCCGGGCACCAGCTTTGTGCGCCGGTCCTGGCTCTCCGAGGTCGTCGGGTGCTGGGGCGCCACCCATGCGGACGGTCGCTGTTTCTGGGACACACCCGACGCGAGCCGGGGCGGCGCACCGGCGAACACGTCGGGGACGGCTGTGCCGAGTACACACACTTCCGTCTCGCACGGGGTGGTGTGGCCCGGTCGGCTCGCGGCGGCTCCCTGCGATGACGCAACCGGCGCCCTGGTGCTCGTGCCGCCGCTGCCGGGTCGTGGGCCGGGGCAGGCCGACGGGCGGCGGCCGGCCGGAGAGGTTTCGGCGTACCGGCCACCTGCATGGCTGGTGGACTTCGTCAGGGTGCGCGACGGGCACTGCCGGTTCCCCGGGTGCACCGTCAACGCCAGGGGCTGCGACGTCGACCACGTGGTCCCGTGGCCGGTCGGGGCGACCGGGGTGGCAAACCTTGCCTGTCTGTGTCGGCGTCACCACCGGGTGAAACAGCGTCGCGGCTGGCGGGTGGTGCTGCACGCGGACGCCTCGATGACGTGGACGGACCCCTTGGGTCGCGTGAGGAGGACGACTCCGGTCGACTACCTCCACCTCGGTGAGCGCCTGGCCGCGGTCGTGCAGCCGGGAGCGCCGACCCAGACGGCGGCGACGACTCCGACGGCCGTCACGACTCCGACGGCGGTGACGACTCCGCCCGCGGAGTGGGGTTCTGCAGGGCAGACGAGGTCAGGGCCGCCGCCGCAGCGGCCTCCTCCCCGCCGGAGCTGCCCGCCTTGGTGGAGGAGCGTTTCGGTGAGCTCGTGGAGGATGCGGAGATCGCGGAGGCGTGTCGGGAGAAGAACCTGACCACCTACAACCGGCGAGCGCTGCGACTGGGGCGCCCCGTGAGCGTCAACGCGTGGGCCCGCCGTCAGGCCGAGCTCCGTGTGGGGGACCACCTGCGGTTCGACGTGGTCATGCCGCCACGGCGCTGCCACCTGGAGCTCCCGGTGCGGGCGCACTCGGAGGAGGGTCAGGTCGCCCGGCCGCTCCCGCCCCTACCCGACGAGCCGGAGCCCGATGATCCCGTGCCGGACGGATCTGTGGTCGACGGAGGTAAGGCCCGACGGGTCGTGCGGCCGACTCTCCGCGGGCGCCCGCCGAGCCCGAGCCCCGGGGTACGACGACGACCACCACGACCACGACCGGAGGCCGACGACCCACCGCCGTTCTGAGCGGCGCGGTCGCCGGCGACGGGCGAGGGCAGGCGGCGGGGCGACGGTCGGCGCCGGTCCGTGAGCGCTGCATAGACGGAGTGGCGTCCCGGCGCTGACAGGATGGCCGCATGACGTGCCCGCCCGCCTCAACGCCCGAGCCGACGCCCACCCCTGCGCCTGCGCGCGCACCGCTCGGCAAGGACGTCGCGGGCCTGGCCGTCCTATTCCTGACCTCGGGCACCCTGCACCTCGTGAGGCCCCAGCTGTTCGAGCCCCTCGTTCCCGGCCTGCTGCCCCGCCGCCGGGAGCTGGTCCACGCCAGCGGGGTCGCCGAGATCCTCTGCGGTCTGGGGCTTCTGCACCCGAGGACCCGGGCCGCCGCGGGCTACGCCGGCGCGGTGCTGCTCGGGGCCGTGTTCCCCGGCAACGTGCAGATGAGCCTCAGCCACGGCCGTCGCGCGCGCCGCCGCCAGGACACCGCGTCCCGCGCGGTGTTCGTCGCCACGCTGGCCCGGCTGCCCCTCCAGTGGCCGCTCGTGCGGACAGCGCTGCGGGCGTCCGGCCGCAAACCGCGGTGAGCGGCCGGCATACCGGCGGATATCCTCTGGACGACCCGACCAACCCAAGGAGACCCCTCTTGGTCCTGCGCATGTCGACCCTGTTCCTGCGGACCCTTCGCGAGGACCCGGCCGACGCCGAGGTGCCCAGCCACCGGCTCCTCGTGCGCGCCGGCTACATCCGACGCGTGACCCCGGGCATCTACACCTGGCTGCCCCTCGGGCTGCGCGTCCTGCGCAACGTCGAGCGCATCGTCCGTGACGAGATGGACGCCATCGGCGCCCAGGAGCTGCTCTTCCCGGCCCTTCTCCCCAAGGAGCCCTTCGAGGCGACCGGACGCTGGGCGGAGTACGGCGACAACATCTTCCGCCTCAGGGACCGCAAGGACGGTGACTACCTGCTCGGCCCCACCCACGAGGAGATGTTCACCCTCG
>JAICIN010000188.1 GCA_025924375.1 Dermatophilaceae bacterium | reverse complement strand
GGCCGGTGTCGGCGACGTCGTCGGCGATGAGGATCTTCGCGTCGTGCAGGTCGACGAAGTCCGGTGCGGGCGGCAGGATCCGCGGCACCTCGAGCCGTTGGTCGACGCCGGTGTAGAACTCGACGTTCATCGTGTAGGTGTTCTTCACCCCGAGGGCGTAGCCCAGCCCCCCGCCGATCAGCAGGCCGCCGCGGGCGATGGACAGGACCATGTCGGGGCGGTAGTCCGCGGCGACCGTCGTCGCCAGCTCGCGGACCGCCGTGCCGAACAGGTCCCAGGTGAGGACCTCGCGCTGCTCGCTCATGTCTCGCAGGTCCTCTCCTCAGAAGATGTGCACGCGCTGCTCGGGGGCCAGCCACATGCCGTCCCCGTCGGCGACCCCGAACGCGTCGTGGAACTCGTCGCAGTTGCGCGCGGCGTTGGCGCGCACCTCGGTCGGGGAGTGTGGGTCGATCGCGAGCAGCCGGCGGGCCTCCTCGGGACGGGCCTTGCCGGCCCAGACCTGCGCCCAGCCGAGGAAGAAGCGCTGCGGACCGCTCAGTCCGTCGAGCTCGGGCACGTCCTGGCCCTCGGTGGCGATGCGGTAGGCGGAGTAGCCGATGGCCAGCCCGCCCAGGTCGCCGATGTTCTCGCCGACCGTGAGCGCGCCGTTGACCTTGGCCTCCGGGGCGGCGGCGGGGGAGAGCTCGCTGAACTGGGCGATGAGCGCCCGTGTGCGCTCGTCGAATCGGGCCCGGTCCTGCTCGGTCCACCAGTCGCGCAGCGCCCCTTTGGCGTCGTAGCGCGAGCCCTGGTCGTCGAAGCCGTGGCCGATCTCGTGGCCGATGACTGCGCCGATCCCGCCGTAGTTCACCGCGTCGTCGGCCTCGAGGTCGAAGAACGGCGGCTGCAGGATCCCGGCCGGGAAGACGATCTCGTTCATCAGCGGGTGGTAGTAGGCGTTGACCGTCTGCGGCAGCATCAGCCACTCGTCGCGGTCGATCGGCCCGCCCAGTTTGCCGAGCTGCCGCTCGAACTCGAACTCGCTCGCCCGCCGGGCGTTCCCCACCAGGTCCTCGTCGACCACCAGGCTCGAGTAGTCACGCCACCTGTCGGGGTAGCCGACCTTGGGCCGGAAGGCGTCGAGCTTGGCCAGCGCCTCGGCGCGGGTCTGCTCGCCCATCCAGTCGAGCCCCTCGAAGGAGCGGCGGAACGCCTCGACGAGGTTGTCGACCAGCTGCAGCATCCGCTCCTTGGCCGCAGGCGGGAAGAACTGCTCCGCGTAGAGCCGGCCCGCGGCCTCCCCGATGCACGCCTCGACGAGCCCGACGCCGCGCTTCCACCGCGCCTTGTTCTCGGGCAGGCCGGACACGACCCGGCCCGTGAAGTCGAACTCGGCGTCGACGAACTCCTCACTGAGCAGCGGCGCGACCGAGGAGACCAGGTGGAACGCGAGCCACGCCTTCCAGTCCTCCAGCGGCACCTCGTCCACGGCGGCGGAGAGCGCGTCGAGGTAGTCCGGCTGCCCGACCACGACCCTGTCGAACGCCTTCTGGGCGCCGAGGCCGTCGACCCAGGCTGCCCACGGCACCTTCGGCGCGCGGGCCTCGAGCTCGGCGCGGGTGTGTGGGTTGTAGCTCTTGAGGGCGTCACGGGTGGTCACGTTGTCCCAGTGGTGCGCCGCGAGGCGCGTCTCGAGCGCCAGCACGCGGGCCGCCGGCGACCCCACTGCCGGGTCGCCGTCGCCGACGCCGGCCAGCTGGAGCATGCGAGCCAGGTGGGGCAGGTATGCCGCGCGGACGGCTTCGTGCCGCTCCTCGCGGTAGTAGGACTCGTCCGGCATGCCGAGGCCCGACTGGGCGAGGTAGAGGATGTACTCCTCGGGGTTCCTGGCATCGGGAGCGACCCCGAGGTCGAGGGCGCCGGGGACGCCCTGGCGCTGGAGGCGCCCGAGCAGGCCGAACAGCGCCTCGGAGGAGTCCAGCGCGGCCACCGCGGCGAGGTCGGCGTCGATCGGCGTGCGGCCGAGGCGCTCGACGGTCTGGGTGTCCATGAACGAGCGGTAGAGGGCGCCCACCTGTCGTGCGGGCGAGCCCTCGGGGGAGTCCTCCGCAGCAGCGGCCGCCTCCTCGATCAGGTGGCGCACCCGCTCGTCCGACTGCTCGCGGAGCATGTCGAAGGTGCCGTAGCGGCCCCGGTCGGAGGGGATCTGCGTCTCCCGGACCCAGGTGCCGTTGGCGTAGCCGAACAGGTCGTCCTGCGGGCGGATCGACTCGTCGCGGTGACCGGGGATGATGCCGGACCTCATGGGTTCTCCTTCGCTGCGTGGCACGGGCTCGGGACCAACCCTGCCACGTCGGGATCCGGGGGCTTCGGGGAGTGTGGAAAGATCGGGGCACCGCCACGCCCCACACCCGACCCGAGGAGCCGCCGTGACCGCTGCGCCCCAGCAGACCACCGCAGACGGGCGGCTCCACGACCACCGTCGGGTGCTCCTCAAGCTCTCCGGAGAGGTCTTCGGGGGTGGCAAGGTCGGGCTGGCTCCCGACGTGGTGCGCGCCGTGGCCAAGCAGATCGCCCAGTCGGTCCGTGAGGGCATCCAGGTCGCCGTCGTGATCGGCGGTGGCAACTTCTTCCGGGGCGCCGAGCTCCAGCAGCAGGGGATGGACCGCACGCGGGCCGACTACATGGGGATGCTGGGCACGGTGATGAACTGCCTGGCGCTGCAGGACTTCCTCGAGCACGAGGGCGTGGAGACGCGGGTGCAGACCGCGATCGCCATGGGGCAGGTCGCCGAGCCCTACATCCCGCGCCGCGCCATCCGCCACCTCGAGAAGGGTCGCGTGGTGATCTTCGGTGCCGGCGCCGGCATGCCGTTCTTCTCCACCGACACGGTGTCGGCGCAGCGGGCCCTGGAGATCAAGTGCGACGCCGTCCTGATGAGCAAGAACGGCGTCGACGGCGTCTACGACTCCGACCCGCGCACCAACCCCGGTGCGCGCAAGTATGACGAGATCACCTACTCCGAGGCGCTCCAGAAGGGGCTGCGGGTGGTCGACGCGGCCGCGTTCAGCCTGTGCATGGAGAACAAGCTGCCGATGGTGGTGTTCGGCATGGAGGGCGACGGCAACGTCGTCCGGGCGCTGCGTGGTGAGAGGATCGGGACGCTGGTCAGCCCCGGCTGACCGCGAGGTGGGCCGCGCACGCGGGCCGGCCACGCGGCATACGCCAGGGAGACCACTCAACGAGCGGGGCGCACGCGGTGACGCCCAGAAGGAGCGGACATGATTGACGACAGCCTCCTCGAGGCCGAGGAGAAGATGGAGAAGGCGGTCGAGGTCGCCAAGGAGGACTTCGCCGGGATCCGTACCGGGCGGGCGACTCCTGGCATGTTCAACAAGCTCCTCGTGGACTACTACGGCGCTCCGACCCCGTTGCAGCAGCTCGCCTCGTTCCAGACGCCGGAGGCACGCACCATCCTCATCACGCCGTTCGACAAGTCGGCCATGCACGAGATCGAGAAGACGCTGCGCGACTCCGATCTCGGCGTCAACCCGAGCAACGACGGCAACGTCATCCGCTGCGTGCTGCCGTCCCTCACCGAGGAGCGGCGCAAGGACTACATCAAGCTGGCCCGCCACAAGGGTGAGGACGCCAAGGTCTCCATCCGCAACATCCGCCGCCGGGCCAAGGACGAGATCGACAAGCT
>JAICIN010000187.1 GCA_025924375.1 Dermatophilaceae bacterium | reverse complement strand
CGCCTCGTGCCGACCGTCCTGCTGCTCACGCGCCCGGCCGTTCGACGTGCCGGTCGAGGCGCCCGACTGGCCACTCGACTGGCCAGCGGACTGGCCACCGGACTGGCCACCTGACTGGGCGGCCCTGATCGCGTCGACCAGCTGGCTCTTGCGCATGGCGCCGGTGCCCTTGATCCCCAGGCCCGCGGCCATCTGCTTGAGCTCGGGGAGCAGCATGCCGGCGAGCCCGGTGGCGCGGCGACGGGTGCCGGTGCCGGTGCCGGGAGCGGCCGGCTGGTCGGCTGCGGTGGTGTCGGTCACGTGAGGGTCCTTCCCACGTATCGGGCCGGCCCGGACGACCCGGGTGGCCTCGTGCCAGGTGGTCCTCGACGCCGTCCGACGGGACCCCGGCGGGCGGACGCCGAGACGGCGGCCGCTGCGGAGAGGGCGGAGGACGAGCGAGAGGGAGAAGTGCGAGCGAGGTGATGGCGTCGACTGCGAGGACCGCGGTCTCGATCACTGCCGCACGGGCAGCGTAGCACTACCGCCGGGGGCCGCGTGCGACCTCCGCCGAGCCCGCCGAGGTCACCCGCGCGGCGCCGGAGCGGCCTCCCTGCCGGTCTCCTCGGGAAGGGTCACCAGCGCGCCTCGCCGGTCGATCGGCACGGCCAGCGCGGCCCAGTCCCGCGGGGCCCGCAGGACCAGCTCGTCACGGCGCTTCCGGTCGGTGAGGACCAGCACCGTCGGACCCGCCCCGGACACCACCGCCGGGACGCCCTCGGCACGCAGCGAGCGCACGAGGGCGAGGGTCTCCGGCATGGCCGGCTCCCGGTAGTCCTGGTGGAGCCGGTCCTCCGTCGCCGCCAGCAACAGCTCGGGGCGGTGTCCCAGCGCGGCGACCAGGAGCGCGGCCCGGCCGGCGTTGGCCGCGGCGTCCGCGTGGGGCACGCTGGCCGGGAGCAGCCCGCGCGCGACCTCCGTGCGGACCCCCTCCGGTGGCACGAACGCGACGACCTCGACCCGTGGGTCGACCTCCAGGCCCACGGCGTGCACGTGCGCGCCGTCGCGGTAGGCCACGGTGAACCCGCCGAGCAGCGCAGGAGCCACGTTGTCGGGGTGTCCTTCCAGCTCGGTGGCCAGCGCGAGCACGGCGTCGTCGTCCATGAGCAGCGAACCGCCCGCGACCAGTCCACGCGCGGCGCAGATGCCGGCGACGATCGCCGCGGACGACGAGCCCAGACCCCGCGCGTGCGGCACGACGTTGTCGCACGCGAGGTCGACGGACGGCAGGTCCGTGCCCATCCGCTCGAACGCGGCGCGCATGGCCCGGTGCACGAGGTGCCGCTCGTCGAGGGGCAGCGCGCCCTCCCCCGAGCCGCGCACGACGATCCTCGGCGCGCCGGCGTCGCGTCCCCGTCGACCCTCCACCACCTGGGCGGTCACCACGTCGCGGTGGTCCAGCGCGAGGCCGAGGCTGTCGAAGCCGGGCCCGAGGTTCGCGCTGGTGGCGGGGACCGAGACCCGCACCGGACCGTCGAGGTACGTGCTCACCTCAGGCCCGCGGCCTCGGCGGCGGCCTCCACGTCGGCGTCGACGACGGTGTCCACGAGGTCGGTGAAGGTCGACAGGGCGGTGTCGACGTCCTTGAGGCCGTGCCCGGTGACGGTCACGACGAGCCGCTGCCCGTCGTACCTGGTGCCGGCGGCGACCTCCTGCAGCAGGCCCGCGACGCCCGCTGCGGACGCGGGCTCGACGAAGACGCCGTCGCGCGAGGCCAGCTGCCGCTGCGCGGCGAGGATCTCCTGGTCGGTCACGGCCCGGAAGCAGCCACCGGAATGCTCGGCGGCCGCGACGGCCAGGTGCCAGGACGCGGGGTTGCCGATCCGGATCGCCGACGCCACCGTCTCGGGGTCGGGGACGGGGGCGCCGGAGACCAGCGGGGCGGCTCCGGCCGCCTGCCATCCCAGCATCCGCGGGGTCCTGCTGCTGCGGCCCGCCTCGTGGTACTCCCGGTAGCCCTTCCAGTAGGCGGAGATGTTCCCGGCGTTGCCGACGGGCAGCACGTGCACGTCCGGTGCGTCGCCGAGCGAGTCCACGACCTCGAACGAGGCGGTCTTCTGCCCCTCGAGGCGCATCGGGTTCACGGAGTTCACCAGCGCCACCGGGTAGCCCTCGGCGAGGCCTCGGGACAGCCGCAGGCAGTCGTCGAAGTTGCCGCGGACCATGATCACCCGGGCGCCGTGGACGATGGCCTGGGCCAGCTTGCCCGCGGCGATCTTCCCCTGCGGCACCAGCACGAGAGGCGTGACGCGGGCGCGGGCGGCGTAGGCCGCCATGGAGGCCGACGTGTTGCCGGTCGAGGCGCAGACCACCGCTTCGGCACCCTGGCCGACGGCGACCGAGAGCGCCACGGTCATCCCGCGGTCCTTGAACGAGCCGGTCGGGTTGTCGCCCTCGACCTTCAGCCAGACCTCGCCGCCGGTGAGCCCGGACAGCCACGGGCTGTCGACCAGGGGGGTGCCGCCCTCCCGCAGCGTGACGGTGGGCGTGCCCGGCGGGAGGTCCAGCCAGTCGCGGTACTCCTCCACCACGCCTCGCCACTGGTGGGCACCGGCGCGACCGTCGGGTGCGCTCACTCGCTGTCACCCTCGACGCGCATCACCGAGGACACGTCGTGGACGAAGTCCATCGTGCGCAGCGAGTCCACGGTCGCCGACAGCGCGGCGTCGGTCGCGCGGTGCGACACCACCACGAGCTGCGCGTCGTGACCGTGCCCCTCCTGCCGCACCGTCTGGATGGACACGTCGTGCTCCGCGAAGGCCAGCGCCACCGCGGCGAGGACACCGGCGCGGTCGTCGACGTCGAGGGCGACGTGGTAGCGGGTCTCGGTCTGCCCCATCGGCAGCACCTCGCACTGCGCGTACGTCGACTCGCCCGCCCCCCGTACGTCGTCGAGGCGGTGCCGCGCGGCCGACACCAGGTCGCCGAGCACCGCGCTGGCCGTCGGGGCGCCGCCGGCGCCGGGACCGTAGAACATCAGCCGGCCCGCCGCGTCGCTCTCGACGAAGACCGCGTTGTACGCCTCCCGCACGCTGGCCAGCGGGTGCGACCGCGGGATCATCGCCGGGTGCACGCGCGCCGACACCGCGGGCCCGTGGGACCCCTCGCGCAGCTCGCAGATCGCGAGGAGCTTGACGACGCTGCCCATCCGGCGGGCCGAGGCGATGTCGGCGGCGCTGACCTCCGAGATCCCCTCGCGATACACGTCCGCGGCGGTGACCCGGGTGTGGAAGGCCAGGCTGGCGAGGATCGCGGCCTTCGACGCCGCGTCGTAGCCCTCGATGTCGGCGGTCGGGTCGGCCTCCGCGAAGCCGAGCTCCTGGGCCTCCTCGAGCACCTCGGCGAAGCCGCTGCCGAGCGTGTCCATCTTGTCGAGGATGAAGTTCGTGGTGCCGTTGACGATGCCTGTCACCCGGCGCACCCGGTCGCCGGCGAGCGACTCCCGCAACGGGCGCAGGATCGGGATCGCGCCGGCGACGGACGCCTCGAAGTAGAGGTCGCGGTTGGCCTTCTCGGCGGCCGCGAACAGCGTCGCGCCGTCCTCGGCCAGCAGCGCCTTGTTGGCGGTGACCACCGAGGCGCCGTTCTCGAGCGCGGACAGGATGAGCGAGCGGGCCGGCTCGATGCCGCCGATGACCTCGACGACGAGGTCG
>JAICIN010000186.1 GCA_025924375.1 Dermatophilaceae bacterium | reverse complement strand
CGTGTGGCGAGGGTCGTCGCCTCGCCCCCGGTGCTGCGTCCGCGGACCCGCACCCCAGCGGCGAGCGTCGCGACGTGCTCGCGCTCGGCCAGGATCGGACCCTCGTAGCGGCGCACCTTGTCGACCGACCACCCGGTGCGCTCGGCCACCTCATCGGCGGTCACGCCGGCGCGGATGAGGGCCTGCACGTCGCGGGGCCTGGTGGCGCCGACGTCCATCTGCAGCTGCCCCAGCCGGGGCCGGTCGCGTCGGGCGGCGGCGCGCAGGTCGTCGTCGATGGCGAGACGGAACCGGGTGCCGTCGTCGGCCGACAGCAGCACGTGCTGCCCGTCCTCGTGCACGCCGACCAGTCGCAGGTCCCGCATTCGTCATCTCCCGTGTCGCCCAAGCCTTCGACAGACTCTGCCACCTTCGGCGCCCCGCGCGTAACAGGGCGCGCCGCTTGGGTAGTTTTGAGCGGTCATGCTCATCCACAACGCCGAGCTGCAGCTCGTCCTCGACCTCGTCGGCGTCTTCGTCTTCGCCCTCTCCGGTGGCCTGGTGGCCGTGCGGAAGGGCCTCGACCTCGTCGGCGTCCTCGTCCTCTCGTGGGTGGCGGGCCTCGGCGGAGGGGTGCTGCGCGACGTGTTCATCGGCGCCATCCCGCCGGTGGGGCTGAGCGACTGGCGCCAGATGCTCGCCGCCCTGGTCGCGGGCTCGCTGGTCTTCGTCATGCACCCCGCCTTCCACCGGATCTCGCGGGTGGTCCGGGTGCTCGACGCCGCGGGTCTGGCGGTCTTCGCCGTCGGTGGCTCGCTCAAGGCGCTCGGGTTCGACGTCGGCCTGCTCACGGCGGTCATCGTCGGCGTGCTCACCGCCGTCGGGGGTGGCATGCTGCGAGACGTGCTGGCCGGCCAGGTGCCCGAGGTGCTCCGTCGCGAGCTGTATGCCGTGCCGGCGCTGCTCGGGTCCGCGACGGTCGTGTTCGCCTTCCGCGAAGGATTCCTGTCGGGCTACGTCGTCTGGGGGGCCGTCGCGCTGGTGTTCGTCGTGCGCATGGCCGCCGTCGTGCTCGACCTCAACGCACCCCACCCCCTCAGGACCGGAGACTCGCTGTGAGCACGCCCCCCGCAGAGCCGGCCGACCCCAGCAGCGAGGGCGAGGAGGTCGTCCGGCTCGCGCCATACGACGGCGTCCTGCTGCTGTCCTTCGGCGGCCCGGAGTCCCCGCAGGAGGTGATGCCGTTCCTGCGCACGGTCACCGCGGGCCGCGCCATCCCCGACGAGCGGCTCGAGGCCGTCGCGGAGCACTACCACCACTTCGGCGGCAAGAGCCCGATCAACGACCAGAACCGCCAGCTCCTCGCGGCGCTGCGGGCCGAGCTGGACCGCCGGGGCATCGCGACCCCGTTGCTCTGGGGCAACCGGAACTCCGCGCCGTTCGTCACCGACACCGTGCGCGGGGCGCACGAGGAGGGCCACCGGCGGTTGGTGACCATCGTGACGAGCGCGTACTCCTCCTACTCCTCCTGCCGGCAGTACCGCGAGGACCTCGCGGCGGCGGTGGGGAGCCTGCACGACGAGGGCCGCGAGCTCGCCGTCGACAAGATCCGGCCCTACTTCAACCACCCGGGCTTCAGCCGCGCGAACCTGCGCCTGGTCACCGACGCGGTCCGCGGGCTGGCCGAGCCGGACGAGGCGGTCCGCCTCGTGTTCGTCACGCACTCCATCCCGGTGGCGATGGACGACACCTCGGGGCCGGGCGACGGGGAGGGCAACGCCTACCAGCGCCAGCACGCGGCCCTGGCCGCGGCCATCACGGACGAGGTCAACGCCACCTTCGGCCGGTCGCTGGAGGGGGCGCTGACCTACTGCTCGCGCTCCGGTCGACCGGGACAGCCGTGGCTCGAGCCCGACGTCGGTGACCACCTGCGGGTGCTGGCCGGCGAAGGCGTGCGCACCGTCGTGCTCGTGCCGATCGGGTTCGTCTCCGACCACATGGAGGTCAGGTTCGACCTCGACACGGAGGCGCGGGCGGTCGCCGACGAGCTGGGGCTGCGGCTGGTGCGGGTGCCCACGGTCGGTGCCGACGCCGAGTTCGTCAGCGGGCTCGTCGACCTGCTCGAGGAGCGGGCCGCTCAGGCGCGGGGTGAGGCGGTGCAGGGTCCGGCCTGGCCCGACCCGGTGCCGCTGCCCGCGATCTGCCCGGCCGGCTGCTGCCCCAACCTGCGCGCCGCGCGGCCGGCGCTGTGCGGGGAGGACTGATGCCGACCTCCGTGGAGCTCGCGGACCTGGAGGCGCTGGCCGTCGCGCTCGCCTCCGAGGCGGGCCGGCTCATCGTCGACGAGCGGCCCGAGGAGCTGGGGGTGGCGGCGACCAAGTCCAGTGCCACGGACATCGTCACCGTCATGGACCAGCGGTCCGAGCAGCTCCTGCGCCGCCGGCTGCTCGCCGCGCGGCCGCGCGACGCCGTCCTCGGCGAGGAGGAGGGGTCCTCGGTGCGGCCGGCCGGCTGGTCCGGCCTGACCTGGGTCGTCGACCCGATCGACGGCACCGTCAACTACCTCTACGGCCTGCCCGCGTATGCCGTGTCCGTCGCCGTCGTCACCGGCGACCCCACCCTGCCCGGCGAGTGGGAGCCGGTCGCCGGCGCCGTCTGCAGTCCCGCGGCCGGCGAGGTCTTCCACGCGCGCCGCGGCGGTGGCGCCGCCCTGCGGACTCGGGGAGCGGCGGCCGGGTCCAGGCGGTTGCGCGTACTTACCGGTCAGGAGCTCGATGGGGCCCTGGTGGGGACCGGCTTCGGCTACCGCGCGCAGGACCGGGCCCGGCAGGGTGCGGTGGCGGCTGCGCTGCTGCCGGGGGTGCGCGACCTCCGGCGCGGCGGCAGCGCCGCGATCGACCTGTGCAGCGTTGCCGCCGGCCGGCTCGACGGCTACTACGAGTCAGGGCTGCACCCGTGGGACCTCGCCGCGGGCCAGCTCGTGGTGGAGGAGGCCGGGGGCGTCGTGAGCGGCTGGCAGGGGCGCCCGCCCAGCGGGGAAATGGTCATCGCGGCCGGCCCGTCGTTGCACGGGGCGTTGCACGGCGCGCTGCGCTCGGCCGTCGAGGAGATCGGGCGCCGGGTCACTGCCTGAGGGGAGGACCTCGCCCTCGGCCGGGGGGCTGGGAGCCGGGCCGGTTGGCGCTTCGGCGCGAGGTAGGGCACAATCCGCGAGCGATCGGGCACAAAACGGCGGTGCGCCGCGTTGTCCCCGCAGACGGAGCGCCGGCACCAGCTGGTGGCTCCGACCGGTGGGCCACAGACACCTTTCAGACATCGACGTTTCGACAGACCTCACCCCCGGGTGAAGACAGTTCAGGAGAGCGACACAGGACATGGCGACTGACTACGACGCGCCGCGCAAGACGGACGACGACATCAACGAGGACTCGATCGAGGAGCTGAAGTCGCGCCGCGCCGACAAGGGCGCCTCCAGCGTCGACGTCGACGAGGCGGAGCAGGCCGAGGGCTTCGAGCTGCCCGGCGCCGACCTCTCCGGTGAGGAGCTGTCGGTGCGGGTGCTGCCCCGGCGGCCGACGAGTTCACCTGCTCGCGCTGCTTCCTCGTGCACCACCGCAGACAGCTGGCCTAGGAGGTGGGCGGGCAGCCGGTCTGCACCGACTTCGCGGCCTGAGCCCCGAGCGGGGGATAGGGTCACCCCTCGTGACCGACGCCGAACGCGTCCCGGTGCCGCTGCT
>JAICIN010000185.1 GCA_025924375.1 Dermatophilaceae bacterium | reverse complement strand
CCGGGCGGATCAAGGTGGCGGAGCAGTGGTCGGAGCGGCTGGGAGGAGCGCCGCTGGCGTTCATCCACAAGACGCGCGACATCGACCGGCCCAACGAGACGGTCGCCAACCGCGTGGTCGGTGAGGTCCAGGGTCGGGTGTGCGTGCTCGTCGACGACATGATCGACACCGGCGGCACCATCACCAAGGCGGCTGACGCCCTCATGGCCGACGGCGCCGCGGGGGTCATCATCGCCGCGACCCACGCCATCCTCTCCGGCGCGGCGGTCGACCGCCTCAAGAACTGCGCCGCCCGTGAGGTCGTCGTCACCAACACCCTGCCGATCCCCGAGGAGTGCCGGATCGACAAGCTGACGGTGCTCTCGATCGCCCCGCTCATCAGCCGGGCGGTGCGCGAGGTCTTCGAGGACGGCTCCGTGACGAGCCTCTTCAACGGCCGCGCCTAGCGTCTCCTCCCGCCCTGCGGAGCCGGTATGCCGTGACGTGGGCGCGGTTGGCGCAGCCGCCGTCGCAGTAGCGCCGGGACCGGTTCTTGGACAGGTCGACGACGACGTCCTCACAGTCGGCCGCGGCGCAGAGGCGCAACCGCTCGAGCTCACCGGCCCGGATCACGTCGACGAAGGCCATGGCGGCCTCGACCGCCATGCGGGAGGCGAGGGGCGCGCCGGCCGGGGTGGCGTGGAGGTGGTAGTCCCACGCGTCGTGGCGGACCAGCTGGGGCAGCGCCTGGAACTCGGCGAGGAGGGAGTTGACCCTCTCGACCGCCTCGTCGACCCCCGACGTCCAGATCGCCCGCAGCCGGGGCCGCAGGGAGCGGACCTGGTCGAGCTCCTCCTCGTCGTGGGTGCGCGAGCCGGTCCACTGCTGCTCCTCGACGAAGCGGTCGAGGTCGTGCGTCGTCACCAGGGTCTCGGCCCCGCCCGAGCCGGTGTTGACCAGTGCCGCGGCGCTCTGGAGCGCCACCTCGGTGTCATGGGCGAACAGCACGTTGACTCCTGACATCACGGCGCAGTACCGTAACGAGCATATCCCGTTTCACCCCTGACAAGGTCTGGAGCTCCGCCGTGTCCCACGCAGCCGCCGCGAGCCCGACCGGACGCGCCGGGCTGGGCCTCGTCGTCGCGCTCCTCTCCGCCGGCACGTTCGGGACCTCGGGCGCGTTCGCGAAGTCCCTCCTGCTCCAGGGCTGGACGCCGGGCGCCGTGGTCACCGCACGCATCGGCGGCGCGGCCCTCCTGATGCTCGTCCCCACCGTGCTGGCCCTCCGCGGCCGCTGGGCGCTGCTGCGGCGCAACACCGGCATCGTCACGGCATACGGGCTCGTGGCGATCGCCGGCTGCCAGCTGGCCTACTTCAACGCCGTGGAGAGCCTCTCCGTGGGCGTCGCGCTGCTCCTGGAGTACCTCGCGCCGGTCCTCATCGTCGGCTACCTCTGGGCCCGCCACGGCAGGCGCCCACGCCCGCTCACGGGCGCCGGCGTCGTCCTCGCGGTCCTCGGGCTGCTCCTCGTCCTCGACGTCCTGAGCGGCGTGCGGATCAGCGGCGCCGGCGTCCTGTGGGGCCTGGCGGCGGCGTGCTGCCTGGTCGTCTACTTCCTGCTCTCCGGCTCCGGAGGAGACGACGCCCTGCCCCCGGTCGCGCTCGCCGGCACCGGCCTGCTCGTCGGCGCGGTGGTGCTCGGTGCCGCGGGTCTGCTCCACCTCGTGCCGATGCACGCCACCACGGGCGACGTCACCGTCGGGGGACACGCGGTCTCCTGGCTCCTGCCGGTCGCCGAGCTCGCCGTCGTCGCCGCCGGCCTCGCCTACGCCACCGGCATCGCGGCGGTTCGACTGCTCGGCACCACCGTCGCGTCCTTCGTCGCGCTCACGGAAGTCCTCTTCGCCGTGCTGTTCGCGTGGCTGCTCCTCGGCGAGCTGCCGCGACTCGTCCAGCTCGGGGGCGGCGTGCTCATCGTGGCCGGCGTGCTCGCGGTGCGGTGGGACGAGGTGCGCGGCGTGCGGCGAGCCCCGGACGAGGCCCCGGAGCCGTCGGATTTCCCTGTGGCCACGCCCGTCGCCTAGACTCGCGGGGTTGCCTCGGCGAGGGACACCGCACGGCCGCAGCGCCGCGCCCGTCCGTGATCGACGCGGTGGAGCCTCCGTGCTGCGCCCCGCGTCGAGGCCCACCGCACCCGACCAGCCGCTCTTTTCCCCGAGGAGAACCCCGTGTCCGAGACCAAGCTCGTCGCCGAGCTCCGCACCCAGTTCGGCAAGGGCGCCGCGCGCAAGATCCGCCGTGCCCACAAGATCCCTGCCGTGATCTACGGCCACGGCGCCGCACCGGTCCACATCACCCTCCCGGGCCACGACACGATGATGGCGCTCAAGCACACCAACGCCCTGCTCACCATCGAGGTCGACGGCACCGAGCAGCTCGCGCTCGCCAAGGACGTGCAGCGCGACGCCATCAAGCCGGTCATCGAGCACGTCGACCTCGTGGTCGTCAAGCGCGGCGAGAAGGTCACCGTCGACGTCCCCGTCCACGTCGAGGGCGAGGCCGCCGCAGAGACCGTCGTGACCGTCGACGCCCAGACGCTGCAGCTCGCCGTCGAGGCGACCCACATCCCGGAGAACGTCGTGGTCTCGGTCGAGGGTGTCCCGGCCGGCACGCAGGTGAAGGCGGGCGACGTCACGCTGCCCCAGGGTGCCGAGCTCGTCACCGACCCGGAGGTCCTGGTCGTCAACGTCACCGCCCAGGTGTCGCAGGAGGCCCTCGACGCCGAGCTCTCGGAGCTCGAGGCCGAGGCGGGCATCGAGCACGAGGCTCCCGAGGCGCCTGCCGAGGGCGAGGCCGTCGCCACCGCCGCGGAAGGCGAGCCCTCCGAGGGCTGATCCCGGGCGGCGTGCTCCGCGCCGCAGAGCCGCTGTGCCGGAAGGCCAGGTCCGTCGTGGGACCTGGCCTTCCGGCATACTTGCGCCCCGTGGACACCTGGCTCGTCGTCGGACTCGGCAACCCCGGCGCGCGCTATGTCGGTAACCGGCACAACGTCGGCGCCATGGTCGTCGACGAGCTGGTGTCGCGGCACGGCGGCGGCGGAAAGCTCAGGTCCCACAAGGCGCGCGCCTCCGTCTGCGAGGTGCGGCTGGGGACGTTGCCCGGCGGCGCGCCCGGACCCCGAGCCGTGCTCGCGGTGCCCTCGTCCTACATGAACGAGTCCGGCGGGCCGGTGTCCGCGCTGGCCACGTTCTACTCGGTGCCGGCCGACCGGCTCCTGGTGGTGCACGACGAGCTCGACATCCCGGCGGGGACGGTTCGGCTCAAGCAGGGTGGGGGAGAGGGCGGCCACAACGGCCTCCGCTCGATCAGCTCGGCCGTCGGCACGAAGGACTACCTGCGGGTGCGCGTCGGGATCGGGCGGCCACCCGGGCGCATGGACGCCGCCGACTTCGTGCTGAGGGACTTCTCGGCCGTCGAGCGCAAGGACCTTCCGTTCCTGCTCGCCGATGCCGCCGACGCCGTCGAGCAGGTCGTGGCGGAGGGGCTGCTCGCCGCCCAGCAGCGCTGGCACGCGCCAGCCTGAGAGGTCCCCGGAGGGCGCTGGCTAGGCATGACCATCTTTCGGACTAGTCACCCGTGACGGAGGAGGCGGTCGCTGGGGAGACGGCGCCGCGCGGCTCCCTGGTGACGCTGTGACGCCGCGGGGGCTACGCCGGGATTGTCTCGCGCATCTGGCGGAGGCGGAGGCCGCACACCCATACCGACGTCGTAGTAACGCTGGCGGAGAGCCCCTACCGCGCACGTTCTAATCCAGCCGCGATGCATTG
>JAICIN010000184.1 GCA_025924375.1 Dermatophilaceae bacterium | reverse complement strand
CGATCAGGCGCAGGTGCGGCTCCGGGGCGAAGAGCCACTCCTTCTGGGCGATGTACTCCTTGAAGATGTCGGTCTGCAGGGTCCCGTTGAGCCGGCCGATGTCGGCGCCCTGGCGCTCGGCGGCGACGAGGTACATGCAGAAGACCGGGACCGCGGGACCGCTGATCGTCATCGAGGTCGTCACCTCGTCGATCGGGATGTCGCTGAAGAGGACCTCCATGTCGGCGGCGGAGTCGATGGCCACGCCGCAGTGACCCACCTCACCCAGGCTCATCGGGTCGTCGGATTCGCGGCCCATGAGGGTCGGCATGTCGAAGGCGACCGACAGCCCGCCGCCGCCGCGCTCGAGGATCATCCGGTAGCGCTCGTTGGTCTGGACGGCGTTGCCGAAGCCGGCGAACTGCCGGATCGTCCACGTCCGGCCGCGGTAGCCGGTCGGGTAGAGCCCTCGGGTGAACGGGAACTCCCCCGGCCAGCCGATCGACTCGGGCACCTCACTGCCGTCGGCCGGGCCGTAGACCGGGTCCACCTCGACTCCCGACAGCGTGGTGAAGTCGGCGTCGCGGACCTGCCCCTTCGCCAGGGCTGCGTCGTAGCGGGCCTGCCAGCGGGCGGCACCGGGCATCTCGGGGGTCTGCGTCATGCCCTCAATTTACTAGGACGTCCTACTAGATGTCACGGCGCGCTGCTCCACGCGGTGCTCCGGGCGGGGTTCCAGGCAGGCCACGTGACGGGTCAGGCCTCGAAGTCGTGCGCGCCGACGCGGACCTTGCGCAGCAGCTCGAAGAGCTGCTCGTGCTCCGCGGCGCTCAGCATGCCGACGCCGAAGCGGGCGGAGACGAGGTCGGCCGTCGCCGCCTCCATCGCGTCGCGCCCCGCCTCGGTGATCACCGCCAGCGCACCGCGGCCGTCCTGCGGGTTGGGGACCCGCTCGACGAAGCCCTGGGCGGCGAGGCGCTGGACGATGTTCGTCGCGCTCGTCGGGTGGACCATGAGCCGCTGGCCGATCTTGCCCATGCTGAGCCGTCCCTCGCGGCTGAAGGCGAGCAGGACCAGCGCCTCGTAGCGGGCGAAGGTGAGGCCGTGCCGGCCGGTGATCGCGTCGAACTCGGTGATGAGCAGCTGCTGCACCCGCATGATCGAGGTCGCGGTGGCCATGGCGACCGGCTGCGAGGTGCGGCCCCACCGCCGGGTCCAGAGCTGCGCTGCCCGCGTGATGGGGTCGAACGGCAGGCGGAGGGGCGTCGGCACGCCCGACAGGCTAGTGCCGGCTCAGCGCACCCTGACGAGCCGTCCGTCGTCGAGACGCACCTCGGCGTCGGCCTGCCCGGCGGCCTGGGGGTCGTGGGTGGCCATGACGACCGTCGCCCCGCGCCGGGCCTGGTCGCGCAGGAGGGCCAGCACCCGCTCCCGGTTGTCGTGGTCGAGCTCCGAGGTGGGTTCGTCGGCGAGGAGCACCGGGGCGGACATCGCCAGGCCGCGGGCGACCGCGACCCGCTGCTGCTGGCCGCCCGAGAGCTCCTCGACGAGGTGGCCGCCGCTCTCCTCCAGCCCCACCGAGTGCAGGGCGGCCCGGGCGCGCTCGTCCGCCTCGCGGGCCGGGACGCCGGTCGCGACGAGGGCGAGCACGACGTTCTCGTGGGCGCTGAGGATGGTCGCGAGGCCGTTGCCCTGGGGCACGAGGCCGACCCCCATGGCGACGGCCGTCTCGCGGTCGCGGACCTCCTCCCCGTCGACGTGGACGCTGCCTTCCGCGAGCGCGACCGCCCCGGCCATCGCCCACAGGAGCGTCGACTTCCCGGCACCGGAGTGGCCGGTGACGGCGAGGATGCGTCCCGGCTCGGCGGCGGTGGTCGCCCCGGCGAGCGCCGTCACGTCGCCGTAGCGCACGGTGACGCGCTCGACCTCGATGACGAGCCCCTCGATCCGTGCCTCGTCGAGCCGTGACCCGACGTCGTCCACCTGCCGGCCCCGGCCCTGCGCCACGTCCTGCCCCATCGTCACCCCTCGCCTCCGCGTTCGCCGGGCTGGCCGATGAGCCGCCACTGGCCGTCCTCCTCGTGCACGCGCACGAGCGAGCCCGGTGGGAACGCGGCGAGGGCGTGGGGCGGCAACGACAGCGAGCCGTCCGCCGCCACCACGGCATACTCCTGGCCGTCGCGGCCCTCGCCACCGACGCGGCCGTCGCGGATGGTGACGGTGCGCGGCAGCCGGGCCGCCACCTCCGGGTCGTGCGTGACGACGATCACGGTCGTGCCCATCTCCGCGTTGACGTGGGCGAGCGCGTCGAGCACGGTGTCGCGCGCCTCGTGGTCGAGCTGGCTCGTCGGCTCGTCGCCGAGCAGCAGGCCCGGGCCGGTCGCGACCGCCACGGCGAGCGCTGCGAGCTGCAGCTGGCCGGGCGTCAGGCCCGACAGCGCCTCGTTGGAGCGCTTGTGGAGGCCCACGAGGTCGAGCACCTCGGCCGGGGTCGGCAGGTCGCGCTTGCGGGACCGGGCGGCGCGCTGGGCGAACTCGACGTTCTCCCGGGCGGTGAGGTAGGGCAGGAGGTTTCGCGCCGCACCCTGGAGCACGAGCCCGACCTCGCCGCTGCGGAACTCGTCGAGCTCCTCCTCCGTCATCGTGGAGAGCTCGCGCTCACCGATGCGGATCCGCCCGGCGCTGGGGCGGAACAGGCCGCCGAAGAGGGTGAGGAGCGTGGACTTGCCGGCCCCCGACGGGCCGAGGAGCCCCACCATCTCACCGGCGCGGACGACGAGGTCGACTCCCGAGAGCGCCGCGACGTCGTGCCCCTCGGCGCGGTAGATGTGGACCAGTCCCGAGGTGCTCACGACGAGGCCCCGGCGCTCGGCCACGGCGGTGTGCCCCCGGACCGCGCTCACAGGTGCTCCCTGACCCGCGAGAGCGTCACCCTGCCGACGACCGCCCGCCCGACCGCGAGGCCGACCAGCCCGAGCAGGAGGAGGGCCATCGCCGCCGTCACCAGCGACGCCCCCCACGCGGGCGACAGGTCGAGCGCGGGCACGGCCGCCGGCGTGCTGAACAGCGGGACGAGCGGCATGGCGAGGTGGGCGCCGAGCAGCCCGCACACGGTGCCCGCGAGCACGCCGACACCCACGACGACGAGCTGCTCGCGACGGGCGGCAGCCCGCAGGGCGGCGGTGGAGACACCGGCCATGCGCAGGGCGGCGTAGTCGTGGACGGTGGAACGCCACCCGGTGGCGGCGACGACCACCATGACGAGGGCTGCGAGGAGGAGGGCGACGAGGCCGGTGACGAGGGCAAGCTGCAGGCCCCATCCGGAGGCCGACTGGTCGTAGCCGCTCTTGGTCTCGGCGTAGGACCGGGTGGTGAGCACGTTGATGCCGTCGTCCCGCAGACCCTGCCGCACCCGCTCCGCCGCGCTCGGCGAGGCCACCCACACCTCGAGGGAGCCGGTGTCCGGGACCTGGCCGCCGAGACGGCTCATCGTCTCGAAGTTGACGAGGGCCCCTCGCGCTCCCACGAGCGGGAGGGCCGGCACCTGCTGGACCGCCGCCATGGTGGTGGGCAGCCCCGAGAGACCGTATGCCGTGAACGTCGCGGCGGTGCCGCCCGGGGGCACCGGGCCGGCCAGGACCGCCGGCAACCGGGCGGGGACGTCGGCATACGGCATCGCCAGCACGACACCGGAGTTCGCGACGTCCACCACGAGGTGGTCGCCGCTGGAACCCTGGGCGGGCCGCATGACGTCGTCGGGCGCGGCGTCGACCTTGGTGGACTGCTGCCAGCGGTCCGCGTCGCCGAGGTCGAGGGCCGTGCCGTCGAGCGCCAGGCCCGAGAGGGAGACCTGGCCGGTGGCCTGCGGGCTGGCGGCGGT
>JAICIN010000183.1 GCA_025924375.1 Dermatophilaceae bacterium | reverse complement strand
CCGGACTGGCTGAAGATGACGATGAACTTGGCGCCGATCAGCTCGGCGATCTCCCCGGCCGCCCACGACACCGCCCCGCCGACGGTGTGGGGCCGGGTGCCCAGCGGGCGGATCCGGTCGAGCCCGTGCTCCTCGGTGCTCTCGATGATCTTGGCCATCGTCGCGACCGCCTCGACCGGCCACGCGCCAACGCTCGTCTCGCCGGAGAGCATGAGGGCGTCCGCGCCGTCGAGCACCGCGTTGGCCGCGTCGGAGGCCTCCGCCCTGGTGGGCCGGGGGTTCTCCACCATGGACTCGAGGACCTGGGTCGCGACGATGACCGGCTTGGCCTGGGTGCGGGCGAGCTCGATCGCGCGCTTCTGCACGAGCGGCACGTCCTCGAGCGGCAGCTCCACGCCGAGGTCTCCGCGGGCGACCATGATCCCGTCGAACGCGCGGATGATCTCCATGAGGTTGTCGACGGCCTGCGGCTTCTCGATCTTGGCGATGACCGGCAGGCGCACCCCGACCTCGTCCATGATCTCCTGGACGTCCTTGATGTCGTCGGCGGACCGCACGAAGGACAGCGCCACCATGTCGGCGCGCAGCCCGAGCGCCCACCGCAGGTCCTCCTTGTCCTTCTCCGACATCGCCGGCACGCTCACGGCCACGCCGGGGAGGTTGATGCCCTTGTTGTTCGACACGGTCCCGCCCACGACGACTCGGGTCACGATGTCGGTGTCGGTGACCTCGAGCGCCTCGAGCGCGACCTTGCCGTCGTCGATCAGCAGGCGGTCCCCGGGCCGCACGTCGCCGGGCAGCCCCTTGTAGGTGGTGCCCACCTCCGCGATGGAGCCGTCCACCTCACGGGTCGTGATGGTGAACGACGCGCCCTCCGCCAGCTCGACCGGCCCCTGCGAGAACCGGCCGGTGCGGATCTTCGGCCCCTGGAGGTCGACGAGGACGCCGACCGCGTGACCGCTCTCGTCGCCTGCCCTGCGCACCGCGTGGTAGACCTTCTCGTGGTCCGCGTAGGACCCGTGGGAGAGGTTGAGCCGCGCCACGTCCATGCCGGCCTCGACGAGCTGGCGCAGCCGCTCCGGGGTGGAGGAGGCGGGACCGAGGGTGCAGACGATCTTGGCGCGGCGCATGGCCAGCAGACTATCGACGCCACCGGTGAGGACGTGACCCAGGTCACCTGCCGGACGCGTCAGGTCACCTGCTCCGTGTGCCGGCCCGCCTGCACACGCTCACAGAGCCAGCGACGGTGCCCGGTATGCCGGCCCGCCGGCATACCGGTCACACCACCAGGGGGCGGTCGGTCGGGTTCACGGGGCGCGGCAGCGACGTGTGGCCGGTGAGGTAGCGGTCGACCCCCGCGGCGGCGGAGCGGCCCTCCGCGATGGCCCACACGATGAGGGACTGGCCGCGTCCGGCGTCGCCGGCGACGAACACGCCCGGGACGGAGGTCATGAAGTCGGCGTCACGGCGGATGTTGGAGCGCTCGTCGAGCTCCACGCCGAGCTGCTCGACGACGCCTGCCCGCTCCGGGCCGGTGAAGCCCATCGCGAGCAGCACCAGCTGGGCCGGGAGCACCCGCTCGCTGCCCTCGACCTCAGCGAAGCCCCCCTCGCCCAGCTCCACCTCCACGAGCCGGAGCCCGCGCACGCGGCCGTCCTCGTCCTTGAGGACCTCCTTGGTGCTCACCGCGTAGACCCGGTCACCGCCCTCCTCGTGCGCGGACGCGACCCGGAAGACCATCGGGTAGGTCGGCCACGGCTGGTGGGCCGGGCGGTCCTCGCCCGGCTGGGGCAGGATCTCGAGGCTCGTGACCGAGCGTGCCCCCTGGCGCAGCGCGGTCCCGAGGCAGTCGGCCCCGGTGTCGCCGCCGCCGATGATCACCACGTCCTTGCCCTCCGCGGTGACCTGGCCGTCCACGGCCTCGCCGAGGGCTGCCCGGTTGGCCGGCGGGAGGAAGTCCATCGCCTGGAGGACGCCCTCGGCGTCACGCCCGGGGACGGGGAGGTCGCGGGCCACCGTTGACCCGACGGCCAGGACGACCGCGTCGTAGCGCTGCCGCAGCTGGGCGCCGGTGAGGTCCTTCCCGACGTCGACGCCACTGCGGAAGCGGGTGCCCTCCGCCTCCATCTGACGGATCCGCCGGTCGACGACCGACTTCTCCATCTTGAACTCGGGGATGCCGTAGCGCAGCAGGCCGCCGGGCCGGTCGGCGCGCTCGAAGACCGCGACCGTGTGCCCGGCCCGGGTGAGCTGCTGGGCGACCGCCAGACCGGCGGGGCCGGAGCCGACGACGGCGACGGTCTTGCCCGACAGCCGCTCGGGCGCCTGGGGCCGGACGTAGCCGGCGTCGAACGCCTGCTCGACGACCGTCACCTCAACCTGCTTGATCGTCACCGCCGGCTGGTTGATGCCGAGGACGCAGGCGGTCTCGCAGGGGGCGGGGCACAGGCGACCCGTGAACTCCGGGAAGTTGTTCGTGGCGTGGAGGCGCTCGACCGCCTCGTGCCACTCCCCCCGCCACGCCAGGTCGTTCCACTCGGGGATGAGGTTGCCGAGCGGGCAGCCGCTGTGGCAGAAGGGGATCCCGCAGTCCATGCACCGGCCCGCCTGGCGCTGCAGGGTGCCGAGCTGCTGCTCCTCGTAGACCTCCTTCCAGTCCCGCAGGCGCACGGGCACGGGCCGGCGGGCCGGCAGCTCGCGCTGGCGAGTCTTCAGAAAGCCCTGGGGGTCAGCCACGGGAGGCCTCCATGATCCGCTCCCACACCACGGAGCCGTCGGGGTCGAGCCCGTCGGCCTCCGCGGCGGCGCGGACGTCGAGGACCCTCTGGTAGTCGCGGGGCAGGACGAGCGTGAACCGCTCCCTGGCGGCGTCCCACTCCTCGAGGAGCCGGCCCGCCACCGTGGAGTCGGTCCAGCGGTGGTGCTGCTCGAGGAGCTCGCGCACGACCGGCTCGTCCTGCGGCCGCAGGGCGGAGAGCTCTACCAGCTCGCCGTTGACGCGCTCGGCCGCGAGGTCGAGGACGTAGGCGACGCCACCCGACATGCCGGCCGCGAAGTTGCGGCCGGTGGGGCCGAGGACGAGCACCCTGCCACCGGTCATGTACTCGCAGCCGTGGTCGCCGACACCCTCGACGACGGCCGTCGCCCCCGAGTTGCGGACGCAGAAGCGCTCGCCGACCTTGCCGCGGAGGTAGAGCTCGCCGGAGGTCGCGCCGTAGCCGATCACGTTGCCTGCGATGACGTTCCGCTCGGCCTCCAGGGAGGCGCCCCGGTCCGGGCGGACGACGACGCGGCCGCCGGAGAGGCCCTTGCCGACGTAGTCGTTGGCGTCACCGAGCAGCCGCAGCGTGATCCCGCGTGGGACGAAGGCGCCGAACGACTGGCCCGCCGAGCCCGTGAGGGTGAGCTCGATGGTGCCGTCGGGCAGCCCCTCCGGGTGGCGCTTGGTCACCTCGTGACCGAGCAGCGTGCCCACGGTGCGGTTGACGTTGCGGATGTCGCCCTCGATCCGCACCGGCGCGCCATTCTCGAGCGCCGGCCGCGCCGAGGCGATCAGCGTATTGTCCATCGCTTGCTCAAGGTGATGCTCCTGACGCTCGCAGTTATGGATCGCCACGCCAGGCTGCGGCTTCACCTCGTGCAGGATGCGGCTGAGATCGACGCCTTGCGCCTTCCAGTGGCCGATCGCCCGACGCATGTCGAGCTTGCCCACCTGCCCGATCATCTCGCCGAACGTGCGGAAGCCGAGCTTCGCCATCAGCTCGCGCACTTCCTCGGCGACGAAGAAGAAGTAGTTGATGACGTGCTCGGGCGTACCCGTAAACCGCTTGCGCAGCACGGGGTCTTGCGTCGCAATGCCGACCGGGCAGGTGTTCAGATGG
>JAICIN010000182.1 GCA_025924375.1 Dermatophilaceae bacterium | reverse complement strand
GGCGCCATCCGGAACACCCGTCTACCGGTGAGCTTGAACGACCCGACCTGGATGATGACGGACAGCGTGATGGTGACGAAGAGGCCACCCAGGATGACCACCAGCAGCTCAGTGCGGGTGGTGATCGCGAGACCGGCCAGCACGCCGCCCAGCGCCAGCGACCCGGTGTCGCCCATGAAGATCTTGGCGGGCGAGGCGTTCCACCACAGGAACCCGAAGCAGGCGCCCATGGCTGCGGCCGCGACCACCGCGAGGTCGCGGGAGTCGCGGACCTCGTAGCACTTCAGCCCGGGGTTGATCTGGCAGTTCTGGTTGCCCTGCCAGATTCCGATGAGGACGTAGGCGGCGAACACCATGACCGACGCGCCGGTCGCGAGCCCGTCGAGCCCGTCGGTGAGGTTCACGCCGTTTGAGGTGCCGGCGATCATGAGGTTCGCCCAGATGACGAACAGGATCACCCCGACCAGGGTCCCCGCGAAGGCGAGGTCGAACGGGGTGTCGCGCACGAAGGAGATGTGCGTCGACCCGGGGGTGCGGTTCTTGCTGTTCGGGAACTGCAGCACGAGCACTGAGAAGATCACCGCGACGAGGGTCTGCCCCGCCAGCTTCTCCCCCGACCTCAGGCCGAGGCTGCGCTGCTTGGAGATCTTGATGTAGTCGTCGAGGAACCCCACCAGCCCGAGCCCGGCCATGAGGAACAGCACGAGGACGCCGCTCCAGGTGAGCGGCGTGGCGGTGACGGCGTGGGCGGCGCCGTAGGCGACCAGGCTGGAGCCGATGATGATCGCGCCCCCCATGGTCGGGGTGCCGCGTTTGGTGTGGTGCGAGGTGGGGCCGTCGTCGCGGATGAACTGGCCGTAGCCGCGGCGGACGAGGAACTTGATGAACATCGGGGTGCCGAGCAGCGCACCGACCAGCGAGACGACGGCCGCGAGCAGCACAGCCTTCACGGTGCGTCCTCCATGGTGTCGTCGTCGGTCTCGTTGGCGGCGCCCCTTGCGGCCCCTTCTCCGGCCACCCGGTCCCCGAGCCACCGTAGCCCGGCGTCCCGGCTGGACTTGAACAACACGACGTCGCCCGGACGCAGTTCTTTCGCGAGCAGCTGGTGGGCCGCGTCGGCGTCGGGGACCCACACCGCCTCGTCGCCCCACGAGCCCTCGTGCTGGGCGCCGGTGGCCATCGGCCGCGCGAGGTCGCCGACCACGACGAGCCGGGACACGTTGAGCCGCACCGCGAGCCGGCCGATCGCGTCGTGCTCGACCGTGGACTCGTCGCCGAGCTCGAGCATGGATCCGAGGACGGCCCAGGTCCGCCGGCCCCGGCCCATCGCGACGAGCGCCTTGAGCGCCGCCCGCACCGAGTCGGGGTTGGCGTTGTAGGCGTCGTTGACGACGGTGACGCCGTCCGGGCGCTCGCTGACCTCCATCCGCCAGCGGGAGGCCGGCCGTGCCGAGGCCAGCACCCTCACCGTCGAGTCGAGGTCGAGGCCGCACTCGAGGGCCGTGGCGACCACGGCGAGGGAGTTGGCGACGTGGTGCTCGCCGTGCAGCGGCAGGCTCACCTCGGCGGTGCCGCCAGGTGTCACGACCGTGTATGCCGGGCGGCCGGCCTCGTCGAGCCGGATGTCCTCGGCGCGGATGGCCGCGTCACCCGTGGTCCCGACCAGCTGCACGCGGGCGACGGTGCGTCCCGCCATGGCGCGGACCGCCGCGTCATCGGCGTTGAGCACGGCGAGGCCCTCGGCCGGGAGGGCCTCGACCAGCTCCGCCTTGGCGGTGGCGATCGCCTCGCGGGAGCCGAACTCGCCCACGTGGGCGCTGCCCACGTTGAGCTCGATCCCGATCCGCGGTGGCGCGATGGTGGTGAGGTAGCGGATGTGGCCGATGCCGCGGGCGCCCATCTCCACGACGAGGAACCGGGTCTCGGGCCGGACCCGGAACACGGTGAGCGGGACGCCCACCTCGGAGTTGAGCGAGCCGACCGGCGCGACTGTCGGCCCGCCCGCGGCCAGCACGGCGGCGAGCAGGTCCTTGGTCGAGGTCTTGCCCGAGGACCCGGTGACGCCGATGACCGTCAGGTCGGGGTGGCGGTCGACGACTGCGCGGGCGAGCGTGGCCAGGCCGTCCTGGATGTCGGGGACGACGACGCACGGCAGCTCGGGCACCTCGCGGGTGGTCATCGCCGCGACAGCGCCCTGCTCCGCTGCCGCCCTGACGAACTGGTGGCCGTCGAGCTGCTCCCCCACCCTCGCGATGTAGAGCCCCCCCGGGCCGGCCTCGCGCGAGTCGGTCACGACGGGGCCGTCGACGACCAGTGCGCTGGCAGCGGCGTCGTCCAAGCCGTGGACGCGGCCGCCGGTGGCCTCCGCGATCTCCTTGAGCGACAGGGGAATCACTGGCCGGACCTCTCCCCCGCAACCCGCGTCCGCAGCGCCTCGAGCGCCCGCCGGACCTCCTCGCGGTCGTCGAACGGGTGCACCGTGCCGCCAACCTCCTGGCCGGTCTCGTGACCCTTGCCCACCACGGCCACGACGCTGCCGGCGCCGGCGCCGTGTGCGCTCCCGACCGCGGCCCGGATGGCTGCGGCACGCCCGGCGACGTCGTGCAGTACGGCGCGGCCGCCGACCTCTCGGGCGCCTGCGAGCACCGTCTCGCGGATCGCGGCCGGGTCCTCGGAGCGTGGGTTGTCGTCGGTGACGAAGACCTCGTCGGCGTGCTGCGCCGCGGCGGCGCCCATGGCCGCGCGCTTCCCCCGGTCGCGGTCGCCGCCGGCCCCGAGGACGACGACGAGCCGCCCCGTCGTCGCGGGCCGCAGTGCCTGCAGGGCAGCGGAGACGGCGTCCGGCGTGTGTGCGTAGTCGACGACGACGAGGGGCAGGTCCTCGCGGTCCTCGACCTGGACGCGCTCCATCCGTCCGGGCACGTGGGGGTCGGCCGCCAGGGCGGACTCCACCTGGTCCGGGTCCGTGCCGGACACGAGCAGGGCCAGGGCCGCCATCGCGGTGTTCATCACGTTGAAGTCGCCGGGCAGTGCCGAGCGCAGCGAAAGGGCGACCCCGTTGCCGGTCACCGTGAAGGCGGAGTGGTCCGCGGCCTCGACCTCCACCCGGTAGGTCGCGTCGCGGTCGGTTGAGGACACCGTGACCACGGGGATGGCTGCCAGCCGTGCGAGCTCGGCGCCCCACTCGTCGTCGACGCACACGATGCCGCGGCGGGCGCGCTCGGGGGTGAACAGCGAGGCCTTGGCGAGGAAGTAGTCGCGCATGGTGGGGTGGAAGTCGAGGTGGTCCTGGCTGAGGTTGGTGAACAGCGCGACGTCGTAGACCACCCCGTCGACGCGGTGCTGGGCCAGGGCGTGGCTGCTCACCTCCATGACGCAGGTGTCGACTCCGCGCTCGCCCATCAGCGCCAGCAGCGCGTGCAGCACGGTGGCCTCCGGCGTCGTGCGCACCGACGTCACCCGCTCCTCGCCGATGCGGGTCTCCACCGTGCCCACGAGGCCGGTGGTGTGGCCCAGGGCGACGAGCGCCGAGTTGACGAGGTAGGCCGTGGTGGTCTTGCCGTTGGTCCCCGTGATCCCGACCATCCGCAGCGGCAGGTCCGTCGTGCCGTAGAGGTGGGCGGCCAGCCGGCCCACCACGGACCGCGGGCGTTCCACGAGCAGCCGCGGCACCGGGGGGCCGGCCTCGTCGAGGAGAAGTGCCCCGGCTGCGTCGGTGAGCACCGCGACGGCCCCTGCCGCCACAGCGTCTCCCGCGAAGGAGGCCCCGTGCGCGTTGGCGCCCGGGAGGGCGGCATACAGGTCGCCGTCGGCGATGTCGGCCGAGCTCAGGCTGACGCCGCGGACGTCACGGTCCGCGCCCTCGAGGAGCGCGCCGACCGGG
>JAICIN010000181.1 GCA_025924375.1 Dermatophilaceae bacterium | reverse complement strand
TGGTGCTGAGTGGCGGCGGGCCCGGTCCGGGCACGCGTGCTCAGGGCCGGACCGCCCGCAACCGCAGCCCCGCACGACACGCCGGGTCCCGGCGCCGGGACGCGCGGTCGGGCGGGAGTCAGTGGTCGATCGAGCCCACGCGGCGGCGGACGGGCGGGAGCGTGGACCACGGGACGTTGATCCAGAGGTCGGTGTGCTTCCAGACGAAGTCGCACTTCACGACCGACGGCGGCTTCTCGTAGATGACGGCGGTCCGGACGTCGGCCACGTGGTCGGCACAGAAGGCGCGCACGAGCTCGAGCGTCCTGCCGGTGTCGGCGACGTCGTCGGCGATGAGGACCCGCGCGCCGGAGAGGTCGATGGCCTGCGGGGTCGGCGGCAGCATGACCGGCATCTCGAGCCGCTGGTCGACGCCGGTGTAGAACTCGACGTTGACGACGGAGATGTTCTTGACGTCGAGGGCGTAGCCCAGGGCTCCGCCGAACGGCAGGCCGCCACGGGCGATCGACAGCACGAGGTCGGGGTCGTAGCCGCTGTCGACGACGTCCTGCGCGACCTCGCGCACCGCCCGCCCGAAGTCCTCGTAGGTCAGGGTCTCGCGCGCCGCCTCAGCCGTCATGGTCGCCATTGTGTCGAGACGGCTTGGGCGCGGCCCCACCGGCCCGTCGAGCCGGCCGGCCCAACGGACACCGCGGATCCTCCGGCGCCGGCCCCACGCCACTGTCCGCTCGGTCCCAGCTCCGTCCCGGGGCGGCTCGGTCCCGGCTGCTAGCCCGTGCCGCCGCCCGGTGGGTGGCTCAGCCCTGGCCGGCCCGAACGACCGGCGGCCTCGACGACGTTGCGCCCGAGTGCGCGTCCGGCCCGCTCGATCGCGGTCGGTCCGGCGCCCGAGATCTGTGGCGGCATGACCACGACGGGGCACGTCGCCTGGTGGATCAGCCGCTGCGCGAGCATCGGGCTGGTGGTGAGGTCGAGCCGGCGGGGAGCGTCCACGACGAGCAGGTCGGCCTCCCCGGCCACCGACAGCAGGCCCTTCCGCTTGCCGCCATGAAGGACCCGGCACTCGACGCCGTGTCCGTCGCCGAGCACCTCCCGCACGTCCTGCTCGAGCTGCTCGTCCTCCCGCTGCTGGGCCTGGCGCAGGTCCTCGGCCATCACGGCGGGCGTCCCTCGTGAGCCGGTCTGGGGCGGCGTCGGCCGCCACGTCCGGACCGCGACGACGCGCCCGCCGCGGGCGGCGGCCTCCTCCACCGACCACCGCAGGGCGGTCGGCGACTTCGACGTCGC
This sequence comes from Dermatophilaceae bacterium, assembly GCA_025924375.1. Lineage (GTDB taxonomy): Bacteria > Actinomycetota > Actinomycetes > Actinomycetales > Dermatophilaceae > JAICIN01. The sequence goes on along the minus strand of JAICIN010000181.1, from coordinate 2,655 downwards.
GCTGACGCCGACGACGACGGTGTAGGGGCGCGTCTGCGTGCCCGGGGCTGTGTTGTCGGTCACCGGTGCCTCCTCAGGCCGTGGCGATCTCTGGACCGCGGTGCGCGGGCACGTCCACCCGGCTCAGCGGGTCGGCCACGTCCTCGAGCGTCTTCTGCTCCGCGTCCACACCGAAGAACCAGGCGATGAGGCCGCCGGCGATCATGACGGCCGCGCCGAGCAGGTAGCCGTAGAAGAGCGGCTCCCGCGTCGTCCCGGCGCCGATGAGCGCGCCGTAGATGGTCGGACCGGTCGCACCGACGAGCTGCCCGATCGAGAAGAAGTACGAGATGGCCTGGCCGCGCACCTCCAGCGGGAAGATCTCGCTGACCGTCAGGTAGGCGGAGGAGGCGCCGGCGGAGGCGAAGAAGAACGACCCGACCCACAGCGCCGTCTGCGTGAACGCCGTGAGGGTGTTGTTGACGAAGAGGAACGCCGACACCGCCAGGATCACGCCGGAGAGGACGTAGGTCGAGAAGATCATCTTGCGCCGGCCGATGGTGTCGAAGAGGTGCCCCAGCACGAGGGGGCCGAGCAGGTTGCCCACGGCGAACGGGAAGAAGTACTTCTCGGCGGTGGAGCCCTGCAGACCGTAGAAGTTCTTCAGCACCAGGATGTAGGTGAAGAAGATCGCGTTGTAGAGGAAGCTCTGCGTGATCATCATCGACAGCCCGAGGAACGTCCGCCGCGGGTAGCGCTTGAAGAACACGTCGAGCAGCACCGACATCGGCAGCGTCTCGCGCGCCTTGATGAGCATCGCCTTGTCCTCGGGGACCGGTGTGAGCCGGTGCCCCTGGGCCTCGACGGACTTCTCGATCTCGTCGACGATCCTGTGCGCCTCGTCGGCGTGGCCGTGGGTCACCATCCACCGCGGGCTCTCCGGGATGTGGCGGCGCAGCCAGATGATGATCAGGCCGAGCACCGGGCCGATGAAGAAGCCGATGCGCCAGCCCCAGTTGGCCGCGACGAGGCTGTGGTCGAGCAGGAAGATGTTGGCGAAGGCGCCGATCATGGCGCCGGCCCAGTAGGTGCCGTTGATCGCGATGTCCACCCGGCCCCTGTACTTGGCGGGGATGAGCTCGTCGATGGCCGAGTTGATCGCGGTGTACTCGCCGCCGATGCCGAGCCCGGCGACGAAGCGCCACACCCACAGCCACCAGGTGCTCCACGCGAGGCCCGCGACGCCGGAGCCGACGAGGTAGATCGCCAGCGTGATGACGAAGAGCTTCTTGCGCCCCCACCGGTCGGTGAGGCGCCCGAAGAACAGCGCACCCACGACCTGGCCGATGAGGTAGATCGTGCCGGTGAAGCCCACCTCGGTGCTGCTCATGTGCAGCGTCTGCTGGTACCCGGCCGAGGCGACGAGCTGGATCTCCAGGCCGTCGAGGATCCAGGCGGTCCCGAGCCCGAAGACGACGAGCCAGTGGAAGCGTGCCCAGGGGAGCCGGTCCATGCGGGCGGGGATGCGGCTGCGGACCGCCCCCGTCTCTGCGGTTGCTGCCGTCATCGTCGCCGCCCTTTCCTCGTGTGCCGCGGGTCACCGTTCCCGCGCGACCGGGCGCTCAAACAGCCGCGTCACAGACTCCAGGTGGTCGTACCGGTAGGGCCGCTCCTCGCCGGTGGCCTCGAAGCCCAGACGCGCCCAGAAGCCGGCCACCGCGGCGTTCGTGTCGACGACCGCCAGCCGCAGCCGCTGGACCTCCGGCCACTCCCTCGGCATCCCGGCGAGGAGCTCCTCGACCACCCACCGACCGATCCCACGGCCCTGCCGGTCGCCGCGCACGAGGAGCAGCCCGACGAAGGCCCGCGCCGCGTCGGGGTAGCCGCGGAGCACGTCGAGGACGGCGACGAGGTGCTCGTCCTCGCAGGCGCCGAAGACGACCTTCGCGTCCTCCTCCACCCCCTCGGGCCTGATGAGCAGCAGGCTCAGGGCGTCCGAGGGCCCCGGCGGGTAGCCGGTCACCCGCTCGGTGTAGCCCGGGTCCGACTCGACGAGGTCCTGGAGCGCGTCGACATCCCGCTCCTGGAGCACGCGTAGGGTCAGCGGCATGCGGATAGTCTCCCTCCTGCCGTCCGCGACGGAGATCCTCTTCGCCCTCGGCGCGGGGGACGACGTCGTCGGTGTGACGTTCGAGTGCGACCACCCGGCCGAGGCGCGCACCCGGCGGGTGGTGTCAACGTCGGCGATGCCGGAAGGCTTGTCCTCCAAGGAGATCGACGACTTCGTCAGCGGCGCCCTGGCGGCCGGCGAGGACCTCTACCACCTCGACGCCGGTGCGCTCGCGGACCTCGACGCCGACCTCGTCGTCACCCAGGACCTCTGCGCCGTCTGTGCCGTGGACGTCGCGAAGGTCGACGACGCGCTGGACCACCTCGGCTGCCGGGCCGAGGTGCTCACCACCGACCCCCACACGCTCGAGGAGGTCCTCACCTCCGTGGTGGACCTCGGCGCCGCGTGCGGCAGGGAGGCCGAGGGGCGCCGGCTCGTGGCGTCCCTGCGCGGGCGCCTGTATGCCGTCGAGGAGCTCGTGCGCGGCGGTCACCGTCCGCGGGCGCTCGTCCTCGAGTGGACCGACCCGCCGTTCGCGCCGGGGCACTGGGTCCCCGAGATGGTCA
>JAICIN010000180.1 GCA_025924375.1 Dermatophilaceae bacterium | reverse complement strand
GGCCGAGGGCCTGGGGTGAGTGACGGGACTTGAACCCGCGACCACCTGGACCACAACCAGGTGCTCTACCAGCTGAGCTACACCCACCATGCAGGCGACCGGCCAGGAGCCGGTCGCGGAAAGCAGCGCCTATCGTACCCGGTCGCCGGAGCGCCGGTGACCATGCCCCGCAGCACAGCACCCGCCGAGGCGACAAGGTGAGCGAGGGACCCTACGGCTCGATCACGTGCCGGGCGGCGAGTGCCTTGGCGGCCGCGCTGTCCGGACCGGGCGGGGGCACGAACACCGCCTCGCGGTAGTAGCGCAGCTCGGCGATCGACTCGCGGATGTCGGCGAGGGCGCGGTGGCCCCCGGACTTCTTGGGCGCGCTGAAGTAGGCCCGGGGGTACCACCGCCGCGACAGCTCCTTGACGGAGGACACGTCGATGATCCGGTAGTGCAGGTAGCCCTCGAGCTCGGGCATGTCGCGCGCCAGGAACCCACGGTCGGTCGCCACGGTGTTGCCCCCGAGCGGCGCCTTCCCCGGCTCCGGCACCCATGCCCGCACGTAGGCCATGACCTGCGCCTGCGCCTCGTCCAAGGTGATCCCGGAGTCGAGCTCGGTCAGCAGCCCGGAGGTCGTGTGCATCTCCCGCACGAACGGGTCCATCTGCTCGAGCGCGGCGGCCGGCGGCTTGACGACGAGGTCGACGCCGTCCCCGAGCTGGTTGAGCTCGAAGTCGGTCACCAGCGCCGCCACCTCGATGAGCGCGTCGGTGGCCAGCGACAGCCCCGTCATCTCACAGTCGATCCAGACGATCCGGTCGCTGAGGGCGCGCTCTGTCGGGTTCTGTGCCACGCGCACACCATAGGGCCCGCCGCCGACGGGCACCGCCGGCATACGGGGCTGCACTAACCTCCCGGGTGTGACGTGGGGCAGGGGAGCCGACCCGTATGCCGGGGGCGAGCCTCCCCGCGCCGCCGCCGGTGAGGCCGTGGCAGCGGGCCGCGCCACCCGCCGGCACGTGCTGCGCGGCTGGATCCTCACCGGTGTCGTGGTCGCCGGCTTCGCGCTCGCCGCGCTGGTGCTCGCCGCCTACTACGGCATGACGCTCGGCGTCCTCACGACCCTGCTCGCGATCCTCCTCGCGGTGCTGCCGCTCGGCATCGTCATCCCCACCTTCCTCTGGATCGACCGGTTCGAGGCGGAGCCCACGACCTACCTCGTCGTCGCGTTCCTGTGGGGTGCCCTCATCGCGGCGCTGCTCGCGGCCGTCTTCAACACCGGCGCGCTGCTCGTCTTCTCCGCCGTCACCAACCCCGAGGAGGGCCGGGCGGCCACGGCCGTCTTCGTGGCGCCCTTCGTCGAGGAGGCCGCCAAGGGGCTGCTCGTCCTGCTCCTGTGGTGGCGGCGACGCGCCGAGTTCGACGGGCTCACCGACGGCATCGTCTACGCCGGCATCACCGCTGCGGGCTTCGCCTTCACCGAGAACATCCAGTACCTGGGGCTGGCCTACCAGCACGGCGGTGGCCAGGCGCTCACCGGCGTCTTCGTCCTGCGGGGGCTGTTCAGCCCGTTCGCGCACCCCATCTTCACCGTCATGACGGGGATCGGCGTGGGCATCGCCGCGACCACCCGGCACCGTCCGCTGAAGGTCCTGGCACCGCTCGTCGGCTACCTCCTCGCCGTCCTCGCGCACGCCCTCTGGAACACCGCCGCGGTCACCGGCGGCCAGGGGCTGGTGGCGGTCTACCTCACCGTGGAGCTCCCGGTCTTCGTCGCCTTCGTCATCCTCGTCGTGTGGGTGCGGCGCCGTGAGGGGCGGCTCATCGGCCGCTACCTCGGCCCCTACGCCGACGCTGGCTGGCTCGGCCCCGGTGAGGTGGCGATGCTCTCCTCCATGGCTCGTCGACGCGGCGCCCGCGCGTGGGCCCGGGAGACCGGCGGGCGTGGCGCGATGCGGTCGATGCAGCGCTTCCAGGACGCCGCGAGCGAGCTGGCGCTGCTGCGCCTGCGCATGCACCACGGCACGGCGGACCTCCGCGCCTCCGAGACCGAGCGGGCCCTGCTCGACACGATGGTCGTGCGGCGGCGAGAGTTCCTCGGACCGGCGCTGGGCCGCCCTCCGGGACCCGCCGCCGCTTCTCCCGGACCGCCCGGCCGCTAGCGTGAGCGCCGTGCCGACCACGACGCAGCTCGCCCAGTCCCTCGCGCCCGAGCTCGTGGCGCTCCGGCGCCGCCTCCACGCGCAGCCGGAGATCGGCCTGGACCTGCCGAAGACCCAGCAGGCCGTCCTCGACGCGCTCGCCGACCTCGACCTCGAGGTCACGCTCGGGCAGGCCCTCAGCTCGGTGACGGCGGTGCTGCGCGGCCGGGGCGGCGAGCCGGGCGCGCTGCGCCCGGTGGTGCTGCTGCGCGGCGACATGGACGCCCTCCCGGTTCAGGAGGCTCTCGACCTCGACTACGCCTCGACGGTCCCCGGGACCATGCACGCCTGTGGGCACGACCTCCACGTCGCCGGACTCGTCGGTGCCGCCCGCATCCTCCACGAGCTGCGCGACGAGCTCGAGGGCGACGTCGTCCTCATGTTCCAGCCGGGGGAGGAGGGCCCCGGCGGCGCGGAGATCATGATCCGCGAAGGCCTGCTCGACGTCGCCGGCCGACGCGTCGAAGCGGCCTACGCCGTGCACGTCTTCTCCGCGGCCCACCCGCTCGGCACGTGGTTCGGGCGGCCCGGTCCCCAGATGGCGGCCGCCGAGTCGGTCCGGGTGCGCATCGTCGGCGAGGGCGGCCACGGCTCCCAGCCGCAGATGGCCAAGGACCCCGTGCCGGTGGCCTGCGAGGTCGTCCTGGCCCTCCAGACCGCCGTCACCCGGCAGGTCGACGTCTTCGACCCGGTCGTCGTGACGGTCGGCCGGTTCGCCGCCGGCACCAAGGAGAACATCATCCCCGACGAGGCGGTCTTCGAGGCGACGGTGCGCACGCTCTCCACCGCCAACCGGGCCGCCGTGCGGGCCCGTGTCGACGAGCTCGTCACCCACCTCGCCGCAGGCCACGGCCTGCGCGGCGAGACCGAGTGGGTCGAGGGCTACCCCGTCACGGTCAACGACGCCGGCGAGTTCGCCTTCGCGCAGGGTGTCGTCACAGACCTGTTCGGCGGCGACCGCTGGGCCGACATGCCGAACCCCGAGATGGGCTCGGAGGACTTCTCGTTCGTCTCCGAGCTGGTGCCGGGCGCCTACCTCAACCTCAGCGCCTGCGCGGCCGCGAACCCCGACAGCGCACCCGACAACCACTCGGCACGCGCTCACTTCGACGACTCCGTCGTGCCCGACGCGGCGGCGCTGCTCGCCGAGCTGGCCCTGCGCCGCACCCGGGCCGGTGCAACAGCGCGCACGTAGACTGTCCGCGCCCGCACCCGCCGGGCTTGCCTCCGTAGCTCAGCTGGATAGAGCAAGAGCCTTCTAATCTCTAGGTCGCAGGTTCGAGTCCTGCCGGGGGCGCCATAGAAACGTCACGGCCAGCGGGGCCCAGACCGTGGATCTTGTACGGCTTGCACAGCCCGCAGCCCTTCCCATCACCGGCGCGTCCTCGTCTGCGCGGACCGTGGCCGCCAGCTCGGACAGGCGAACCTTCGCCTCGCTGATCGGCACGAACGTGCTGCCCATGACTCCTGCTCCGTCACATCACGCCAGTTGTGAGACGCGCCGGGCGTACACCTCCAAGCAGCTGGCGAGCATGCCGCACCGGCGGCCACGCAGGCATGGAGCAACCAGCCGACCAGGCGATCGTCGGTGGCACGCCAGCCACCCTCACAGAGCCTGTCGACGAGCTCGAGACGTTCCTCCGGGGTGGGTGGGGAGGCGAAACGCGTTGTGGCGTGTCATCCACGCCGGCGCGGGGATCGAGGCGCGGGCGACACGAGTCGGTGAGCCGCCGGGCCCCGGCGCGTGGGTGCTGCAGGCTGGCTGTGGCGGCCGTCGCTGCGG
>JAICIN010000179.1 GCA_025924375.1 Dermatophilaceae bacterium | reverse complement strand
GACACGGAACCGCGTGTGGCACGACTGGCACTCGGTCAGGGGGTCGCTGAACTCCCCCACGTGCCCCGACGCCACCCAGGTCTCGCGCGGCAGGATGATCGAGCTGTCGAGGCCGACGACGTCCTCGCGCCCGGTCACCATCGCCTTCCACCACTGGCGGCGGATGTTCTCCTTGAGCTCGACCCCGAGCGGGCCGTAGTCCCACGCCGACCGCGTGCCGCCGTAGATCTCCCCGGACGGGAAGACGAACCCCCGGCGCTTGCACAGGGAGACGACGGTGTCGACGGTGGAGGACGGTGCGGCCATGCGCGCAAGGCTACTGTGCGGTCGGTTGCGTCCCCACGCCCGTATGCCGGCGCCTCGCCGCCACGACGTAGGCTCCCTGCGTGCCGACCTTCCGCCAGTCCCTGGAGCGCGCCAGCCTGCCCGCCGTGAGCCGGCTCAGCGACCTCCACCCCGTCGTCCCCTTCCTCGGCGTGCTCGTGCTCCTGGTTGCCGGCGTCCTCGTCCCCGGCTGGGGCTGGGTCCTCACCGCCCTCGTCGTCGTGTTCCTCGCGTGGATGCTGGTCCTCAGTTGGCCGCAGCTGAGGGGTGTGGAGCGGCTCATGCGGGCGGCCGTCCTGCTCCTCGCGGTCGCGATCACGCTCTCGCAGGCGTTCCCGCGCGGCTGAGGCTGCTGCCGCGCCAGCAGGCGCGCGTTCCGCCGCCCCGTCGCAGCCCACATCCACAACCCGGCCAGCAGGGACGCATCCCGGCGACCACGGTCGGCCGCCCGGTCCCCGAACCGGCACCCGCTGAGCACGGTCCCTCCGGCGCCACCGACGACCGTGGTCGTCGACCTGCGACCGGTGGTGGCGCCCCTTTGACAATGATTCTCATTTGCGCCACAGTGGCCGCGTGCCCCTCCGCCTCCTCGCCGCCGCGCTGTGCGCCACGGCCCTGGTCGCGCTCTCCGGCTGCGGCAGCACTCCGGCCTCCGCGCGGGTCGACGGCCGCCTCACGGTCGTGGCGTCCTTCTACCCGCTGCAGCTCGCCGTCGAGCAGATCGGTGGCGACCACGTCACCGTCAGCGGCCTGACGCGCCCGGGTGCCGAGCCGCACGACGTCGAGCTCACCCCCCGACAGGTGGGCCGGGTCGCCCTGTCGGGCCTGGTCGTCTACCTCGGTGGCTTCCAGCCCGCCGTCGACGCTGCGGTCCGGGCCGAGGCCAGGGGCCACTCCCTCGACGTCGCGCCGGCCGCCCACCTCGAGACGCTCGCCGAGGAGCACGAAAGCGGGCACGACGCCGGGGGCGAGAGCGGGCAAGACCAGACGGGGGCGACGGCCCAGCCGGCCGAGTCGGGCCACCACCACGGCTCCGCGGACCCGCACTTCTGGCTCGACCCGGAGCGCTACGCCTCCGTCGCCACGGCGATCGGGGCCCGGCTGGCCGCGGACGACCCGGCGCACGCGGCCGACTACACCAGCCGCGCGGCCGCCTTCGCCGCCCGGCTGCACGTCGTCGACCGGGAGTTCGCCGCCGGCCTGGCCCACTGCCGCATCGACACCCTCGTCACGAGCCACTCCGCCTTCGGCTACCTCGCCCAGGCCTACGGGCTCACCCAGGTCGGCATCTCGGGACTCACCCCGGACGCCGAGCCGGACCCCGCCGCCCTGGCCCGCCTGGCCACGGAGGTGCGGGAGCACCACGTCACCACGGTCTACGCCGAGACCCTCGCCAGCCCCGCCGTCGCCGAGACCCTTGCCCGCGAGACCGGCGCCCACCTGGCGGTCCTCGACCCCATCGAGGGCATCTCCTCGAAGTCCGCGGGCCGCGACTACTTCGAGGTCATGGCGAGCAACCTCTCGACCCTTCGCACCGGACAGGAGTGCACGTGAGCACCGGAGCACCGATCATCTCGCTGCGCCACGCGGCCTTCGGCTACGCCGAGTCCGCCATCGTCCGCGACGTCAGCCTCGACATCTTCCCCTCGGAGGTCGTCGCCCTCCTCGGCCCCAACGGCTCCGGCAAGTCGACCCTCGTCAAGGGCCTGCTCGGCCTCAGCGACCACCTCGGCGGTGAGGTGCGCCTCTTCGGCACGCCCCGCGCCCGGTTCCACGACCACGCCCGGCTCGGCTACGTCCCGCAGCGGCACACGCTGTCGTCCTCCGTACGCGCCTCGGTCGAGGAGATCGTCGCGGTGGGCCGGCTGAGCCACCACCGGTGGTGGAAGCCGGTGCGCCGGACCTCGGAGGACTCCGGCATCATCGCGCGCGCGCTCGACGTCGTGGGCCTCGCCGACCGCGCCCACGAGGACGTCAGCCGGCTCTCCGGGGGCCAGCAGCGCCGCGTGCTCATCGCGCGGGCGCTCGCCTCACAGCCCGACGTGCTCCTCATGGACGAGCCGACCGCCGGCGTCGACGCGGCGAACCAGGAGGTCCTCGCCGAGGTGCTCGCCCGGCTCGCCGCGCGCGGGACGACGATGGTGGTCGTCACGCACGAGCTCGAGGCCCTCGCCGGCGTGCTGACCCGGATCGTCGCCGTCCAGGCGGGCCGGGTCGCCTTCGACGGGCCGCCGGGGGCGTTCACCCCGTATGCCGGCGAGGCGGCGCCGCACGCGGCCCACCACCACGACGACGAGCCCTCCGAGGGAGAGGGTGGCCGTGCCCCGGCGCTGCCCGGCTCCGGACCCCTCGACCCCCGGGCAGGAGCCCACCATGGCTGAGATCCTGGCGCTCGACTTCATGCGCGCGGCGCTCCTCGCCGCGCTCCTCGTCGGCATCGCGGCCCCCGTCGTCGGGGTGTTCCTCGTCCAGCGACGGCTCTCGCTCATCGGCGACGGAATGGGCCACGTCGCGCTCGCCGGTGTCGCGGTCGGCGTCCTCACGGGAGCCGCGCCGGTCCTGACCGCCCTCGTCGCCGCCGTGGTGGCGGCCGTGGCGATCGAGCTGATCCGGAGCCGCGGCCGAACGAGCGGCGACATCGCCCTCGCGGTGATGTTCTACGGCGGCATCGCCGCCGGTGTCGTGCTCATCGCGAGGTCACCGGCGAGCAGCCCCGCCAGCCTCACGGCATACCTCTTCGGTGCCATCACGACCGCGGCGCCCGCCGACCTCTGGGTGTTCGCGGCCCTGGCCCTCGTCGTCCTGGCGGTCACGACGCTGCTGCGGCCCTGGCTGTTCGCGGTGGCCAACGACGAGGAGTACGCGCGGGCGAGCGGCCTGCCCGTCACGGCCCTCAACATCGCGCTCGCGGTGCTCACCGCCGTGACCGTCGTCGTGTCCATGCGGATCGTCGGGCTGCTGCTCATCAGTGCGCTGATGATCCTGCCCAACGCCACTGCCCAGCTGCTCGGACGCACCTTCCGCGCCTCCGTGCGCTGGGCCGTGGTGATCGGCGTGCTCGCCAGCGTGGGCGGCGTCGTCACGTCCTACTTCGCCGAGACCCCCTCGGGCGGCACGATCGTCCTCGTCGCGATCGTCGCCTTCCTCGCCGTCGCGGTCACCAAGAGCGCCCTCGACCACGCGGCGGCGCGGCGGCACCGGCGGGCGGAGCAGCACGACCACGAGCACGGCGAGGGTTGCGGCCACCCCGCCGTGATGCACGGCGACCACGTGGACTACCTCCACGGCGGCCATCGCCACGCACCCCACGAGGGGCACTACGACGAGCACGACGGTGCGCAGGCGACCTCGCAGGCGGAGGAGGCTCGGCGATGAGCGTGAAGGGGAGCACCACCGGCGAGCGCCGGCCCACCCGGCAGCAGTCCGCGGTCGCGGCGGCCCTCTCTGGCGCCGAGGAGTTCCGATCGGCGCAGGAGCTGCACGCGGCCATGCGCGAGGCCGGGGACCGCGTGGGGCTCGCCACGGTCTACCGCACGCTCCAGGCCATGGCAGCCGAGGGCGCGATCGACATGCTGCGCACCGACGAGGGCGAGGCCGTCTACCGCGCGTGCACCACCGGCCACCACCACCACCTGGTCTGCCGGGGGT
>JAICIN010000178.1 GCA_025924375.1 Dermatophilaceae bacterium | reverse complement strand
CGTCGTGGCGGCCGACAACTTCCACGGCCGCACCACCACCATCGTCAGCTTCTCCACCGACCCGGTGGCCCGCGACGGCTTCGGCCCGTACACCCCCGGCTTCGTCGTCGTGCCCTACGGCGACATCGCCGCTCTTCGCGAGGCCGTCGACGACACGACCGCGGCCGTCCTGCTCGAGCCGATCCAGGGCGAGGCGGGCGTGATCATCCCGCCCGACGGCTACCTGTCGGACGTCCGCGACCTGTGCACCGAGCGGAACGTGCTCTTCGTCGCCGACGAGATTCAGTCGGGGCTCGGCCGGACCGGCGAGACGCTCGCCTGCGCCCACGAGGGGGTCGTGCCCGACATGTACGTCCTGGGCAAGGCACTCGGCGGCGGGATCGTGCCCGTGTCGGCCGTCGTGGCCAACCGCGACGTCCTCGACGTCATCCGCCCGGGCAACCACGGCTCGACCTTCGGCGGCAACCCCCTGGCGGCCGCGGTCGGCCACGCGGTTGTCGACCTGCTCGCGACCGGTGAGTACCAGCAGCGGGCGCGGACCCTCGGGGACCGGCTGCGCGCCGGGCTCAAGGGACTGGTGGGCCACGGCGTCGTCGCGGTGCGCTCGCGTGGCCTGTGGGCCGGCGTGGACATCGACCCCGACCTCATGTCGGGCCGTGAGGCGTCCGAGCGGCTGCTGGCCCGTGGGGTGCTCGTCAAGGACACCCACGGGTCGACCATCCGCATCGCCCCGCCGCTGACCATCGAGCCCGAGGAGGTCGACTGGCTGGTCGACCAGCTGGCCGCGGTGCTCTCGGCGGGACCCGCCGCCTAGGCTCGGGGCATGCCGTCCGAACCCACCGACGCACGCTCCACCGACCCCGAGCTCGCCTCCTCCTCGGAGCTCGCCGACCCCGGCCTGGCGCCGGCGCCGGTCGACGCCGTGGTCTTCGACCTGGGCAACGTCCTGATCCGCTGGGACCCCCACCCGGCCATCGCCGCCGCGGTCGGCGAGGAGGCGGCCGCGCGCTTCCTCGGGCCCGACAGCGACTTCGACTTCCCGGCCTGGAACCAGCTGCAGGACGCTGGGCGCGCGTGGGACGAGGCTGAGGCGGCGGGCGCCACCTCCCACCCGCACTGGGAGCCCGCCATCCGCGGCTACCGCCAGCACTTCCACGCCTCCCTACTCGGGGAGATCGAGGACACCGTCCGGATCCTGCGCGAGCTGCACGCCGCCGAGATCCCGCTCTTCGCCCTGACCAACTGGTCGGAGGAGCTGTTCCCCGAGGCGCTGCGCCGCTTCGACTTCCTCGAGCTGTTCGACGACATCATCGTCTCGGGGGAGGAGGGCGTCGCCAAGCCCGACCCCGAGATCTGGGAGATCCTCGAGGAGCGCGTCCGCCACGAGGGCGGACTGGAGGACTGCATCTTCATCGACGACAGCCCGCGCAACGTCGAGGCGGCGGGGCAGGCCGGACTCGACGCGATCCTGTTCACCGACACCGGGCACCTGCGCGAGGACCTGCGCGCCCGTGGACTGCCCCTCGCGGCGCGGTGAGCCCGCATAGACTTCTGGCGCTCCCGCACGTCAACCCCTGAGGAACTCCTGCATGTCGATCAAGGACATCCGCCTGTTCGGTGACCCGGTGCTGCGCACTCCTGCCATCGAGGTCGTCGACTTCGACAAGGAGCTGCGCCAGCTCGTCAGCGACCTGACCGACACGATGATGGACGCCCCCGGCGCCGGTCTGGCCGCGCCGCAGATCGGCGTCGGCCTGCGCGTGTTCACCTACTTCGTCGACGGCGAGCTCGGCCACCTGATCAACCCCACGCTGGACCTGTCCGAGGAGCTGCAGGACGGGGAGGAGGGGTGCCTGTCCTTCCCCGGCATCTACTTCGACACCCCCCGCTCGCTGAGCGTGGTGGCCAAGGGCTTCGACCAGTATGGCGAGCCGGTCACCCTCGAGGGCTCTGAGCTCATGGCCCGCTGTATCCAGCACGAGACCGACCACCTGGACGGCGTGCTGTTCATCGACCGGATGGACCGGGAGCAGCGCAAGCACGCCATGAAGGCCATCCGTGACGCGGCCTGGGCCGGGCAGCAGGGCCCCGTGGTCAAGGTCAGCCCGCACCCCACCTTCGGCAAGGGGCTCTGAAGGGGTGCGCCTGGTCTTCGCCGGCACCCCGGACGTGGCCGTCCCCAGCCTCGAGGCGCTGCTCGGCTCCGGGCACGAGGTGGTGGCGGTGCTCACCCGCCCCGACGCCGTGGCCGGGCGGGGCCGGCGGGTGCACGCCTCGCCGGTGAAGGAACGCGCGCTGGAGACCGGGCTCGAGGTCCTCACCCCGTCCCGACCCGGCGCACCGGAGTTCCTGCACCGGCTGCGCGAGCTCGCACCCGACGCCTGCCCGGTGGTCGCCTACGGTGGCCTCGTCCCGCCCTCGGCCCTGGAGGTCCCGGCCCACGGCTGGGTCAACCTGCACTTCTCGCTGCTGCCGGCGTGGCGGGGTGCCGCACCAGTGCAGCACGCCATCATGGCGGGCGACGAGGTGACCGGCGCCACCACCTTCCTGCTCGAGCAGGGCCTGGACACCGGCCCCACCCTGGGTGTCATGACCGAGGCGATCCGTGCCGACGACACGGCCGGCGCCCTGCTCGGACGGCTGGCCGAGGCGGGGGCCGGGCTGCTCGTCGCAACGCTGGACGCCATGGAGCGTGGCGAGCTGACCCCCCGCCCCCAGCCGGCCGAGGGCGTGTCCCTCGCCCCGAAGCTCACCGTGCAGGACGCGCAGATCCGTTGGGGTGCGCCGGCGCTGGCGGTCGACCGGCAGGTCCGGGGATGCACGCCGGCGCCCGGTGCGTGGACGACGTTCCGCGGTGAGCGCCTCAAGGTGCTGCCCGTCTCCGCCGTCGGCGGCCAGGCCTCGCAGGGCACCGAGGCCGACGTGCCGTCCGCGGCACCCGGCGAGCTGATAGTGACCAGGCGCGACGTCCACGTCGGGACGGTGTCCGGTCTGGTCCGCCTCGGCACCGTGCAGCCGCACGGCAAGCGCCCCATGGCGGCGGCGGACTGGGCCCGCGGTGTGCGCATCGAGGCGGGGGAACGGCTCGGCGATGAGTGAGCAGGACCGCGGCCGGGGCTCGTCCGGCGGACGACGCAACGCCGCCGGACGGCAACGCCCCCAGCGGCCCCACGACAACCGTGGCAGGTCGGCCCAGCGCCCGGCCGAGCGCTCCCGGTCCGCGGACCCGGCCAGGCTCGTCGCCTACACCGTGATGCGTGCCGTCTCCGAGGGGGCGTACGCGAACCTCGAGCTGCCGAAGGCACTGCGCGAGAAGGGCATCCGCGGCCGTGACGCCGGCTTCGCCACGGAGCTGACCTACGGTGCGACCCGCCTGCGCGGACGCTACGACGCCATCATCGCCCGGGCCGCGGGGCGTCCGCTCTCCCGGATCGACGGCAACGTCCTGGACACGCTGCGCCTCGGCGCGCACCAGCTGCTCGGCATGCGCGTGGACGCCCACGCCGCCGTGAACGAGACCGTCGGCCTGGCGCGGCAGGTCAACGGGGCGGGTGCCAGCGGGTTCGTCAACGCGGTGCTGCGCAGGATCAGCGAGAAGGACCTCGAGCAGTGGCGTGCCGAGATTGCGGGCCCGGAGCCGGCGGGAGGCGACAGCGACGCCCAGCGCGATGCCCGCATCGCCCGGCTGGCCGTGCTCGAGAGCCACCCGGAGTGGATCGTGCGCGCCCTGCGGGCGGCCCTGCTCGGCCACGGAGCCTCCACCGCGCAGACGGTCGAGGAGGACCTCGAGCGGTTGCTCGTCGCCGACAACACCCCGGCCCGGGTCTCGCTCGTCGCCCGCCCGGGGCTGGCCGACCTGGCCGAGCTGTGCGCCGACGGCGCCGAGGCGTCCGCGGTCTCACCCGTCGGGGCCCTCCTGGCCGCCGGCGACCCGGGTGGCGTCCGCGCCGTCCGCGAGGGCAGGGCCGCGGTGCAGGACGAGGGCTCACAGCTGGTCGCGCTGGCACTGGCGGGCGCCGAGGTGTCGCCCGAGGCGGGCGG
>JAICIN010000177.1 GCA_025924375.1 Dermatophilaceae bacterium | reverse complement strand
TCGGCGGCCGCTGCCTGTCGGCCCCGTGCGGCAGGATGTCACCGTGAGTGAGATCGTCTCGACGACCGTCCCCGACGAGGTCCGCCACCAGTGGCAGGACCTTGCGGAGCAGGCCTCCGCCGCCCAGTTCGCCTACCACGTGCGGGACGCCCCGACGATCAGCGACGGCGACTACGACGCGATCATCCGGCGGCTCGGCGAGATCGAGGACACCTACCCCGAGCTGCGCTCGCCCGACAGCCCGACGCAGCGGGTCGGGGGAGCGGTCTTCTCGACCGACTTCCAGGCCGTCGACCACCTCGAGCGCATGCTCAGCCTCGACAACTGCTTCTCGCCGGAGGAGCTCGCCGCGTGGGCGGCGAGGGTGGCCCGCGACGCCGGCACCACGGCATACCACTATCTCTGCGAGCTCAAGATCGACGGCCTCGCGGTCAACCTGCTCTACGAGCGGGGCCGGCTCGTGCGCGCGCTCACCCGCGGCGACGGCCGCACCGGCGAGGACGTGACCAACAACGTCAAGGCGATCGAGGGCATCCCCCACCAGCTCGCCGGCAGCGGGCACCCCCGTCGCGTCGAGGTGCGCGGCGAGGTCTTCTTCCCCATCGAGGCCTTCGCCGACCTCAACGCCGCGCTCGTCGAGGCGGGCAGGGCGCCCTTCGCCAACCCCCGCAACTCGGCCGCCGGGTCCCTGCGGCAGAAGGACCCGCGGGTCACGGCGAGCCGACCCCTGCACATGCTGGTCCACGGCATCGGCTACCGCGAGGGGCTCGAGCTCAAGCGGCAGTCGGAGGCCTACGACCTGTTCCGCGAGTGGGGGCTGCCGGTGTCGAGCCACTACCGCGTCGTCGACGCGCTCGAGGAGGTGCAGGCCTTCGTCACCTACTTCGGTGAGCACCGCCACAGCGTGGAGCACGAGCTCGACGGCATCGTGGTCAAGGTCGACGAGGTCGCGGTGCAGCGACAGCTCGGCAGCACCTCGCGGGCGCCGCGGTGGGCCATCGCCTACAAGTACCCGCCGGAGGAGGTCAACACCAGGCTCCTCGACATCCAGGTCAACGTCGGGCGCACCGGCCGGGTGACGCCGTTCGGGGTGATGGAGCCGGTCGTGGTCGCGGGCTCGACGGTCGAGATGGCGACCCTCCACAACGCCCACGAGGTCAAGCGCAAGGGCGTCCTCATCGGCGACGTCGTGGTCCTGCGCAAGGCCGGTGATGTCATCCCGGAGATCCTCGGCCCGGTCGTGGAGCTGCGCGACGGCACCGAGCGGGAGTTCGTCATGCCCACCCACTGCCCCTCGTGCGGCACCGAGCTGGCGCCGCAGAAGGAGGGTGACAAGGACATCCGCTGCCCCAACTCGAGGAGCTGCCCCTCGCAGCTGCGCGAGCGGATCGCCGGGCTCGCCGGCCGAGGTGCGCTCGACATCGAGGCGCTCGGATGGGAGGGCGCCGTGGCGCTCCTCGAGCACCAGGTCCTCCGTGACGAGGGCGGGTTGTTCGGCCTGACGGCGGCCGACCTCGCGGGGGTGCCGATGTTCACCCGCACGGCCAAGCGGACGGACGCCGACGACGACGTCGTCGACGGGCGCGTCCTCTCCGCCAACGGCCGCAAGCTGCTGGCCAACCTCGAGGCGGCCCGGCACCGGCCGCTCTGGCGGGTGCTCGTCGCCCTCTCGATCCGGCACGTCGGCCCGACGGCGGCGCGCGCCCTGGCCCAGCACTTCGGCTCTATGGACGCGATCCGGCGCGCGAGCCGGGAGGAGCTGGCCGGTGTCGAAGGGGTCGGCGGCGTCATCGCCGACTCGGTGCGCGACTGGTTCGACCTGCCCGAGCACGCCTGGCACCTGGCGATCCTCGACCAGTGGGCAGCCGACGGCGTCGACATGGAGGACGAGCGCGACACCTCGCTGGAGCAGACCCTGGCCGGCAGGACCGTCGTCGTCACGGGTTCCCTCGACGGGTTCTCGCGCGACGAGGCCAAGGAGGCGATCCTGGCGCGCGGGGGCAAGGCGTCGGGATCGGTGTCGAAGAAGACCGACTACGTCGTCGTGGGGGAGAACGCCGGGACGAAGGAGGACAGGGCCCGCGAGCTCGGCCGCCCGATCCTCGACGAGGCGGCGTTCCGCCGCCTGCTCGAGACCGGGTCACCCGACGGCGTCATGCCGCCGGAGGGCGACCGGGCCGAGGAGGACGACGATGCTTGACGAGGCGACCTACCTGGGGTTCTGCGAGCGGGCACTGACCTCGATGACGGGCATCGTGCGGGAGCTCGGTGACGACCTGGCCAACGAGCGGCCGGACCTCCCAGGAGCCAACAGCCCCTACGTCATCCTCACGCACTGCCTCGGAGTCATGGCCTACTGGGCCGGGCAGGTCAACCTCGGCCGTGACGTCGGCCGCGACCGGCCCGCGGAGTTCCGTGCCTCGGGCGCCGTCGCACCCCTTCTCGAGCGCGCCTCGGCCGCGCTGGAGCAGCTGCGCGCCGACGTCTCCGCCGCGGACCCGGCCGCCTCCGCGGCGGCGCCCCCGGAGGACGTGCAGCGGGGGGAGGACCCGTGGCTCCGGACGCAGGGTGGGGTGCTCCTGCACGTCTACGAGGAGCTCGCGCAGCACCTGGGCCAGCTCGAGATCACCCGTGACGTCCTGCGGTCCCGGCCCGCCGGCCAGGGTGGCCGGAGCGGATGAGCGAGGCGCCCGGCTGGGAGCCGTTCCGGCAGGGGCTCGCACGCCAGCTCGCGGAGCTGCATGACGGCGGCTTCGTCGTGCTCACCGTGCCGAGCCGCTCGCGCGACGCGGTCGGCCGGCGCTCGGCCCTCTTCGGGCTGATCCCGCCGAAGATCGAGAGCGTCGCGCCGTTCGTGCAGCTGCTGCGCTCCGAGGAGACCCTGCGCGCGGAGTGCATCGGCCCCACCTCGCTGGGAGGGCGGTTCCCCTACACCGCGGCGGAGCAGGAGCAGATGCCCGGCCTCGGCTGGCATGCGACGGTGGCCGACGGCATGGGCGGGCCGGTCTGGGTCCACTTCTTCCCCGACGACGTCCCGACGGCGCCCTACCTGCCGCGCGAGCTCGCCGACGCCGCCGCGGCTCTCGCCGTCACCACCCTGCGCGAGGTCTTCGGCTGCGTGACGCCCGACCTCGTGGAGCCGACGACGCAGCGTGACGGCTGACCGTGCGGCCCGTCCGGGGCCGCATGCGGCCAGCCCCCCGGGCGGCCGGCCGCAGCGGTCGGTCGGGCCGCGCCGGCGGCTGCCGTACCCTTGCTCCTTGTGGCTGTCGACTTCCCCCAAGAGCTGAAGGACCTGCGCACGACGATGCAGTCGGTGCGCACCGTCACGGACCTCGACCGCCTGCAGGGCCAGATCAAGGACCTCGAGGCCCAGGCCTCCGCGCCCGACCTCTGGGACGACCCCGACCACGCGCAGCAGGTCACGTCGGCCCTGTCGCGGGCCAACGGCGAGTACGAGCGGGTCACCGGGATGGAGTCGCGGATCGACGACCTCGACACCCTCGTCGAGATGGGCACCGAGGACGGCGGCGACGCCGAGACCCTGGCCGAGGCCGAGCAGGAGCTGCTCGCCATCAAGCGCGACCTCGGCGAGCTCGAGGTCCGCACCCTCCTGAGCGGCGAGTACGACGAGCGAGAGGCCGTCGTGACGATCCGCGCCGGCGCCGGTGGCGTCGACGCCGCCGACTTCGCCGAGATGCTCATGCGGATGTACCTGCGCTGGGCGGAGCGCCACGGCTACCCGACGAAGGTCATGGACACCTCCTACGCCGAGGAGGCGGGCATCAAGTCGGCCACCTTCGAGGTGAGCGCGCCCTACGCCTACGGGCACCTCACCGTCGAGGGCGGCACGCACCGGCTCGTGCGGATCAGCCCGTTCGACAACCAGGGTCGGCGGCAGACGTCGTTCGCGGCGGTCGAGGTGGTGCCGGTTCTCGAGCAGACCGACGAGATCGAGATCCCCGAGGACGAGATCCGGGTCGACGTCTACCGCTCATCCGGCCCGGGTGGCCAGGGCGTGAACACCACGGACTCAGCGGTGCGGCTCACCCACATCCC
>JAICIN010000176.1 GCA_025924375.1 Dermatophilaceae bacterium | reverse complement strand
GCCTCGTGGTCGGGGTGGCGGAAGTCGGCGTTGGCGTCGAGGGTGACCTTGCCGTCGAGGGCGATGATCGCCCCGTCCTCGGTCTTCACGAGCGGGTTGACCTCGACCAGCGTGGCGTCCTCGTCGCGGTAGACCTCCCAGAGCCGCTGGAGGACGGGCACGATCTTCGCCGCGGTGTCGGCGTCGAATCCCGCGCTGTCGACGATCTCGCGGGCCTTGGCCTCGTCGATGCCGGTGTTGGGGTCGACCGGGACCTTCGCCAGGGCCTCCGGCCGCTCGACGGCGAGCTGCTCGATCTCCATGCCGCCCTCCTTGCTGCACATCGCGAGGTAGGAGCGGTTGGCCCGGTCGAGGAGGATCGAGAAGTAGTACTCCTCGGCGATCCTCGCGCCGGCGGCGACCATCACCGTGCCGACCGTGTGGCCCTTGATGTCCATGCCGAGGATCTGGCCGGCGAGCTTCTCGGCCTCCTGCGGGCTCTTGGCGACCTTGACGCCGCCCGCCTTGCCCCGGCCACCCGTCTTCACCTGCGCCTTGACGACGGTGACCCCGCCGCTGTCTGCGCCGACCCGCGCCGCGGCCTCCCGTGCCTGCTCCGGCGTGGTGGCGGTCGCGCCGGCGAGCACGGGCACGCCGTGCTTCTCGAACATGTCACGGGCCTGGTACTCGAAGAGATCCACGGGGAGAGTCCGTCCTCGTCTGCGATGGGGTGTCCGCGCCCGAGACTAGACCTCCGCCTGCGTGGCGGGCCCTCCCGGGTGGGCCGCTGGGAGCAATCTCACGCTACCTGCCGGTATGCCGGCCGGCCGGCTCGGCGGACGGCCTCACCCGAGCGTGGCGGTGGCGCCCGGCGCGATGAGGAGGACCCAGACCGGACCACCGGGGGCGAAGGCGATCGTCTTCCCTGCGGCCGTGAACCGGGTCGGCGCCGTGGCACTCGTCCGCGACCACGTGCCCGTCCACGCCTTGCCGTCGCGCAGCACCGTGACCTTGCCGCTGCCGACGAGTGTCACGAGGGGCGTGCGGACGCCGTTGACGTCGCGGTTCGCCGAGAGCCGGCTCTGGACGTGCTGGACGACAACGGTCGAGGCGCCGTGCTGCCTTCCGTCGGCGTCGATGTCGGGCCTGCCGTCGGTCGTCACGAGGTACTGCTTGCGCTTGGCGTCCCAGACGAGCCGCATCCGTGCGGCCGGCCAGCGCGCGTCGACGTACGTGGCGGCGGTTCCCCCCGCGAGTGCCGGTCCGAAGCGGAAGCCGGGGTCCTTCGGGGTGGCACTGCCACCGGCCCGGGCGAGGAGCTCCCTGGTGTTGCCGATGACGTTGTAGGGCGCCGGGCGGGACCGGTCGCGGTGGTAGCCGCGCGGTGAGTCGTCGAAGCTGAGGTTGATCTGCGGACCCTTCGCCAGCGCCCGTCGCGTGTAGGCGGAGCTCCCCGAGTAGGCGAGGGCGACCCTGCCGTAGTTCTCGAGGATGACGATGTCGGACTCGCGGCCGCTGCGGACCGGGCCGACCTCCGCAGGCAGGTGGCTGGAGAAGACGGCGAGGAGGCGGGTCAGCCCGCCCTCGACCGGCTCGACGTAGACCACGTCGGCGCTGTTGAGCCCGATCCGCGGCCGTGAGCTCGGCGTGTTGTCGATCTTGACGCCGAGGACCGGACCACCGCGCAGCGGCACCAGCCCAGGGGTGGTCGGTGCCGGCGAGGCGGTGGCCGTGGTGGTCGCACTGGTCGCACTCGGCGGCGCCGGGGCCTTGCTGCCGCCGGAGCAGGCCACGAGGCCGAGGGTCAGTACCAGCCCGCCGGCGACGGCGGGGGCGACGAGGCGGCGCGGTGCGCCCGGGCGGGACATGGCGCCGACGATAGGTCGTCGCACTCCGTCTCCCGGCCAGGCGAGGCCGTGTGGCGGGCACCTCGCCGGTCCGGTGGCCGTCATCCGGGCCGTGCCGGGGGCGCCTCCACGGCTCACAGCCTCGCGGTGCAGCATGAGCCGGTGACCCGTCCCAGCCGCTCCTCCGTCCGGCGGCAGACGGTCCGTGCGCCGGCGGGGACGGTGCTCGCCGCCACGGTGCTCCTCACCGGTTGCGGTATCGGGACCCATGGCACCAGCGCGCCGGACAGCGGGATCTTCCCTGTCACCATCACGCGGTCGGGTGGAGTCGCAGGGGTGCACGACACCATCACGGTCCGGTCCGACGGGACGACGACCGTCCGGACGGCCAGCCGCGAGCTCACCTGCCACGCCGCGGACACCGTCGTCGACGGCCTTCGCGCGGGAGCGGGCGACCTCACCGGCTCCTCCGCGCCCACCACGCCGGCGCACCCCGACGCCTACGTCGTGACCGTCTCCACACCGCACGGCTCCGCCCGGCTCGGCGACGTCCGGCTCGCCGCCGCGAGCCAGGCCGTCAACACCCTGCTCGACGACCTGGCGCTGCCCGACGACCAGCGCACCGTGTGCCGGTGACGCACCGCCGGTGCGAACGCCGCCCTAGCGCCGGACCACGTGGCGCCCGCGTCAGCGGACGCGGCGCCTCGGCCCCGGCCGCGCCGCCTCGGTCCCGGGCGCGCCGCCTCGGTCCCGGGCGTGTCGTCTCAGTCCCGGGCGACGGAGGACCGGACCCACTCGACGATCTCGGTCGTCGTGGCCCCCGGCGTGAACACCTTGGCCACGCCGAGCCGCTCGAGCTCCGGGATGTCGCCGTCGGGGATGATGCCGCCGCCGAAGACGACGATGTCGCTCGCGTCGCGCTGCTCGAGGAGCTCCAGGACCTTGGCGAAGAGCGTCATGTGCGCCCCGGAGAGGACCGAGAGGCCGACGGCGTCGGCGTCCTCCTGGATCGCCGCCTCGACGATCTGCTCGGGCGTCTGGTGCAGCCCGGTGTAGATGACCTCCATGCCGGAGTCGCGCAGGGCCCTGGCGACGACCTTGGCGCCCCGGTCGTGGCCGTCGAGGCCCGGCTTGGCGACGAGCACGCGCAGCGGGGTGTCAGTCATGGCCGCAGACTAGTCTCCCTCCACGCACCGGGAGCAGCCGTCACGGCTCCTGGCCCTCCCCCAGGTGCGTCCAGTGACGACACGGGCTCCCGACGTGACGCAGGACACGCGTCGGGGCCATCGACCGGCTACGTTCTGCGTCATGGCAGTGCGGCCCGGCTCCCGCTGGCGCGCGACCACGCCGACGTGGTCGCGGCCGCGCCCCGCGGTGCCCGGACTCGGGGTGCTCCGGGCGGCCACCGGCCGCACCGCGCGCGTGCTGTCCGCGGCCGACGACGTCGTCGGCGGGGCGGTGCGGGCCCTCGCCACGCCCACCGGTGCCGTGGGGGCGGTCGTCGAGGCCGGCTGGCTCACGACCCACCTCGCGCTCTACCCGTGGGGCCTGCTCGCCCGGCACCACGCCGAGAACGAGCACGGTTACCGGGTGGAGCACCTCCCCCCGGTCCAGCGGGGCCTGGTCATCTCCGACGTCGAGGCCGCCGGCACTCCGATCCTCCTCGTCCACGGGATGGTCGACAACCGCTCGATCTTCACGCTGCTGCGGCTGGGGCTGCGCCGCCGGGGGTTCGGGCGCGTCGTGACGACGAACTACTCGCCGTTGACGACCGACATCCGGGTCGAGGCGGCCCGGCTGGCCGAGCAGGTGGAGCAGCTCGTGCGGGAGACGGGCTACGAGCGGGTCCACGTCGTCGGCCACAGCATGGGTGGGCTCATCGCCCGCTACTACGTGACCCGGCTCGGCGGCGACGAGAGGGTCCACACGCTCGTCACCCTCGGCACGCCCCACGGCGGCACCTACACGGCATACGGCTGGCCCGGCCGGCTCACCCGGCAGCTGCGGCCGGGCAGCGCGCTCATGGACGAGCTCACCCAGCCCGTGGAGCGGTGCCGCACCCGCTTCATCGCGTACTGGTCCGACCTGGACCAGCTGGTCTTCCCGCAGCGACACGGCGCCCTCGAGCACCCCGACCTGCTGGTCCGCAACGTCGAGCTGCACGGCGTGGGGCACATGTCACTGCCCATCCTCGGCAGCGTCGTGCACGGCATCTCGACGGCGCTCGCGCACCTGGACTCGGAGGGCCACACG
>JAICIN010000175.1 GCA_025924375.1 Dermatophilaceae bacterium | reverse complement strand
TTTGGCCGTGCCGGCCTTCGTCAACAGCTACGCCTGGACGTCGCTGCGGCCGGGCACGGAGGGCCTCGCGGGCGCGGTGACCGTCACGACGCTGTCCTACTTCCCCTTCGTCCTGCTGCCCGTCGGCGCGGTGCTGCGCGGACTCGACCAGGGCCTGGAGGACTCGGCCCGGTCGCTCGGGCAGGGGCCGTGGGGCACGTTCCGGCGTGCCGTCCTGCCGCAGCTTCGCCCGGCGGTCCTCGGAGGCCTGCTGCTCGTCGCGCTGCACCTGCTCTCGGAGTTCGGCGTGCTCGCGATGATGCGGTTCCCGACGTTCACCACGGCGATCCTCGAGCAGTTCGACGTGGCCTTCAACGCCTCCGGAGGCAGCCTGCTCGCGGTGGTGCTCATGGCGCTGTGCCTGGCCCTGCTCACCACCGAGCTGCTCCTGCGCGGCCACCGGAGGCACGCCCGGGTCGGCGGCGGGACCCGTCGGCCACCGGCACCCGCCCGGCTGGGCCGGTGGACGCCGCTCGCCGTGCTCGGGCTGGGAGCCCTCGTCGGCCTGGCGCTGGGCGTGCCGGCGGCCAGCCTGGTGCGCTGGCTGTGGCTCGGCGAGCAGGTCGTCGACCCCGCGACGCTGCTCACCACCCTGTGGGGGACGCTGCGGCTCGCCCTCCTCGCCGCGCTCGGCACGACCGTCGCGGCGTTCCCGGTCGCGTGGCTCGTCGGGCACCGCCGGACGTGGCTGTCGGTGCTCGTCGAGCGGGCGACCTATGTCGCGAGCTCGCTGCCGGGCGTCGTCATCGCGCTGGCGCTCGTGACGCTGGCCATCCGGTTCGCCCCCGCGGTCTACCAGACGGACCTCGTCCTGCTCCTGGCCTACGGCATCCTCTTCCTCCCCCGCGCCGTGGTGAGCGTCCGCGCCGCCATCGCCCAGGCGCCCCCGGAGCTGACCGACGCCGCACGCGCGCTCGGGCAGGGCCCGCTCGCGGCGTTCGGGCGGGTGCTCCTGCCGCTCACCCTGCCGGGGGCCCTGGCCGGCCTCGCCATGGTCTTCATCGCCGCGTCGACGGAGCTCACGGCCACGCTCCTCCTCGCACCGACCGGCACCACCACGCTGGCCACGGCCTTCTGGAGCGCGAGCGAGTCCATCGACTACGCCGGCGCGGCGCCCTACGCGGCGCTCATGGTCGCGCTGTCCGCGCCGCTGACCTACCTGCTGACCAGACCCGAGAGGACGGCGCAGCCGTGACGAGCCTGCGGATCACCGGCCTGGGCGCCTCCCACGGCGGCGTGCCCGTCCTGCACGGGCTCGCCCTCGACGTGCCGTCGGGCACCACCACGGCCGTCCTCGGACCCTCCGGCTGCGGCAAGTCGACGCTGCTCCGCGTGGTCGCCGGGTTCCAGGGCGCCGACACGGGCGCGGTGGTGGTCGGCGGCCGCACGGTCGCGGCCCCCGGCACGTGGGTGCCGCCCGAGCGGCGGGGCGTCGGCTACGTCGCCCAGGAGGGCAACCTCTTCCCGCACCTCAGCGTGGGCGCGAACATCGCCTTCGGGCTGCCGCGCCGCCAGCGCCGTGACCGCGCCGGCGTGGAACGGCTCCTGGAGCTGGTCGGCCTCCCTCGGGACCTGCGTGACCGGCGCCCCGACCAGCTGTCCGGTGGTCAGCAGCAGCGGGTCGCCCTCGCTCGCGCGCTCGCACGGCGGCCCCGCGTCGTCCTGCTCGACGAGCCGTTCTCCTCCCTCGACGCGGGGCTGCGGACCTCGACCCGGCAGGCCGTCGCCGACGCGCTGGCCCACGAGGAGGCGACCGTCGTGCTCGTCACCCACGACCAGTCCGAGGCGCTCTCCTTCGCCGACCAGGTCGCGATCATGGCGGACGGCCGGTTCCGCCAGGTCGGCACGCCCGACGAGGTCTACCGCGCCCCGGTGGACCAGCGCTGCGCCCAGTTCCTCGGCGAGGCGGTCTTCCTCAGGGGCGAGGCGCAGCCCGACGGGGTGCGCTGTGCCCTCGGCACCGTGCCGGCGCACGGGCCGGCGGCGTACGGGCCGGCGGCGTGCGGCGCGGTCGAGCTGATGCTCCGCCCCGAGCAGGTCGTCCTCACGGCGGCGGACGGCACGCGTCCCTGCGCGGAGGTCCTCTCCACCACCTACTTCGGCCACGACGCCCTCGTCGCGCTGCGCCTCCTCGACGCCACAGGTACGGTGCTGAGCTCGCGGGTGCCCGGTGCCGACGCGCCACCGGCGGGCTCGCGGGTCGGCCTCGCGGTCAGCGGCGAGGGCCGCGTCTTCGCCGGCTGACCACCGCCGCGGGCTCCTTCGCGGGCCTCGCCCGACCTCTGGCCCCGGCTCGCGCTCAGGCCCCGGCCCGCGCCTCAGGCCCAGAGCGCGTGGAGGGCGAGGGCGCGGACGTCCGTCAGCGACGCCACCTGGTCGATCACGACCCGGCGCGCGGCGGCGTCCGAGTCCGCATCCTCCCAGTCGGCGAAGAGGTCCGCGTCGAGGCGCACCGCCGGGTCCTGGGCACACGCCTCGACCAGGTCCCGGACCACCTCCCGCTGCCGTGCCATGACCACGACCCGCTCCTGGGCGTGCATGACGAAGTGCGCGGCGACCGCCTTGAGCACCGCGCACTCCGCCCGGGTCTCCTCGGGCACGACGAGGTCGGCGCCGTACCGGGTCAGCGCCCCGTCCCCGTGCCTGGCACGGGTCGCGACCTCCACCGAGCGGACGAACCGCCCGATGAGCCGGGACGTCATGTCCTTGAGGGCCGCGAGGTCCCCCCGCGACCCCCGGTATGCCGTGGGGACCGCTCCGGAGGCCAGGATCCGCTCGAGGGCGGCCCCGAGCGCATCCGAGGTGAGGTCCACGGCATACAGGCCCTCGGCGAGCCGGAGCACCTCGGTGACGTCGGCGTCGTCGCGCAGGCGGCGCAGGTCGAGCCGTCCGGAGGCGACGGCGTCCTCGACGTCGTGCACCGAGTAAGCCACGTCGTCGGACCAGTCCATGACGTCCGCCTCGAGGCAGCGCTCGCCGTCGGGGCGGCCGGCGCGGAACCAGCGGTAGACCTCCTC
This sequence comes from Dermatophilaceae bacterium, assembly GCA_025924375.1. Taxonomy (GTDB): domain Bacteria; phylum Actinomycetota; class Actinomycetes; order Actinomycetales; family Dermatophilaceae; genus JAICIN01. The sequence goes on along the minus strand of JAICIN010000175.1, from coordinate 1,057 downwards.
GTCGTCCGCGTAGACGCCGAACTTCGTCGTGGCCGCAGGACCTCCTCCCCGGGGCCAGGGGTACTTGGTGGCGGCGTCGAGGCTGGCGCGCGTGAGGTTGAGGCCGGCGGGACGGCCGTCGGCGTGGACGCGCTTGGGCTCGAGGCGGGTGAGGACGCGCAGTGTCTGGGCGTTGCCCTCGAAGCCCCCGATGTCCCGGGCGAGGAGGTCGAGCTCGTGCTCGCCGTTGTGGCCGAACGGCGGGTGGCCGAGGTCGTGGGCCAGGCAGGCGGTGTCGACGACGTCGGCGTCGCAGCCCAGCGCCTCCCCGAACTCGCGACCGATCTGGGCCACCTCGAGGGAGTGGGTGAGCCGGTTGCGGACGAAGTCGTCGTCGCCGGGCTGGAGCACCTGCGTCTTGGCGGCGAGGCGCCGCAGGCTGGCGGAGTGCACGAGGCGGGCGCGGTCCCGGGCGAAGTCGTCACGGTCGGCGCGCTTGCGGGCCGGGTCCTCCCGGACCCAGCGCGCGCGGTCGGCGGCCGTGTAGCTCACGGCTGCACCCTACGGGCCCCTCAGGCGGCGGCAGGGGCGTGGCTACGGCAGCTGGTACTCCCCACCGCTCCCGGTGTCGGTGCGCGGCGACGCGTGCAGCGACGCCAGGTTGGGCTGCGGTGGGTGGGCCGAGCCCATCGGGCCCACGGCCATGGCCGCGAGGAGGTTGGCGGTGACGACCCGTGCGAACGCCGTGCCGGCGGCGGTGATGCCGTAGCGGCCGTCCGGGCCCGCGAGGGCGCGCACCCACAGCATGGTGCCCACGTCGACGACGCCCGCTCCCGACGGCGCGGCGTAGTAGGTCAGGTCGGACCAGGTGCGCAGCCCTCCGCTCCCGCAGGACACCGGGGAGTGGGCGGCCACCTGCAGCGTCGCCGGGGTCCCCGTGACCGGGTAGGCCCGGTCGACCTCGGTGCCCACGAGCCCGGGGAACGAGGACCCGCGGCGGACGTTCGTGCCCCGGAAGAGGAAGAGCCCCGGCGTCTGCACGACCAGCGCACCGCGAGCCGGGAAGCACTCGTAGAGC
>JAICIN010000174.1 GCA_025924375.1 Dermatophilaceae bacterium | reverse complement strand
GGAGTCCGAGGGTCTGCTCGAGGTCGGCCTTCAGGTCGAGGTCGCGCCACGCCAGGTTCGGGGCGAACAGGACCACGGCCCGAGCTTTGTCGATGTACCCGGCGGCGCCGACGCCCACGGCCTCGATGGGATGGCGGGTGCGCAGCTCCGTGACCAGCTTCTCGATCGCCTCCTCGATAGCGGGTACGTCGGTGGCCGGCGACTCGACGACCAGCTCCTCGAGGATCGTGCCGCTCTCGTCGACGACGCCGCCGGCGATCTTGGTGCCGCCGACGTCGATCCCGCAGGCAAGGCTCACGAGAGGTCCTCCGGCCAGTCGGCATCGTCGTCCAGGTCGATCCGCTCCACGTCTCCCTCACGCTGCGGGGCGTTCGTCGCCATCATCCCGGAGAGCGCCAGCATGAAGGACGCGGCCGCCTCGGCCAGATGGGCGCGCACCTCGGGGCTGTTCTGCCTGAGGGCGGCCACGGTCCGACAGAGCGGGCACCAGGCACACTCCGGGGAACCGGTGGCAATGTGCTCGTGCAGCTCGTCGACCACGGACCCCGCCATCGAGCCCGCTGTCGAGGAGACGCCCTCGCCTTGCTCACGTGCCCAGCCGGAGAGGGCGCCGAGGAGCTTCGCGGCCTCCTCGGCCAGGCTGCCGACCGGCTCGGAACCGTCGGTCTGACTCACGCGCTGCTCACCTCTCCCCTCCGTCGCCGACGAACCTCACCTGGAGCTCGCCCCCGTCCACCCGGGCGCCGGCGACGCGTCGGCGCGCGAGTCCGGCGGGCAGGGTGAGAAGCCGACGATACGACGCGACGGTCACCACGAGGTCGTCGCCGTCTCGCGCCAGGTCGACGTCCTCCCGGCCGACGAACGGCAGGCGCAACCGGAGTACGGCGCCGTCCGGGCTTCGGGTGATCCGCAGCGGCTCCTCCGACCGGCGGACGTCGAGCGGATCGCCGTCGCCGTAGAGCGCCCGGCCCAACTCACGCAGCTCGGACAGGCCCACCGGCTCGGTGGGCCTGTACTCCGAGAGCCAGATGGGGAGCCCGGCGAACGACTCCGTCGCCTCCCGCAGCACGTCTGCCTGTGACTGCACCCACCCGGCGCGCCACGGGTCGCCATCGGTGTCTGGGAAGACCCGGTTGGCGACGACGCCGTCGACCCGGTAGCCGTAGAGAGACAGCGTGGTGAAGCTGCGCCGCGCCTCCGCGAGCACCACCTGCTCCGGCGTCAGGACGAGTCGGACGCCGGACGACTGCCCGGTCAGAAGTGTGCGCACCTGGTCGAGCTCGGCGTGCAGTCGTTCCACGGCGCCGAACACGTCGTCCTCGGGCATCGGGACGCCCGCGGCGCGAGTGAGCACGGGCTTGAGCGCCCGGACCACCCGGCGCTCGACCGGGAACACCCGGGTCATGTACCAGCCGAGCGCCTCGGGCAGCGCGAGCAGCCGAAGCGTCTCCGCGGTGGGGGCGCAGTCCACAACGATTGCGTCCCAGTCGTCCGACAGCGCATGGATACGAAGCTCGAGGAGCGCCAGCACCTCCTCGGCCCCTGGGATGACGGTCAGCTCCTCGGCGGCCACCGGGTCCACGCCGGCGACCTCGAGCACCGACATGAGGTAGCCCTGGATCTCCGCCCAGGACTCCTCGAACCTCCGTTGGGCGTCGACCTGGTGGACGAACAGGTCGGGCACGACCTGCTCGGGCTCGCTGCCGACGCTCACGCCGTACGCGTCGGCAAGGGAGTGGGCGGCATCGGTGGAGAGCACGAGGGTCCGCCGGCCGGCGTCGGCAGCGAGGGCCCCAGTCGCGGCGGCCACCGTCGACTTGCCCACGCCGCCCTTGCCGGTGAACAGGAGGATCCGCACGAGCCGCTCGCCCGCTCAGACGAGCGACTCGACGCGCTTCTTGAGGCCCTTGAGCGCGGTGTCGATCAGGATCTTCTCGCCCTTGCGCTTGAGCATCCCGATCAGTGGGATCGAGACGTCGAGGGCGAGCCGGTAGGTGACGTCGGTGGTGCCGTCGCCGCGGTCTGCGAGCACGTAGGCGCCGTCGAGCGCCCGCAGCATCTTGCCCTCGACCAGGGTCCAGGTGACCTCGTCGTCGCCGGACCAGACGTAGGAGAGCGTGTACTCGTCCTTGATGGGCGACACGTCGAGGGTGAAGAAGACCTGCTCCGCGCGTCCGTCGGGGAGCTCCGAGAGGACCTTGGCAGTGGTCACGCCCTTGGCCCAGGCGGGGTACGCCGGGAAGTCGGCGATCACGGCCATCACTTCGTGGGGCGCCGCGTCGACGACGATCGACGACGTGGTCTGGTCGGCCATCGTGACCCCCTCGGGCTGGGTTCGGACGCGTGCTCCGGACCGGTGGAAGGAGCTGCTCACCGGCCCGGCGAGACTATCGGATGGCCGCTCGGACACCCGACGGTAACCTCCCCCGAAACCCCCGTGACCGACCGTGGACGAGCCTGGAGGCAGCGTGCGTGAGTACTCCTCCCCGCTGAACGTCGAGATCCCGTCGACCGGCAACCTGACCGACGACGTCGTGGCGAACGCCGCGGCCGCACCGGACGCAGTGGTCTTCGCGCGGCGTACCGACCAGGGGTGGGGCGAGGTCACCGCGGCCGAGTTCCTGGCGGAGGTCCGGGCCGTCGCCAAGGGCCTGGTCGCGGCGGGTGTCGTGGTTGGGGACCGGGTCGCGCTGATCTCCAAGACCCGCTACGAGTGGACCCTGGTCGACTACGCGATCTGGTTCGCCGGCGCCGTCACGGTGCCCGTCTACGAGACGTCGGCGACGGAGCAGATCGAGTGGATCCTCCGCGACTCGGGCACGGTTGCGGTGGTGGCGGAGGGACCCGAGCATACGGCGCGGATCGCCGAACGCCGCTCGGCCCTCACCGACCTTCACCACGTGTGGTCGCTGGCGGACAACGCGATCGAGGTCCTGCGCCGCCTCGGCGAGGACATCCCCGACGACGAGCTCGAGTCCCGCCGTACGACGGCGACGCCGCTGGACCTGGCGACGATCATCTACACCTCTGGGACCACCGGACGGCCCAAGGGCTGCGAGCTCACCCACGGCAACTTCATGGTCGAGCTCGGTGTCGCAGTCCCGGAGCTCCACGAGCTCTTCGAGGCCGAGAACGCCTCCACGCTGCTCTTCCTGCCCCTGGCCCACGTGTTCGCCCGGATCGTCCAGATCGGAGCCGTGAAGGCGCGGGTGCGTCTCGGGCACAGCGCTGACATCAAGCGGCTGGTCCCCGACCTCGGGGAGTTCCGGCCGTCGTTTCTGCTGGCGGTCCCGCGGGTCTTCGAGAAGGTGTTCAACGCCGCCTCCCAGCGCGCCACCTCGGAGGGTCGGGGCGGCGTCTTCGACCGTGCAGCGGAGACCGCGATCGCATACTCACGCGCCGTCGACCGCGGCAAGGTCCCCATCCGCCTCCGCGCGCGGCACGTGGTCTTTTCCCGGCTGGTCTACGGCAAGCTCAGGGGCGCCCTCGGCGGTCGCTGCCGGTACGCCGTCTCCGGCGGCGCGCCGCTGGGTGACCGGCTCGGCCACTTCTACCGCGGCATCGGGCTCACCGTGCTCGAGGGCTACGGCCTCACCGAGACGACCGCCGCCGTCACAGTGAACCGGCCCGACGCCCTGAAGATCGGCACCGTCGGGCAGCCGTTGCCCGGCACCGAGGTGCGGGTCGCCGAGGACGGTGAGCTGCTCTTCCGGGGCGGGCAGGTGTTCGCCGGCTACTGGGGGAACGAGGACGCGGCGTCCGAGGTCCTCGAACGGGACGGCTGGTTTCACACCGGCGACGTCGGCGAGATCGACGAGGAGGGCTTCGTCCGGATCACCGGCCGGATGAAGGAGATCCTGGTCACCGCCGGCGGCAAGAATGTCGCGCCGTCCTTGCTGGAGGACCGAGTTCGTGCCCACGCACTTGTCAGCCAGTGCCTGGTGGTGGGAGACGGGCAACCGTTCATCGCTGCCTTGGTCACGATCGACCCCGAGGTGTTCCCGGATTGGGCAGCGACACACACCAAGACCGGGCACATCGCAGACCACGTCGACGATCCCGACCTGCGCGAGGAGATCCAGCGCGCCGTCGACGAGGCGAACACCGCCGTCTCCCGCGCGG
>JAICIN010000173.1 GCA_025924375.1 Dermatophilaceae bacterium | reverse complement strand
GCCGGCTCCGGGATCGGCCGGGAGGTCGCCCTGGGCCTGGCGCGGGCCGGGCACCGGGTGGCACTGCTCGGCCGCACGCCCGGCTCCCTCGAGGAGACCGCCGCGCTGGCCGACCGGGCAAGCGTCGAGGAGGCGACCGCCGCGCCGGCCGACGGGGCGACCCTCGTCCTGCCCACCGACGTCACCTCGGAGGAGGCCGTCGCCGCCGCCTTCGCCTCGGTCGTGGACCGTTGGGGGCGGGTCGACCTCCTCGTCAACAACGCCGGCACCTTCGGTCCTGCCGGCGAGCCCGACGCCGTCGACCCCGCCGCCTGGCGGGAGGCCATCGAGGTCAACCTCACCGGCTCCTTCCTGTGCGCCAGGGAGGCCTTCCGCGTCATGCGGGACCAGCGCCCGCAAGGCGGTCGGATCCTCAACAACGGCTCCATCTCCGCGCACACCCCGCGACCGGGCAGCGCGGCCTACACCGCCAGCAAGCACGCCCTGACCGGGCTGACCAAGTCGCTCGCCCTCGACGGCCGGCGGCACCGGATCGCCTGCGGCCAGCTCGACATCGGCAACGCCGCCACGCCGCTCACCGCGACGCTGACCGACGGCGCGCTCCAGGCCGACGGCAGCCGCCGCAGCGAGCCGACGTTCGACGCGGCGCGGGTCGCCGATGTGGTCGTCGCCGTCGCGGCGCTGCCGCTGGAGGTCAGCGTGCCGTTCCTCACCATGACGGCGACGGGCATGCCCTACCTCGGCCGCGGGTAGCGTCCGCCCAGCGGGCCACGGGCTCGGCGTCCGCGGGGGCTCAGCCGTCGGCTGACCGCCGTGCAGCGCTCGTCTCAGCCCTCGCCGAGGAGGTCGGCGACCACGTCGGCGTGGCTCTGCGGCGTCACGAGGACGTGCCGCCCACCGGGCCGCCCGAGCACGAGCGGGCCGAGGCTGGCCGACAGCGAGATCGCCAGTGCCGCCGCCGGCGCGGCGAGCGCCCCATCGCAGTCGAGGCCCAGCCAGGCGCTGTCGCGCGAGGCCCTGCGGGAGCTGACGGTCCCCAGCCCCTTGCGGGAGCCGTCGGCGGTCCAGCGCAGCCCGCTCTCGCCGTAGGCACCCGTCAGCCCCACGGCGGCGCAGTCGTCGGGCCCGGGGGAGCGGTGCCGCCGGGGGTCGCTCTCGGGAAGGTCCAGTCCTCCGCGCTCGACCCAGGCGAGCCCGTCGTCGGGCAGGCGCACGGGCTCCCACACGCCGGCGTGGTGGCGCTCCATACTCCACTGGTAGGCGGTCAGCGACGTCACGGTGACGGTCTGCCGGTTCCGCGCCCGCTGGTCCTCCTCCCGCCGTCGCAGCCAGTCGCGCCGCTCCTCCGTCGTGTCCCCCGGCAGCACGACGACCGGGATCATGTCGGCGGCGTCGGCGGCCACCATGGGCCCCACCGTCAGGGCGAGCTCGACGGCGATGGCGATGAGGTCCCCCGGCCGGCTGCCCTGGACGACCATGCCCCGCTCCGGGTCCACAGCGCCGGCGGCCTCCCCGAGCTCCCCCAGGATCGCGGGGTCCGCGCCGGCCCGGCGAGCGGCTGCCACGACCTCCTCAGGGGTGGGCACGCGGCTCGCGTAGCCGCTCAGGACGGCGAGGTCGTAGCCGAACCCCTCGAGCGCCTCCTCGGACCTCAGCCAGAAGGCCAGCGGTGAGAGGAAGGCCCGGCTTGTCACGACCTCATGAAACCGGAGGGGGTGCCACGCTGTCCGGCGAACGCCGACATCCACGCAGGGTGACGTATGCCGGGTGGTCACCACCCGGCATACGTCACCTCCCGCACCTCCGGGCAGGGACCAACGGGCAGAAGGCGCCGGCGCAGGTGCCCCTCGTGCTTGGCGGGTCGGCAGTGTCCGGACCACTGCCAGTTCCTGCCTGCGGTCCTCAGCGGTAGTTGGTGAACTGCAGCGCGACGTCGAGGTCGTCCTTGCCGCGCAGCAGGGCCTGGACCGCCTGGAGGTCGTCGCGGGACTTGCTCGTCACGCGCAGCTCCTCTCCCTGGATCTGCGCCTTGACGGACTTGGGTCCCTCATCGCGGATGATCTTGGAGATCTTCTTGGCGTTCTCCTGCGAGATCCCCTCCTTGATGCCCACCTCGAGGCGGTACTCCTTGCCGGAGGGCCGCGGGCCGGCCTCGGGGACGTCGAGGTGCTTGAGCGAGACCTTGCGCTTGACCAGCCAGGTCTCGAAGACGTCGAGCACCGCCTTGGCGCGCTCCTCGCTGTTGGCCTTGATGACGACCTTGTCCTGGCCACTCGCCTCGATGGAGGCCCCGACGTTCTTGAAGTCGTAGCGGGTCGAGACCTCGCGGGCGGCGCTGTTGAGCGCGTTCGCGACCTCCTGGTGGTCGACCTTGCTGACGATGTCGAAGGCGCTGTCCGCCATGGGTTCCTCCGCTGTCCGGTGCGTGCTGGTTTCGGCAATCCGTGGCCGGCTTGCTATCCTTCCACGCGCACACGGCAGGTTGTCCGAGCGGCCAATGGAAGCGGACTGTAAATCCGTCGCGAAAGCTACGAAGGTTCGAATCCTTCACCTGCCACCCAGTGCACGGAAGGGCGCCTGTCCTGCGGTGACGCGGGCGGGCGCCCTTTCCGCTCCGCGTGATGCGGCGCCACGGGTCAGCGGCCGATTCGGGAATGCAGCCGGGGGCCGGTAGGGTTGGACGGTCCGGTGCGCAACGATGTGCACCGGAGGTCGTCTGCTCCGCGCCCCAACTCTGGTTGGCGCCGTCAGCTCACAGCACGTGGGTGGTCCAGCACGCTCGGCCACCCCTCCTGCTGACGAGAGCTCTCCCATGTCTTCGCATCACTCCAGCACGCCCTTCGCCGACCTCGGCGTCCCCTCCCCGCTCGTGACCGCCCTTGGCGGGCTGGGCATCACCACCCCCTTCCCGATCCAGGCGGCGACCCTGCCCGACTCGCTCGCCGGCCGGGACGTCCTCGGACGGGGACGGACGGGCAGCGGCAAGACGATCGCCTTCGCGCTGCCGACCCTGGCCACGCTGGCCGCCTCCGGGCGCCGACGCGCCGCCGGCCGGCCTCGTGCCCTGGTCCTCGTCCCCACGCGGGAGCTCGCGATCCAGGTCGCCGAGACGATGTCCCCCCTCGCCGCCGCAGTGGACCTGCGCACCATGACCATCTTCGGTGGCGTCGGCCAGAACCCTCAGGTCGCTGCCCTGCGTCGCGGTGTCGACGTCGTCATCGCCACCCCGGGTCGGCTCGAGGACCTCATCGGCCAGGGCCACGTGCGTCTCGACGCCATCGAGGTCACCGTGCTCGACGAGGCCGACCACATGGCCGACCTCGGCTTCCTCCCCGCGGTGACGCGGTTGCTCGACGCCACGCCCCGCGGCACGCAGCGGCTGCTCTTCTCCGCGACCCTGGACAACGGCATCGACCGCCTCGTCCGCCGCTACCTCCAGTCGCCGGTCACGCACTCCGTCGACACCGCGGCGTCGCCGGTCCCGGCGATGGCGCACCACGTCTTCCACGTCAGCGCCGACGACAAGCGCGACGTCGTGCGCGAGCTCGTCTCGGGTGAGGGGCGCACGCTCGCGTTCACCCGCACGAAGCACGGCGCGAAGAAGCTCGCCAAGCAGCTCACCGCCTCGGGCATCCCCGCCGTCGACCTGCACGGCAACCTGTCGCAGGCCGCCCGCCAGCGCAACCTCGCCGCCTTCTCCGAGGGCAGCGCCCGAGTGCTCGTCGCCACCGACATCGCGGCACGGGGCATCCACGTCGACGACATCTCCCTCGTCGTCCACGTCGACCCGCCGGCCGAGCACAAGGCCTACCTCCACCGCTCGGGCCGGACCGCCCGCGCCGGCGCGGAGGGCACCGTGGTCACGGTCAGCACGCCCGACGAGCGGGGTGACACCCGGACCCTCATGCGCCAGGCCGGGATCAAGCCCACCGCCGTCGACGTCATCCCGGGCCACACCGCCATCACGCAGCTGACCGGGCCGGCCGCGGAGCTGGTCGCCCCGGCACCGGTCCAGAGCCAGCCGGCCCGCCGGTCCGCGCAGGGCCGCCCGCCGCGCAGCAGCGGCGCCCGCCGAGGCGGCAGCCAGCCGGCTGCCGCGCCGCGGAGCAGCGGGGCCCGCCGAGGCGGCAGCCAGCCGGGTGCCGCGCCGCGCAGCAGCGGTGGACTGGCCGGCTTCTCCTC
>JAICIN010000172.1 GCA_025924375.1 Dermatophilaceae bacterium | reverse complement strand
CCGCGCCCCACGTACCGCTGGGGGCTGTGCGGCCGGCCCCCAAGGTCTGTGGGGGGGGGTCCCCCCCGTCCCCCGCCCGCCTCCTTGCGTGCAGGACGAAGCCGTCAGCGGTGCTGGCCCGCAGCCTCCGTCTTCACCAGGCCCAGCCGCAGTGCCGCCATGACCGCCGAGGCGCGGTTGTGGGCGCCCAGCTTCTCGTAGACCTTCGACACGTGCGTCTTGACCGTCGACTCGCTCATGTAGAGCTTCTTGGCCACGGCGGCGATGGAGTCACCGGCGACGAGCCGGTCGAGCACCTCCGCCTCACGCGGCGTGAGCTTCGGCTTGTCGTTGGACGCGCGGCGGCGCAGCGCCTCGGCCAGCCCTGAGGCCATGAACGCGTCGGGCGCCACGGCAGCCCGCCGGACCGCGGCGATGACCTCCTCGGACGCGGCGCTCTTCAGCACCAGCGCCGAGGCGCCGAGGTCGAGGGCCTCGAGCAGGGTCTCGTCGTCGTTGTGCATGGTCAGCACGACGATCCCCAGCCTCGGCGACGCCTCGCGGGCGGCGCGGGCCAGCGTGAGCCCCGACCCGTCCGGCATCGACACGTCGATGACGAGGACGTGAAAGGGCTGTCGTGACAGGACCGTCCGCCCCTCGGCGACACCCCCGGCCTGTCCCACGACGTGGAGGTCCGGCTCGCTGTCGATCATGCGGCACACGGCCTCGCGGACGAGGGTGTGGTCGTCGATGACCACGACGTTGATCGTCATGACGGCTGGGGGATCCTTTCCTCGAGCAACGTGGCCGAGGCCGCGCCGGTCCTGGACCGCATCTTGAGCTTCACGGAGACTCCGCGAAGACCATACGGCGCCACGGTCACTTCGCCACCCAGCGACGCGAGGGGAGTGTCCTCGAAGTCGCGCTGCGTGAGGTGGCTCGAGCCGTTGTGGGTGATCGTGAGCTCGACCCGGGGGGCCGCCACGTTGAGCTCGACGCCGACCTCCGTCGCGTCCAGGGAGTGGCGGGCGTCGACGAGGAGCCGCAGGAAGAGGCGGTAGATCAGCACCTCCGTGTGCGCGGGCAGACGAAAGCCCGTCTCGTGCAACGCCATCCGCGTCGTGATGCCCGCCGTCGAGCCGAAGCTCTGCAGGCGCCCGCCGATCATCGCGCCGAGCCCCGTCTCGGGACGCACCGCGATCCGCAGGTCGCCGATGTGCTGCCGGAGGTCCGCCAGCACCCGCGAGAGCTCGGCCCGGATGTTGTCGAGCTGGTCGGCGATCGGCAGTCCGTCGCGGCGGGCGATCCGCCGCAGCGAGTCGATCCCGAAGCCGAGGGCGACGATCTCCTGGGCGATGCCGTCGTGCATCTCCCGCGCCAGCCGCTCGCGCTCCTCGAGCCCCGCCCGCTCGCGCAGGCTGGCGAAGAGCACCGACAGCTCGATGTTCGCGGAGTGGCGGGCCGCGACGGACTGGACGGAGGCCAGGTCGTCGTCGGTGAACGGTGTGGCAGCCGCACGGTCGAGGACGAGCATCCCGAGCCGGCCGCCACCCTCGCTGTGCAGCGGCACCGCGACCACGGACCGCTCGCCGTCGCCGTCCCACAGCGCCAACAGGGGCTCACCGGTGTGCCACGTGCCCCACAGGAGGCTGCCCGGCGCGCTGGGGTCGGGCCACGGGGTGCGGTCGAGGCCGCGGATCGCCAGGGGCACCGGCCGCTCGCCCGTGCTGCCCACGAGCACCGCACTGCGCGCCGAGCGCAGCTGCTCCGCGAGGTCCTGCAGCGCCATCTCGGCGGAGCCGGGCGCGTCGAAGCCGGTGTCGAGGGAGTCGGCCAGCTCGTGGAGCCGGCGCAGCAGCAGGCTGGCCTCGGCGGCGAGGCTCGGCCCGCGGTCCTCCTCGGCCTCGTGCTGGTCGATGTGGTGCGACCATGCACCGAGCAGCCCGAACACGATCCCGCCGAGCACGAAGAGCCCGATCCGGTTCGCCTCGACCGCGCTGAACCGAGCACCCGCCCACGTCAGCACGTAGGCCGTCAGCGCTCCGATGCCGGTCGCCCAGAGCGCACCGCGGCGGCCGAAGCGCAGCCCGGCGTGGTAGGCGGGGATGAAGACGAGCGCCTTGCCGCCGAGCCCGCCGAACGCCATGCCGGCTCCCGCAGCGACGGCGCCCGCGCCCATGACGGCCATCGCCTGGCGGCGGCGCACCGGGGTCCCGCCGGTGCGGCCCGCGAGGAGCGCGGTCGCGCCGAGGTCGAGGGTCGTCACGAGGAGCACCCACGGCACGGCCGTGAGGAGGTCCTCGGAGAGCTGTGCGACGGCGAGGGCGACGACCGCGAACGCGAGCCGGAGTCGGGTGGCCAGGGCGAGATGCGGCACCCAGCGCATCGCCTCTCCCTTCCCTGCTTCCCCGGCGCCGACAATGTCTCAGGACCGTGCGGCAACGCGCCGGTGTGCGCGTTTGACCGTGTTTGTCCACAGCCCTGCGGAAGAGGGTATCGCTGTCCACACCACTCCTGCAGCCCGTTGGCCCACAGTCACCGCACAGCCAGTCTCGGTGCGTGTCCTCGATCCTGCGCGCGAGCCTGGTGGAGCTCCTCGCGCTGGCCCTCCCCACCTCGTGTGCCTCCTGCGGTGCCCCCGACGACCCCGTATGCCGGGAGTGCGCCTCCGAGGTCGCAGCGGTCACCTTCCAGCCCGGCCCGGTCGCGGTGGCGCCCGACCCGTGCCCGGCCGGCTTCCCACCCACGCACGCCGCGGCGCCCTACTCGGGACCGCTGCGCCGGCTGCTCCCGGCCTACAAGGACGACGACCGCCGCGACTGTCGGGGCCTTCTCGCGGAGCTCCTGGGGACCGCGGTGGAGGCGAGCCTGGTGGCGGACCCGGCCCTCCGGCACACGGCCGTCTCGGGAAACGGGCCGGTCCTCCTCGTCCCGGTCCCCACCTCCCGGCAGGCGCGCCGCCGGCGCGGTGACGCCCCGCTGCTGCGGCTCGCGACCGAGGCCGCTCACGGCTTCGCGCGCAGTGAGCTGTGGTGCGGCGACGCCCTCCGCCTGCGTCGGCGCGTGGCCGACCAGGCCGGGCTCGGCGCCCGGCAGCGCGCCCTCAACCTCGAGCACGCCATGGAGCCTCGGGCCGCCTGGCTTCCCGCTCTCGCGGGTGCCCACTGCGTGCTGGTCGACGACGTGCTCACCACCGGGGCGACCCTCGTCGAGGCCCGTCGCGCCCTCCTGGCGGCAGGGGCGCGGCACGTCGTCGCGGCCACGGTGTGCGCGACCCAGCGGCGCAGCGCGGGTCGACCCGCGGGCCCGTGACCCCGGGACAAAGCGGGACCAAAGGCCGGGTGTCGCTATCCGGACCGGTGGTCTACGGTGCCGGTATGGCCATCCTGGTCCTCGTGGGAGCCACGGAGACAGGGCGCCGCACGGGCCACTGCCCTGGCGCCTCGGCTCGTGGAGCGAGGAGGCCGAGGGGGTGGTGCCGCGGTTGAGCCGGGCCTCGACGAGCCCGCCACTTGCACTGCCACCTTCCCTAGGAGGACACCCGTGGAGACTGTCGTCACTGGACGCCACATGCAGGTCTCAGACCGGTTCCGGACCCACCTCGACGAGAAGCTTCTCAAGATCCCCCAGCTCGCCCCCCGGGTGCAGCGGGTCGAGGTCCGGATGACCCACGAGCCCAACCGGCGCCAGGCGAAGGCCTGCGAGAGGGTGGAGATCACCTGTCACGTGAAGGGACGCGTGGTGCGGGCCGAGGCGTGCATGGACGACAAGTACGCCGCGCTCGACCTCGCGATGGACAAGCTCATGGAACGCCTGAGGCGTGCCCACGACAGGCGGCGTGTCCAGTGGCGGGGCCACCGGGTGCCGGAGTCCGTGGCGGCCGCGACCGCCCGGATCCAGGCGCCCACCGAGGGCGGCGGCGAGGACCACTCCCACGACGAGCCGGGCGAGGACGAGCGGTTCGGCGCCCAGGGCAACTCGCCCATCGAGGTGCGCGAGAAGGTCCACGCCACCGTGCCGATGCGGCTCGACCAGGCCGTCCAGGAGATGGAGCTCGTCGGGCACGACTTCTTCCTCTACCACGACGAGGAGACCGACAAGCCGAGCGTCGTCTACCGCCGCCGGGGCTGGTCCTACGGCGTGATCCACCTCGACGTCGACCACAACGGCAGGCCGGAGCTGCCCGTCGGCGCGGACGCCATCGGCGAGACCGGCACGCGGGCCGGCGTCGCGGTGGGCAGCGAGGCTCGCCACGAGGAGGT
>JAICIN010000171.1 GCA_025924375.1 Dermatophilaceae bacterium | reverse complement strand
GCATCGACTTCATCTGCCCCGACATCGCCTCGCCCGTGCGCGAGACCGGTGGCGCGATCTGCGAGGTCAACGCGGCCCCGGGCTTCAGGATGCACACGCACCCCACCGTCGGCGAGCCCCAGTACATCGCCAGGCCCGTGGTCGACCTACTCTTCCCGCCCGGCTCGCCGTCGCGGGTGCCGATCGTCTCCGTCACCGGCACCAACGGCAAGACGACGACCTCACGCATGATTGCCCACATCTTCAAGGGCATCGGGCGGAAGGTGGGCATGACCTCCACCGACGGCATCGTCATCGACGAGCGGCTCGTCTACCGCGCCGACGCCTCGGGTCCCCGGTCCGCTCGCATGGTCCTGCAGAACCCACGGGTGGACTTCGCCGTGATGGAGGTGGCCCGTGGCGGCATCCTGCGCGAGGGACTCGGCTACGACCGCAACGACGTCGCCGTCGTCACCAACGTCGCACCCGACCACCTGGGCATGAAGGGCATCGACACCCTCGAGCAGCTCGCCGACGTCAAGGCCGTGATCGTCGAAGCGGTCCCTCGTGACGGGTTCGCGGTCCTCAACGCGGACGACCCGCTGGTGCGCAAGATGCGGCGGCGCTGCTCCGGCAGCATCGTGTGGTTCTCGCTCGAGCCACCCGGCAGCAAGGTCCGCGAGTTCATCGAGGACTACTGCCGTCGCGGCGGCCGGGCGGTCGTCCTCGAGCCCACCGAGCGTGGCGACATGATCGTCATCAAGCACGGTCGCCGGTCCATGCAGCTGGCCTGGACGCACCTGCTGCCGTCGACCTTCGGCGGCACGGCTCGCTTCAACGTCGCCAACGCCATGGCGGCTGCGGGTGCCGCCTTCGCCGCCGGAGCCGGCCTGCACGAGATCCGCCAGGGCCTGCGGACCTTCACCACGAGCTACTACCTGTCCCCCGGCCGGATGAACCTGGTCAGCGTGCACAACGTCGACGTGTTCGTCGACTACTGCCACAACGCCCCCGCCATGAAGGTGCTCGGCGACTTCGTCGACCGCTACGCCGACCAGAAGGCCGGCCAGTCCGACCTCGGCAAGCTCTCCCGGATCGGCATGGTGTCCACCGCCGGTGACCGCCGCGACGACGACATGCGCGAGCTGGGCGCCGTCGCCGCGCACCACTTCGACGTGGTCGTCGTGCGCGAGGACGAGCGGCTCCGCGGGCGCCGGCGCGGTGAGACCGCCGCGTTGATCGCCGAGGGTGCCAAGACGGAGATGGCCAAGGATGGCGTGCGCTGCCGACAGGTCGAGGTCGTGCTCGACGAGGGCGACGCGGTGCGGCACTGCATGGCCCGTGCGAACCCCGGGGACGTGGTCGTGCTGTGCGTCGACAAGCACGCCGAGGTGCTCGCCGAGCTCGAGCGCCTCACCAGCTCGGCACAGGCGGGCACCCACGCCGACGACCTGGCCGGCGACCCCGACCTCGACCCGGCGGAGCTGCGCGTGGAGGCGGAGGCGGCCGGCGACGAGGCGGCTGCCGCCGAGGCGGTCGAGGCGGACACCCCCACGCCCTGAGCCCGGTCACCGCGGGGGTGCGCCCCGACGGCGACAGTGGCGCAGTTCTCGTCAAGTGGCGCTGTTGCGCCAGCGCCGCTCGACGACGACTGCGCCAGTGTGGGGCCGCGCCGGGCCTGACGTTGCGAGGTATGCCGCGTGGTCACGCCGGTGGGAGCGTCGAGGTGCGGGGTGGCGGGCCCAGAAGCGCGCGTTGCCATGCCCCGCCCGCGCGCCGCCCCCACGCGACCCACCTGCTCAGGTGGGGCTCAGCGCGAACGCAGCTCCGCGGCATACCGGTGCAGTGCCTCGCGGTAGCTCAGGGAGTCCTCGTCGCCCGCGTGGTGGAGCAGCACGTCGACCAGGTCGGCCACCGCCCTGGTGGCCTCCCCGCTGTCCACGCCCGCCAGTGCCCGGAACGACTCCACGGCAATGCTTCCCGGGCGCTCGGCAGCCAGCTCGGTGAGGAGGGAGTAGGCGAGCCCCGCCTGTCCGGTGACGCGCAGGCTGGAGGCCAGCTGGATCCGGGCCCGGTGCCGGTGCGGCTCGCGCAGGCCCGCTGCGAGCGACTCGCGGTAGAGCGCGATCGCCTCCTGCTCCCGGCCGGCGGCGTCGAGCGCGCTCGCGTGCTCGTAGACGAGCCGGGAGTCACCTGGGTACTCCCTGCGCAGCCCGGCGGCGGCCTCGACGCGGGCCTGGTCGTCCTCGAGGTCCCACAGCTCGGCGATGGCCGGCTCGAGCTCGTGCTCACCCCGGGCCGCCACGACCTTGCGGCGCACGTCCTCGGGGCTGTCCGACGTCGCCCCCTGCTCGGCCAGCCAGGCGGACACCTGGCTGCGCTCGGCGTGGCACATCAACGCGACCACGTCCCCGTCGGCAGCCGACGGCACCAGCGCCTGCAGGCCGGCGAGCTCGGTCTCGTGGGAGTCGATGTCGGCCACCCCCGCCCTGGCCAGGCCCACCCGCAGGTGTCCCTCGAGGTCGGACATGGTGCGGCCGCGCAGGTAGTGCGCCTTGTGCGCCGCCACGACGTGGTCGGCCCGAAGCCCCGCGATCTCGCCGATCGCCTCGAGCAGGTCGTCCGTGCGGTCGCCGGCGAGCCCGAGCCCGAGGTGGACCCGACCGCCCGGGGCGACCAGGCCGTGCGCGACGTCGAGGAGCGCGTCGAGGCCCGCCTCGTTGTGGGCCAGGTCGACGATGACGGTGATGGCCGAGCCGTCCTCACGGGTCAAGGTGTAGGTGTTCATCCGCCCCGGGTTGAGCCGGTCGTCGGGAGCGAAGGTCCGCAGGCCCTGCACCACCGCCGCGCGGGGCAGGCCCAGACCGAGGGCCGCGGCCGTGGCGGCGAGCGCGTTGGCGATGTTGTGCTTCGACAGGCCCGAGAGCGTCGCGGGGACGTCGAGGATGCTCACCAGCCGGTCGGGGTCCCTGCCCGCTTGGAGGACGGTGATGTCCCCGTCGAGGACGGTGATGGCCCGGCCACCCTGGTCGATCGCCTCACGCAGGGCCGGGGCGTCGGAACGGATCGCGAACGCCCACGGCCTGGCCTTGGCGCCTGCTCGCATCGCCCACACCCGGGGGTCCTCGCCGTTGAGCACCACCCACCCACCGGGTCGCGTTGCCTTGGTGACGATCGCCTTGACCTCGGCGAGCTGGTCGACGGTGTCGATGCCCTGCTGGCCGAGGTGGTCGGCCGAGACGTTGGTGACGACGCTGACGTCGTTGGCAGAGACACCCAGGCCCCGCAACAGCATGCCGCCGCGCGCCGTCTCGAGGATGCCCAGCTGGACGCCGGGGGCGCCGAGGACCGCACGTGCCCCTGCCGGGCCGGAGTAGTCGCCGGGCTCGACCACCTCGCCCTGCACCACGACGCCGTCGGTGGACGACCACGCGGTGCACCGGCCGGCGGTCATGCCGATGTGGCCGAGGAGGCGGGTGGTGGTCGTCTTGCCGTTGGTGCCGGTGACGGAGGCGACCGGGATGGTGGGGTTGAGCACGTTCGGTCGCTCGCCCGGCTCGGTGCGGCCGATGAGCAGCGCCTGCTCCTCGACCACGTCGCCGCCCTCGAGCCACGCCTGCAGGACGGGCCCGACCTCGTGGCCGAGCGCACGCGCGCGACCGCGCCGGCGCCAGACGAACGCGACGACGACCGTCTGTGGCGTGCTCCCCGGCCGGGTCCGCACGCCGAGCCGGGTGGTGCCGGAGGCCGCGGCCAGGCGGCGCACCCCGCGCTCGACGACCCGCATCGTGAACCGCTGGCGCTGCTCCGTGCCGGGGGCGCCCACGCGGGACGAGCGCAGCCCGATCCGGGAGCCCAGCGCCGCCAGCACCGCCTCGTCAGCCGCGAGGTAGCCGGGCAGCTCGAGCGTGACCTTGATGGCAGGTTTGGCGAAGTAGAGGTTGGGCCCCTCGAGGACCCGGACCTCCGTGATCTCGACCGACGGGACGGACGAGCCGGAGCGACCGGACGTGCCGGGCACTACTGGCCCATGGCGTGCACACCGCCGTCGACGTGCACGATCTCGCCCGTGGTCGCGGGGAACCAGTCGGACAGCAGCGCAGCACACGCCTTGGCCGCCGGCACGGCGTCGTTGACGTCCCAGCCGAGGGGGGCGCGCGTGTTCCAGGTGTCCTCGAACGCCTGGAAGCCCGGGATCGACTTCGCCGCGGTGGTGCGGATCGGGCCGGCGGAGACCAGGTTGCAGCGGATCCCCTTGGGGCCCAGGTCGCGGGCGAGGTAG
>JAICIN010000170.1 GCA_025924375.1 Dermatophilaceae bacterium | reverse complement strand
GTGGCTCCCCCGGTTGGACTCGAACCAACAACCCTTCGGTTAACAGCCGAATGCTCTGCCAGTTGAGCTACAGGGGAATGGCGCGCCGCAACGATAGCAAAGGAAGCGGCACGGGATGAAAACGGCGTTCCGGCTCGGTGTCCGCGGCTCCTCGCCTCAGGTCAGGCCGACCTGCTCCTTGAGGTAGGCGAGCGCCGCGGCGAGGCGGCCCTGGAGCTCGACGTCGTCGGCTCGGGCGCCGCGGCCCAGCAGGACCTGCTCCAGCAGGTCGCCGGTCGACAGGTCCTGGCGGATCACGGCCCGGCCGCCGCGGCGGTGGCCGAGCGAGACAGGCTCGGCCAGGACCACGCTCGCCTGGACGCGTTCGCGCACCGTCTCGGGCAGCAGCGTCGGCTCCCGGAACACCCACTGCGCGGGCCGCTGCCGGTCGACCCACGTGATGGTGAGCTGGAACAGCTCGGCCGACCAGCTCCCGGCGTCGACGAGGTGCCACGGACGGCCGAGAAGGACCTCTCCCGCCGGCGACACGGCATACAGGCGGTGGTTGGAGGCCACGACGGTGGCACCGCTGCGCTCGTCGCGCGCCGACGCGAGCAGGCGCTCACCGCGCGCGAGCTCGAGGGCGGCGCGCACGGCGGCGGGGACCCGCTCGGAGCGCCCGGCGCGCAGGGACCAGGCCATCAGCTCGCCCGGTCGCGCAGCTCGGCCCGGGCACGCTCGAGGCGGTGCAGCTCCTGGCCGATCCTGCGCCGGTCCTGCGGGTCGGCGCCGGGGTCGTTCTCGAGGCGGCGGAGGTTGGACGTGGCGTCGGCGATGCGCCGGCTGAGCGACACGTCGTGGACCCGCGCGAGCAGTGCCTCCACGTAACGGCGCTCGGGCAGCCCCGTGGCCCGGTCGAACCGCGTGGGCAGTGGCGCGACGGCCAGCTCGGCGACGAGCCCGCGGACCGCGAGGGGCGCCGCCTCGGCGACGCGGTCCGCCCACGCCCTGGCGCTCAGGTCGGCCTGCGGTCCGCCGGCGCCGCGCACGCCGTCGAAGACGGCACGGTGGGCGGGCGCGCCGAAGGACTCGGGCTCGACGTCGTCGAGGTCGCCCGGCACGAAGCTGCCCGGGAACTGCAGCAGCGTCTGGAGCAGCTGTCGCTCGACGAAGACGACGGGGTCGCGCACGTCCGGCGCGGGCAGTGCCGTGCGCGCCTCGTGCGTCGAGGGCTCGGGGACCGAGGCGGCGTCCACCGTGGGCGCTGCGCTCCCGGCGTCGCGCGCCTCGCGGGCGGCCATGCGGCCGGCCCGCCCGACCTCTGCCTGGACCTGCTCGACCTCGACACCGAGCCAGCCGGCGACGGTCCGGGTGTACTCCGGACGCATCGAGCCGTCGCGGATCGCGGCGATGATCGGCGCCACGGCCCGCATCGCCTGCACCCGCCCCTCCGCCGTGGCGAGCTCGAAGCGGCGCATCGTCGTGCGGACCGCGAACTCGAACATCGGCACGGCGTCCTCGACGAGGTGACGGAGGGCCTCGTCGCCGCGGGCCTGCCGCAGGTCGCAGGGGTCCATGCCGTCGTCGGCCACGGCCACGAACGACTGCGACGCCCACCGCTGGTCCTCGCCGAAGGCCCGCATGGCGGCCTTCTGCCCGGCGGCGTCGCCGTCGAAGGTGAACACGACGCGGGCCGGCGCGAGGTCCTGCTCGTCGCGCATGATGCGTCGCAGCACCTTGATGTGGTCGACGCCGAACGCCGTCCCGCACGTCGCGACGGCGTTCTCGACGCCGGCGAGGTGGCAGGCCATGACGTCCGTGTAGCCCTCGACGACCACGGCCCGGCGCTCGGCGGCGATCGCCTTCTTGGCGGCGTCGAGGCCGTACAGCACGGTGGACTTCTTGTAGATGGGCGTCTCGGAGGTGTTGAGGTACTTGGCGGCGATGCGGTCGTCCTCGAAGAGCCGCCTGGCGCCGAACCCGACGGTGTCACCGGTGATGTCGCGGATCGGCCACACGAGGCGCCCCCGGAAGCGGTCGTAGAGACCGCGGCTGCCCCGGCCGGACAGCCCCCCGACCGTCAGCTCCTCCTCGCTGAACCCCTTGGCCCGCAGGTGCCGGGACAGCTCCTCGCCCCCGCGCGGCGCGAACCCGATGCCGAACCGGCGGGCCGCCTCGCTGTCGAACCCGCGGGCCCTGAGGAAGTCGCGGCCGGCACGCGCCTGGGGGGAGGCGAGCAGCAGCTCGGCGTAGAGCTCCTGCGCAGCGCGGTGGGCCTCGAGCAGGCGCGAGCGGCGGCCGAGCGACTCCCCCTCCCTGGGCCGGTGGCCGTCCTCGTAGTGGAGCTCCATGCCCAGCTTCTGGGCGAGCCGCTCGACGGCCTCCGCGAAGGTCAGGTGCTCGGTCTGCTGGACGAACGAGATGACGTCGCCGCCCTCGCCGCAGCCGAAGCAGTGGTAGGCCCCGACCGCGGGCCGGATGGTGAACGAGGGGGTCTTCTCGTCGTGGAACGGGCACAGTCCCTTGAGGGAGCCCGGGCCCGCAGGGCGCAGCGTGACGTGCTCCCGCACGACGTCCTCGAGCGACGAGCGCTCCTTGACCAGCGCCACGTCGTCGGCCCGGATCCGACCCGCCACTTGTCCTCCTTGTCAGCGCGAGTCTAGGTGGTCGGCAGGCGCCCCCCGGCCCGGATCCCCAGAGGCGCCCGCGCCCGCTGCTGCGGGGCACGCGGACCGCACGGCGCGGTTTGGTGCCGCCTCCGACAGCATGGTTAGGTAAGCCTTGCCTTCGTCGGTGCCGGCGAAGCGGACCACGACAGACGACACCGACCGGGAGGACCACCCGTGACCCCCAGCAAGCCCGCCCTGCTCGTCCTCGCCGCGGCCGTCAGCGCCTCGCTGGCCGCCTGTGCCGACGGGGGAAGCGCCGAGGCCCATGGCACGGGAGCCGCCGACAAGCCCTCCCTGACCCTCTACTCGGCCCAGCACGAGAACCTCACCGAGGACTGGGTGAAGGCGTTCGAGGCCCGGACCGGCATCCCGGTCCAGGTGCGCTACGGCAAGGACTCCTCGATGGGCAACCAGCTCGTCGAGGAGGGCGCGAAGTCGCCGGCCGACGTCTTCCTCACCGAGAACTCCCCCGCCATGACCACCGTCCAGGACGCCGGCCTCCTCGCCGACGTCCCCCGCTCGACGCTCGACCAGGTCGAGCCGAGCCATGTGCCCTCCTCCGGCCAGTGGGTCGGTGTCGCCGCCCGCTCGACCGTCCTCGTCTACAACCCCGCCAAGGTGAGCGAGGCCGACCTGCCCACGTCGGTCATGGACCTCGCCGACGCGAAGTGGGCCGGCGCGTGGGGGGCGGCGGCGGGCGGCGCCGACTTCCAGGCGATCGTCAGCGCGGTCCTCGACACGCAGGGCGAGGCGAAGACGGCGGCCTGGCTCGAGGGGCTGAAGAAGAACGCGAAGGTCTACCAGAACAACACGGCCACGATGAAGGCGGTGAACGCCGGGCAGGTGCCCATGGGCCTGATCTACCACTACTACTGGTACCGCGACCAGGCGCTCACCAAGGCGGGCAGCGCCAACACCAGGCTGCACTACTTCAAGAACCACGACCCCGGCGCCTTCGTCAGCACCTCGGGCGGCGCGGTGCTGAAGTCCTCGAAGCACCCGGAGGAGGCGCAGCAGCTCCTCGCGTTCGTCACGAGCACGGAGGGCCAGGAGATCCTCGCCAAGGGCGAGTCGCTGGAGTATGCCGTGGGCAAGGGTGTGGCGTCCGCGCCGGCGCTGCCACCGCTCACCTCCCTCGAGGCGCCCAGGCTCGACGCCGCGACGCTGGACGGCGCCAAGGTGCTCGACCTCATGACCAGGGCGGGCATCCTCTAGGTGGGCCGCCGGTGGCGCCGCGCGCCGACCCCTGCAGCGGTCGTCGCGCTCTCCGTGGCCGTCGCGGCGGTGTGCCTGCTGCCCGTCGCCGTGGTGGTGGCCAGTGCCGCGCAGGTCGGTGTCGCAGGGGCGTGGGAGCTGCTGTGGCGGCCGCGGGTCGCCCAGCTGCTGCGCAACACGGCCTCACTCGTGGCGCTCACGGTCGCAGCGACGGCGGTTGTCGGTGTCGGGGCCGCCTGGCTCGTCGAGCGCACCACGCTCCCCGGCGCCCGGCTGTGGCGGGTCCTGCTGGTCTGCCCTTTGGCCGTGCCGGCCTTCGTCAACAGCTACGCCTGGACGTCGCTGCGGCCGGGCACGGAGGGCCTCGCGGGCGCGGTGACCGTCACGACGCTGTCCTACTTCCCCTTCGTCCTGCTGCCCGTCGGCGCGGTGCTGCGCGG
>JAICIN010000169.1 GCA_025924375.1 Dermatophilaceae bacterium | reverse complement strand
TCGCGGCCGGAGGGGTCCTGCCCATGTGCCAGGACACCGGCACCGCCATCGTCATGGGCAAGCGGGGCCAGCAGGTCCTCACCCCCGGGACGGACGAGCGGGCGATCAGCCGCGGTTTGTATGACGCGTACACGCGCCTGAACCTGCGCTACTCGCAGATGACGCCGCTGTCGACGTGGGAGGAGCAGAACCCCGGCTCCAACCTGCCCGCCCAGATCGAGCTCTACGCCGACACCGCGAAGGGGCACGAGACGGCATACAAGTTCCTGTTCATGGCCAAGGGCGGGGGCAGCGCGAACAAGTCGTTCCTCTACCAGGAGACCAAGGCGATCCTGAACCCCGAGCGGATGATGGCCTTCCTCGACGAGAAGCTGCGCTCGCTGGGCACCGCGGCCTGCCCGCCCTACCACCTGGCCATCGTGGTCGGCGGGACCAGCGCCGAGTTCGCCCTCAAGACAGCCAAGTACGCCTCCGCGAAGTACCTCGACGAGCTCCCGCGGGAGGGGTCGATGGCGGCGCACGGGTTCCGCGACACCGAGCTCGAGGAGCGGGTGCTCGAGCTGACACGTGAGTTCGGGATCGGTGCCCAGTTCGGCGGGAAGTACTTCTGCCACGACGTGCGCGTGGTCCGGCTGCCCCGCCACGGCGCCTCGTTGCCCGTCGCGATCGCAGTCTCGTGCTCGGCCGACCGGCAGGCACTCGGCAAGATCACCCCCGACGGGGTCTTCATCGAGGTGCTGGAGAAGGACCCGGCACGCTTCCTCCCCGAGACCACCGACGAGCACCTCGAGGACGAGGACGACGTCGTGCGGATCGACCTCAGCCGGCCGATGGACCAGATCCGGGCCGAGCTGTCGAGGTACCCCGTCAAGACCCGGCTGTCACTGTCCGGGCCGCTCGTGGTCGCCCGCGACCTCGCCCACGCGAAGATCAAGGAGCGGCTCGACGCCGGCGAGCAGATGCCGCAGTACCTCAAGGACCACGCGGTCTACTACGCCGGCCCCGCGAAGACTCCCGAGGGCTATGCGAGCGGCTCGTTCGGGCCGACCACGGCGGGGCGCATGGACTCCTACGTCGAGCAGTTCCAGGCCGCCGGCGGCTCGATGGTGATGCTCGCCAAGGGCAACCGGTCCACGCAGGTGACTGACGCCTGCAACGCCCACGGCGGGTTCTACCTCGGCTCCATCGGCGGCCCGGCGGCCCGGCTCGCCAAGGACTGCATCAAGTCCGTGGACGTGCTCGAGTACCCCGAGCTCGGCATGGAGGCGGTGTGGAAGATCGAGGTGGAGGACTTCCCAGCGTTCATCGTCGTCGACGACAAGGGCAACGACTTCTTCGCCTCCACCACCAAGCCGATGGCCATGACGATCCAGAGGAGACCAGGACTGCTGTGAGCGAGAAGACTACTGTCACAAAGCGTTTCGACGACCTGCTCGAGGCGAACCGTGCGTTCGCCGACAACTTCGCCCTCGGCGGCTTCGACGGTGTCGCCCGCAAGGGCGTCGCCGTCGTGACCTGCATGGACTCTCGCATCGACCCCCTCGGCATGCTCGGGCTCGAGCCGGGCGACGCGAAGATCTTCCGCAACCCGGGAGGCCGCGTCGACTCCTCCGCCCTCGAGGCCCTCGTCCTGGGCGTGCACCTGCTCAACGTCGACCGCATCGTCATCGCACCGCACACTCGCTGCGCGATGGCGTCGAGCAGCGAGCAGGAGCTGCGGGAGCAGGTCGGTGCCTCAGCCGGCGAGGACGCCTCGTGGGTGCACTTCCACGCCATCGACGACCAGCGTGCCGCCCTCGCCCAAGACGTCGCGTCGGTGCGTTCGCACCCGCTCGTACCCGACAGCGTCGCGGTCGGCGGGTTCATCTACGACGTCGACACCGGCCTGCTCGAACAGCTCTTCTGACGTGCCGGTCGGTCGTAGGGTCAGCCCGTGACCCCAGCGCGTCGCTACGTCGTCATCGGCGGCGGCATCGTGGGGCTCGCCGTCGCCGAGCGGCTGACCCGCGAGCGCCCCGGCTCGATCGTCACCGTGCTTGAGAAGGAGCCGGGCTGGGCGCGCCACCAGACCGGGCGCAACAGCGGCGTCATCCACTCGGGGCTCTACTACGCACCGGGCAGCCTGAAGGCCCTGATGTGCCGGGCCGGGGCGGCGTCCATGGTGGCGTTCGCGCAGGAGGAGGGCATCACCCACGAGGTGTGCGGCAAGCTCGTCGTGGCCACCCGCGAGGACGAGCTGCCCGGGCTGGGCCGACTGCGGGACCGCGGTCGCGCCAACGGGCTGGTCGTCGAGGAGCTGACCGCCCAGCAGGCCCGCGAGCACGAGCCACACGTCGCCGCCCTCGCGGCCCTGCACGTGCCGAGCACCGGCATCATCGACTACGGAGAGGTCTGTGCCGCTTTGGTCCGGCGGCTCGAACGTGCCGGAGCGCGGCTCGTGCTCGACGCCGAGGTCCTCGGAGCCGTCCGCTTCGGAGCCGACACGGTGGTGCGGACCAGTCAGGGGGACTTCGCGGCCGACCAGGTCGTCTCGTGCGCCGGGCTGCACGGCGACGAGGTCGCCCGCCGGCTCGGCCACCGGCCCTCGGCACGCATCGTCCCGTTCCGCGGCGAGTACTTCGAGCTCACCGCGGAGGCCACGCACCTCGTGCGCAACCTGGTCTACCCCGTTCCCGACCCCGACTTCCCCTTCCTCGGCGTGCACCTCACCCGAGGGGTCGGAGGCCACGTGCACGCGGGCCCCAACGCGGTGCTGGCCTTCGCCCGCGAGGGCTACGGCTGGGCGACGGTCCGACCCGGGGAGCTGGCACAGACACTGACGTTTCCCGGCTTCTGGAGGCTCGCGCGGCGCAACTACCGCGAGGGTGCCCGGGAGATGGCCCGGTCGGCCTCACGGCACCTGTTCGGCGACAGCCTGCGACGGCTGGTCCCTGAGGTGCGTGACGAGCACCTGGTGCCGGCACCCGCGGGGGTCCGCGCGCAGGCGATGAAGCGTGACGGCAGCCTGGTCGACGACTTCCTCATCGAGCGCTCGGGCAACGTCGTGCACGTGCTCAACGCGCCGTCGCCGGCGGCGACGAGCTCCCTCGAGATCGCGGGACACATCGTCGGTCTCCTCGACGAGACTGCCTGACCACCCCGGCGCAGGCCCTAGAGGGACAGCCGCTCGCGCACCACGTGGCAGAGCCGGTCGGCCACGGCCTGGGCGGTGCCGTGGTCCCCGGCCTCCACCATGACCCGCACCACGGGTTCCGTGCCGGACCTGCGCAGCAGCACCCGACCAGTGCCGGCGAGGGTGGCCTGCTCGGTTCGCACTGCCGTCTGGAGCTCCTCGTCCGAGTCGACCCGGCTCTTGTCGACGCCCTTGACGTTGACGAGGACCTGCGGCATCCGCCGCATCACCGTGGCCAGGTCGGTGAGGGACTTGCCGGTCTCTGCGATCCGGGCCGCGAGCATGAGGCCGGTCAGCACGCCGTCACCGGTGGTGCCGTGGTCGAGGAAGATGACGTGGCCGGACTGCTCGCCGCCCAGCGACAGCCTCGAGGCGCGCATCTCCTCGAGGACGTAGCGGTCCCCCACCGCGGTCTGGCGAACGGTCACGCCCTCGCGCTCCATCGCCTGGAACAGGCCGAGGTTGCTCATCACCGTCGCCACCAGGGTGTCCTGCGCGAGTGCGCCGCGCTCCTTGAGCGCCAGCGCCAGGATCGCCATGATCTGGTCCCCGTCGACGTCGTTGCCGTCGGCGTCGACCGCGAGGCACCGGTCGGCGTCACCGTCGTGGGCGATCCCCAGGTCGGCTCCCCGGGCCACGACGGCCGCCCGCAGGTGGTCGAGGTGGGTGGAGCCGTAGCCGTCGTTGATGTTGAGCCCGTCGGGCTCGGCGCCGACCTCGAAGACGTCCGCCCCGGCGAGCCGGAAGACCTCGGGCGAGACCGCGGATGCGGCGCCGTGCGCACCGTCGATGACCACGGTGAGCCCGTCCAGCCGGTGCGGGATGGCCTCGAGCAGGTGCGCGACGTAGCGGGCCTGGCCTGCCCGGTTCTCGTGCACCCGGCCGACCTGGGCACCGACGGGCCGCTCCCACTCACGCTCCAGGCTGGCGGCGATCTCGTCCTCGACCGCGTCGGGCAGCTTGTGGCCACCCGCGGCGAAGAACTTGATGCCGTTGTCCGGCATGGCGTTGTGCGAGGCGGACAGCATCACCCCGAAGTGGGCGTCCATGTCCGCGGTGAGGAAGGCCACAGCGGGGGTCGGCAGGACCCCCACGTTGTGCACGTCCACGCCGGCCGACGCCAGGCCCGCGACGACCGCGGCGCTCAGGAACTCGCCAGAGGCGCGGGGATCACGCCCCACGACCGCCTTGGGCCGGCGGCCGGCCGCGCGC
>JAICIN010000168.1 GCA_025924375.1 Dermatophilaceae bacterium | reverse complement strand
GGGTGGCGTACGGGTGCGAGGGCCAGTCGGTGCGCCGGTCGGAGAAGACGGGCAGCATGTAGCGCCGGACCGGGTCGGCGTAGAACGCGCGGGTGAACTCCTCGCCCGCTGCCGGCACACCGGTGTCCGTGGAGGGCACCATCGTGTTCATCATCTGCGGCGGCACGAGCATCGACATCGTGGCCCGCTGCTCCTGGTCACGCTCGAGGTCGGCATAGAACTCCTCGGCCAGCAGGTCGCCCATCAGGGCGCGCAGCTGGCGGAGGTTCTTCACGCAGTGCGCCCGCTGCCACTGCACGCTGGCCCACTCCTGCGCGGTCACGTCCCGCCACCCCGGCAGCCGGGTCCAGTCCGGCTCGACGAGCTCGCGCTGGCGGTAGACGTAGGGCTGCTCGATCTTGGTCGTCATACTGGCAGGATACGGGACGACTTGCACCACATGCAGGCGCCCACCACAAGATTTGTCGTCCAAGGCATCTTCAGGAGGAATCCGTGACTGACCGCCGCACCGCCCAGCCCTCCTCGCCGGTCGGGCTGCACCGGGTGCTGGATCCCTCGGGGGAGCGGATCACCCTCCCGCAGTCGGCACAGCGCCTCGACGCGAGCCCGCAGATCGCGCGTGACGAGGTCCGCATCGCGGTGGAGACGCTCAACCTGGACGCCGCCTCCTACCGCCAGCTCGCCGGGGCCCACACAGGGGCCGACGGCACGGTCGACGGTGCCGCGGTCCGGTCGGAGGTCCTCGACATCATCGCGTCCCGGGGCAAGATGCAGAACCCGGTGACCGGGTCGGGGGGCATGCTGATCGGGACGGTGGAGGAGGTCGGCCCGGACAGCCCCCTCGGCCTGCGCGCCGGTGACCGGGTGGCCACCCTCGTGTCGCTCTCCCTGACGCCGCTGCAGGTCAGCGACGCCCTGGCCCGCTGGGACGGCCGCTCCGAGCGGGTCCCGGCTCGCGGCCACGCGATCCTCTTCGGCCGCTCCATCGCCGCCCGGCTGCCCGAGGACCTCGACCCCGAGCTCGCGCTCATGGTCATGGACGTGTGCGGCGCCCCCGCCCTCGTCGCCCGCGTGGTGCGCGAGTATGCCGAGCGCTCACCGGACAGCGCCCCCTCGGTCCTCGTCCTCGGAGGTGCCGGCAAGTCGGGCTCCCTCTCCCTGGCGGCGGCCGCCGACGCGGGCGCCGGCCGACGGGTCGCCGTGGTGCCGACCGAGGCCGAGGCCGAGCGGCTGCGGGGTACCGGCCTGGCCGAGGAGGTCGTCGTCGCGGACGCCCGCTCGCCGCTCGGCCTGTCGGGCGCGGTCGAGGCGGCCGGGGGAGCGGCCGACATCACGGTCGTGTGCGTCGACGTGCCCGGGTGCGAGCAGCCCGCGATCCTGTCCACCGCCCAGGGCGGCACCGTCATCTTCTTCTCGATGGCCACCAGCTTCGCGGCCGCGGCCCTCGGCGCGGAGGGCCTGGCGGCCGACGTGCGCATGCTCGTGGGCAACGGCTACGTCCCCGGTCACGCGGACTACGCCCTCGCGCTGCTGCGGGGGAACGACGCCGTCAGGCGGCTGTTCGAGGCGCGGCTCGACACCGACTGAGGCCCCGCCAGGGACCCCTTCGGCGGGGCCGGGAGCCCGACCTACAGACTGTGGGCCATGAGCGCTCAGCAGTCCGAGGCACGGTCGGCCCTCTACCGCGGCGGCTTCGTCTACAGCCCCGTCGACCCCTTCGCCAGCGCGATGGTGGTCGCCGACGGCCAGGTCGCCTGGATCGGCTCCGACGAGGCGGCCGCCACCCATGCCGACTCCGTCGACGAGGTCGTCGAGCTCGACGGCGCCCTGGTGACCCCGACCTTCGTCGACGCGCACGTGCACACCTCGATGACCGGGCAGAGCCTGGACGGGGTGGACCTGTCCCAGACCCAGTCCCTGAGCGAGGCGCTGCGGTTGATCGAGACCGCGGCCCGGCACGGGCGGGGTCGGCCGGTCTACGCGCACTCCTGGGACGAGACCCGCTGGCCCGAGGGACGGCCGGCAACCAGCGCCGAGCTCGACCGCGCGACCTACGGCGGGGTCGTCTACATGCCGCGCATCGACGCACACTCGGCGTGCGTCTCCTCGGCCCTGGCCTTGGCCGCCGGCGTGCGCGACCTCGACGGCTGGGACGGCACCGGCGTGGTCCACCGCGACGCCCACCACGCCGTCCGGGACTCCTTCGCCGCCGGCACCAGCGCAGCCGACCGCCGCCACTACATCGACCTGGCCATGCGCACCGCCGCCGAGGCAGGGATCGGCCTGGTCCACGAGATGGGGGCACCGCACATCGGCTCACCGGAGGACCTCGCCGACGTCATCGCCGCCGGCGACCGCGGCGACGGCCCCCAGGTCATGGCCTACTGGGGCCAGCTCGCGCCGGACGAGGCGACCGCGGCGACGCTGGTGGACCGGCTCGGGGTGCGTGGCCTCGCCGGTGACCTGTGCGCGGACGGCTCGTTCGGCTCGCGCACCGCGCACCTGTGCGAGCCGTATGCCGACGCACCGGACCAGCTCGGCTACGGCTACCTCAGCCTGGAACAGGTCCGCGACCACGTGGCCGCCTGCACGAGGGCGGGGGTGCAGGCCGGCTTCCACGTCATCGGCGACGCCGGCATCCAGACCGTCGTCGCGGGGATGCAGGCCGCAGCCCGGCTGACCGGGGTCGACGCCCACCGGCGCGCCCGCCACCGCCTCGAGCACGTCGAGCTCGTCGACGAAGGCGCGATCGCCGCCCTTGTCGAGCTCGGCGTCCACGCCAGCGTCCAGCCCGCGTTCGACGCCGCCTGGGGCGGGCAGGAGGGCATGTACGCCGCCCGGCTCGGCCCGGAGCGGGCCCTCGCGAGCAACCCCTTCGCCGCCATGGCGGCCGCCGGCCTCTCCCTCGCCCTCGGTTCGGACAGTCCCGTCACGCCGTTCGCGCCGTGGGAGGCGATCCGGGCCTGCGTCAACCACCACGAGCCCGCACAGCGCATCTCGGCCCGGTCCGCCTTCCTGGCGCACACCCGGGGGGGCTGGCGTGCCGGCGGGATCGACGACCGCGGCTACCTCGACCTCGGCCAGCCGGCCAGCTTCGCCGTCTGGCAGGTGGGCGACCTGGTCGTCCAGGCCCCCGACGACCGGATCCAGACGTGGAGCACCGACCCGAGGTCGGGCACCCCCGGACTGCCCGACCTCTCGCCCGATGCGGCGCTGCCCACCAACCTGCGGACGGTCGTGCGCGGCCGGACGGTCTTCGAGCGGGTCGGCGCCCTGGAGTGAGCGCGCACCCCGGCGATCCACGGAGATCCTGACCGGGGTCGCCGCTGCGACAGGAAGACTTGCGGCCGGGCGCCCTGATGGCCGCAAGAGAGTCGGCGCGCGCTGTTAGCATCGCGGTATGCCCGCACGCCCCTCCCACCCGCCCAAGCTGGAGCTGGACCCGGCCGTCGTCCGACGCGCCCGGTCACTGGCCCGCAAGGCCGGCGCGCCCGTCGTCAAGCTCGCCCGGACCCACACCACCGTCTCGGTCGAGCGCGCCGTGCTGCGCCTCGCCGGCCTCAGCGGCGCAGACCACGAACGCACCCCGTGGGTCAACCACCTCGTGGACCGGGTGCGGGAGGAGGTCGGCCTCGAGCACGGCGTGACCACGCCCGTCTACGACGCGCTGCGCCGCGGGGAGGCGCCCGACCTGCTCACCCTGGCCCAGAAGGCGGCCGCCGGGTCGGTGTCCTTCCGGTTGCCGGAGGGCCGCGACCTGAGCGCGGCGCGGTCCCTCGCGATGCGGGCGGTCAAGCCCGGCATGGCACGCGTCGACCGCAACCGGGCCACCCGCGACCGGCTCGTCAAACGGCACGGCGACCCGAAGCAGCGGCCGTGGATCTACCTCATCGTCGCCACCGGCGACATCTACGAGGACATCCCCCAGGCGCAGGCCGCGGCCCGGGAGGGCGCCGACGTCATCGCCGTCATCCGCTCCACCGGGCAGTCGCTGCTGGACTACGTGCCCGAGGGCGCCACCCGCGAGGGGTATGCCGGCACGTACGCGACGCAGGAGAACTTCCGCCTCATGCGCGCCGCGCTCGACGAGGTCAGCAAGGAGCTCGGGCGCTACATCCGGCTGGTCAACTACGCCTCCGGGCTGTGCATGCCCGAGATCGCCACCCTCGCCGGGCTCGAGCGGCTCGACATGATGCTCAACGACTCGATGTACGGCATCCTCTTCCGCGACATCAACCCGATCCGCACCTTCGTCGACCAACGCTTCTCCCGCCAGATCCACGCCCGCGCCGGCATCATCATCAACACCGGCGAGGACAACTACCTCACCACGGCCGACGCGGTGGAGGCGGCGCACACCGTCACGGTCAGCCAGCTGATGAACGAGTACTTCGCCAAGGAGGCGGG
>JAICIN010000167.1 GCA_025924375.1 Dermatophilaceae bacterium | reverse complement strand
GCGCACCGTGCAGCGGGTCCTGCTCGACCGGCGCGGCTGGCAGGACGTCGACGGCGTCCGCTTCGTGAACGTCGGCCCCGAGGAGGCGGCGGGCGGAGAGCCCGTCGACATCCGGGTCATCCTCGCCAGCCCCTCGCTGACGGACCGGCTGTGTGCTCCGCTGAAGACGCTCTCCCAGGTGTCGT
Organism: Dermatophilaceae bacterium; assembly: GCA_025924375.1. Classification (GTDB taxonomy): domain Bacteria; phylum Actinomycetota; class Actinomycetes; order Actinomycetales; family Dermatophilaceae; genus JAICIN01. The sequence goes on along the minus strand of JAICIN010000167.1, from coordinate 4,224 downwards.
GCTGGAACGGCGGTCGGTCTGTGCTCAACCTGCGCCGCTGGCTCCTCGGGGACGACAGCTACGGCGAGGACGTGGCGCGGTACCGCGTCTACCAGGTGAACCACGAGGTCGGGCACGGGCTGGGGCACACCCACGTGACGTGTCCGGGTGGCGGCAATCGGGCCCCCGTGATGCTGCAGCAGACCTACGGTCTGCAGGGCTGCACCGCCTGGCCCTACCCGTCGCGGGCCTGAGGCGAGGCCGCCCGCGCCGCGAGCACCGCGCCGCCAGCACATCGCGGCGAGCGGTCACTGCAGCGGCAGGAGGCGCACGCGCACACCCCTGAGAAGGGCCAGCGGGTCGAGGTAGAGCTCGCCGCGGACCGCCCCGAGGTGGAGGCAGGACCCGGGCGCGCAGTGGGACCGGGCGCCCACGTCCTCGAGTGTCCCGATCGGCTGGCCACGGGCGACCGCCGCGCCGACGCGGACGGTGGCGCGCACCGGCTCGTAGGTGCTGCGCACCCCCGAGGCGTGGAGCACCGTCAGCGTCCCGCGCCCGGCGATGACGCCTGCGTGGGTGACCAGTCCGGCATCCACTGCCGCGACGACCGCGTCGGGTCCCGCGACGAGGTCGAGGCCGCGGTGCCCGGGGCCGTAGCGGCTCGACGGTGGCTCGAACCTGTGGGCCACCACTGGACGCGGCTCGAGGGGCCAGGCCCACCGCTGGCGGGGGGCGGGAGTCGGTGCCGTCCGAGCCCCGCCGGGGGGCAGCGCGACGGCAGGCCGCGCCGGCGCTGCCGCCCGCGCGCTGCTCCCGGGGGCGGCAGGGCGCGGGGCCGACGTGCTGCCGACGAGCCGGGGAGACACGGAGAGCGCCCCGAGGACCAGCGCGGCGACGGGGAGGGCGGCGGAGGCGCCGAGGGCCGGGAGCAGCGGCATGGGCCAAGGCTGCCCAGGCCGCGGGCCGGCCGTCACCACCTCGGGCTGCCCTGGGGACACCGTGACGACGACGCGCCGGCATGTGGACGGTTGGGCCGAGGCCGCGAGCGTCTCCGAGCCGTCCCAGGGCCCTGCCGGCGCGCGCGTGGTCGGCGTGGCAGCGAAGCGCTGTCAGTGGCCTCTGGCACCGTGGGGGACATGGAGAACGCGTCAGAGCTGCTCATGCTCCGCGGCGTCGTCGCGAGCTGCGCCGACTGCGCCGTCGAGCAGGTCCTCGTCCCCGCCGACGACGACGGCCGGGAGACCGGCGTCTACTGCTGCACCGTCTGCGACGCCGCGGTGTTCCTCCTCGACATCCCCGTGCCGATGGGCGAGCGGGTCTCCCGCAGCGCGGCCTGACCGCTCGGCTCCCCAGGCGGGCCCACCTCGTGAGCCAAGCCTCGGTGCCTCAGGCGAGGCGGGCGCCCTCGAGCCTGCGGACGGCCTCGAGCAGGACCTCGTCCCGCTTGCAGAAGGCGAAGCGCACCAAGGTGACCGCCGCCTCCTTGTCGTCGTGGAACACCGACACCGGCACCCCCGCCACACCGGCTCGCGCCGGCAGCTCCCGGCAGAACTCCAGGGCGTCCACCGCCCCGAGCGGCGCCACGTCGGCGATGACGAAGTACGTCCCCTGCGGCACGGACACGCGCAGCCCGGCCTTATGCAACCCGGCCACGAGCAGGTCCCGCTTCCCCTCCAGCGATGCGGCGATCCCGGCATACGCCTCGTCGGGGAGACCCAGCGCCACGGCGACCGCCGGCTGGAAGGGGCCCGACCCGACGAACGTCAGGAACTGCTTCACGGCCCGCACGGCGGCGACCGCCTCCGGGGGACCGCTCACCCAGCCGACCTTCCACCCCGTGGCGGAGAAGGTCTTCCCCGCCGAGGAGATCGTCAGCGTGCGCTCGGACATGCCGGGCAGCGTCGCCACTGGAAGGTGCGTCGACCCGCCGAAGACGAGGTGCTCGTAGACCTCGTCGGTGACCACCCAGGCGTCGTGTTCCCGCGCCAGGCCGCAGACCAGCTCCAGCTCCTCGCGGCTGAAGACCTTGCCAGTGGGGTTGTGGGGCGTGTTGAGCAGCACCATCCGCGTCCTCGGTGAGAACGCCGCGCGCAGTGACGCCTCGTCCACGGTGAAGTCCGGGAAGCGCAGCACCGAGGTGCGGCGGACGGCGCCCGCGAGGGCGATCGTCGCGGCGTAGGAGTCGTAGTAGGGCTCGAAGGTCACGACCTCGTCGCCCGGCTCGCACAGGGCCAGCACCGTGGCCGCGATCGCCTCGGTGGCCCCGACGGTCACGAGCACCTGCGATCCCGGGTCGAGCTCCAGGCCGTAGAACCGGCGCTGGTGCGCGGCGACGGCCTCGAGCAGCTCCGGCACCCCGGGGCCCGGCGGGTACTGGTTGCGGCCCGCGTCGATGGCCGCCTTGGCGGCCTCCAGCATCACGCGAGGCCCGTCGGTGTCGGGGAAGCCCTGGCCGAGGTTCACCGCCCCGTGCCGGGTGGCGAGGGCCGTCATCTCGGCGAAGATCGTCGCGTCGAACCCGGCCATGCGCCGCACCAGGGGAGAGGGCATGGCGCGAGGCTATAGCGCCGAGCGGAGGCCCAGGCGCCGGGACCGTGTCAGCATCGGGTATGCGCGAGGTCGAGATCGAGCCCATAGCCCTGGACCGGCTGGCGACGCTGTTGACACCGGAACGCGTGGAGCGGCTGCACGCGAGCATCGCCCGGGGCCGCGAGCTCTTCGAGGGACGCACCCTCTGGAACGTCAACGCGACGGCCACCGGCGGTGGCGTGGCGGAGATGCTGCAGGCCCTCCTCGCCTACACCAAGGGAGCGGGGGTCCCCACCCGCTGGCTCGTCCTCGACGGGGACCCCGGCTTCTTCACCATCACCAAGCGGCTCCACAACATGCTCCACGGCACCGCGGGTGACGGGGGAGTGCTGGGGGGTGCCGAGCAGGAGCACTACACGGCCGTCCTCGCGAGGAACGCCCAAGCCCTCGAGGCGGTCGTCGCGGCCGGCGACGTGGTCCTGCTCCACGACCCGCAGACCGCCGGGCTCGCCGAGGCCCTCCGTGCCCTCGGCGCCACCGTGGTGTGGCGCTGCCACGTCGGCGCCGACGCCTCCAACGACCGGACCGAGACCGGCTGGTCCTTCCTCGAGCCGCACCTGCGCGCGGCCCAGGCCTACGTCTTCTCCCGCAGGGAGTACGCGCCACCGTGGCTGCCCGCGGACCGGGTCGCCGTCATCCCTCCGTCGCTCGACCCGTTCAGCGCCAAGAACGCCCCGATGGACCCGTCTGACGTCGACGCGGCCCTCGGCGAGGCCGGACTGGTCGACACGGCCCGGGACGGAGGCTCCCTCGCCTTCACCCGGCGGGACGGCTCGGTCGGCACCGTCCGCCCGCACGACGGCCTCGTCCTCGACGGCGCCGCGCTACCGCGGGACACGCGGGTGGTGCTGCAGGTGAGCCGGTGGGACCGGCTCAAGGACATGGGAGGCGTGCTGCAGGCCTTCGCCGAGCACGTGCGTGACCTGCCACCGGACGTCCACCTGCTGCTGGCCGGGCCCGAGGTGGCGGGGGTCAGCGACGACCCGGAGGGTGCCGAGGTGCTCGGCGAGTGCCAGCGGACCTGGGAGGGCCTGCCCGAGGTGGCCCGCCGCCGTGCCCACCTCGCGTGCCTGCCCATGGACGACATCGACGAGAACGCGCACCTCGTCAACGCCCTGCAGCGCCGAGCCGCGGTCGTGGTGCAGAAGAGCCTCGTCGAGGGCTTCGGGCTGACCGTCACAGAGCCGATGTGGAAGGGCCGCCCCGTGGTCGCCTCGCGCGTCGGCGGCATCCAGGACCAGGTCGTCGACGGCGAGAGCGGCCTGCTCCTCGACGACCCGCGGGACCTCGGCGCGTTCATGGGCCTGGTCGAGCGTGTCCTCGCCGACGAGGACCTGGCGGCCACCCTCGGCGCCGGCGCGAGGGAGGCCGTGTGTGAGCGCTTCCTCGGCGACCGGCACCTCGAGCAGTACGTCCGCCTCGTCGAGAGCCTGTCCTGACCCGCCGCTGCACCGTGGCCGGCCTCGGCCGCCGATTTCCCTGCTGATGAGGGCAGGCCGTACGATGGGAGACGGTCCACGTGCGCGTGCGCACGCGACTAATTCGCGCGTCTTCTCGCCGGGTGACGAGGAACCCTCCGAACCCGGGGCGCACCACAGCAGTCCGTATGCCGGGCGGCCGGGTCCACCCGTCCGCGCGGCCCAGCGGCGGGGTGCG
>JAICIN010000166.1 GCA_025924375.1 Dermatophilaceae bacterium | reverse complement strand
TGGCCGTGCTCGACGGCATACCGATCAGTGAGCAGCTGGCGCGCGTCGACGCGCGCTTCGCGCAGGCCTGGTGGCACTGGTTCTTCTTCGGTGCGCCCGACAAGCCCGAGCTCGCGGTCGGCGTCGACCCCGACCGGTGGTACGCCGGGAGCCCCGAGCACATGGGTGAGGAGGCGTTCGCGGAGTACCGCGCGGCGATCCGCGACGCCGACACCCGCCTGGCCATGATCGAGGACTACCGCGCCGGGCTGGGCGTCGACCGCGACGACGAGCTGGCCGACCGCGCCGCGGGCCGGGTGGTCGAGTGCCCCACCCTCGTCCTGTGGTCGAGCCGCGACGACATGGAGGAGCTGGTGGGCGACCCGCTCCCGATCTGGCGCCGGTGGGCGCCCGACGTCAGGGGCCACGCGATCGACTCCGGCCACCACATGGCCGAGGAGAACCCCACCGACCTCGCCGCCGCGCTGGGGGAGTTCCTCACCGGGGCGTGACGCCGTCAGGCGTCGGGGTGGTCGGCGACGGCGCGAGCCAGCAGCGGGGCGACGACCTCGGCCTGCCACGGGCGCGCGTCGAGGCGGAGCAGGGCCTGGGTGAACCCCGCCACGGAGCGGTCCGACGGTGGGGTCCACAGCACGCGGCGAAGCGGTTCGGGGGAGATGACGTTCTCGACCGGCACCTGGCGCTCGAGCGCGAACGCCGCGAGCTGCTCGCGCGCCTGGGCCAGACGGGCGGCGGCGACCGGGTCGCGGTCTGCCCAGGCCCGGGCCGGGGGCGGGCCGTCGGAGCGCAGCGTGGCGCTCGGCAGCTCGGCCTCGGGAAGCGCGCTCGCGCGGCGGATCGCGTCGAGCCACTGCCGCTGGTAGCGACGGATCGACCGGTGGCCACCCGGCAGGTCGGCGGCCGCGCGTGGTGTGGCCAGCGCCAGCTCGACGAGCACCGCGTCGGGCAGCACCCGCCCGGGGGAGGTGTCGCGCTCGGCAGCGATCCGGTCGCGGGCCTCCCACAGCTCGCGCACCATGGCGACGCCGCGGCGGGTGCGCACGCGGTGCATGCCGGAGGTCCGCCGCCAGGGGTCGACCCTGGGCGCCGGGCCGGTGAACCGGAGCAGCGCCTCGAACTCCTGGCGCGCCCACTCCGCCTTGCCGGCGCGCGCGAGGTCGACCCCCATGAGGTTGCGCAGCTCGACGAGGACCTCGACGTCGAGGGCGGCGTAGCGCAGCCACGGCTCGGGCAGGGGACGGGTCGACCAGTCCACCGCCGAGTGCTCCTTGGCGAGCGAGAGCCCGAGGTAGTGCTCGACCACCGCGGCGAGCCCGACCCGTGGCAGCCCGAGGAGCCGCGCGGCGAGCTCGGTGTCGAAGAGCTGCCGGGGACGCAGGCCCACCTCGGCCAGGCAGGGCAGGTCCTGGGTGGCGGCGTGCAGGACCCACTCGGCGCCGCCGATGGCCTCGTCGAGGGGTGAGAGGTCGGGGCACGCGATGGGGTCGACGAGGATCGTGCCCGTGCCCTCGCGACGCAGCTGGACGAGGTAGGCACGCTGGCCGTAGCGGTAGCCCGACGCGCGCTCGGCGTCGAGCGCCACCGGCCCCTCGCCGCGCGAGACGGCCGCGGCGTCGGCGAGCAGCTGGCGCTCCTCGGTGGTGACGTCGGGGACGCCGTCGGCCGGGGTGTCGAGCGGCACGGCCGCAGGGGCGTCGGGCGCGTCGAGGGCGTCGGGCGCGTCGAGGGCGTCGGGCGCGTCGAGGGCGTCGGGCGCCTCGGCGACCGGCTCGAGGGGCGGCTGCGCCACGGGTGCGGGCAGGCCCTCCTCGGCTTCCGGGTCGATCGCGCTCACCGGCACAACCTACCCGCCCGGGTGGTCACGCTCAGCGACGCTGACCGGGCAGCGCCACGACTCCCTCGGGCAGGGGCGGCAACCCCGCGATGGTGCACAGCAGCTCCGACCACGCCTCGAGGTGGGCTGCCAGCCCGCCGTCGGTCGGCGTCCACGAGGCGCGGACCTCCATCTCGACGGTGGGCGGCCGGTCCGAGAGACCGGCGTAGCTCTCGGACACCACACGGGTGACCGTGCCGGCCTCCGCGGTGAAGCCCACCTGGTGGGCGGTGAGGGAGTCGATGAGCCAGGCCCACCCGACGTCGCCGAGCATCGGGTCGCCGGCGACCTCGGGCTCGAGCTCGGCGCGGGCGAACGTCACCGCGCGGAACGTGCCGTCCCACGGCTCGGGTGCGGAGGGGTCGTGCAGGAGGACGAACCGCCCGGACGCGAGCTCGTCCTCCTCGCGGGCGGAGGGCACGACCTCGGCCGTGAGCGCCACGGCATACGGCGCGATGCGCTGGGGAGCGGGCACCTCGGTGAGGCGGACCTCAGGGCGCAGCCGCGCCGCGCGCAGCTCGACGAGCGCCTGCGCGAACTCGGGGGAGTGGTCGCCGACCACCGTTCTGCTGCCCACCGGCAAAGCGTATGCCGGGGGCCCGCCTTTGGGCGGGAAGCCGGGTCCGTGTCGCCGGCCGGTCCCGGCCCCGGTCGTCGGTCGGTAGCGTTCCGGGGTGCTCGCGCTCCTCGCCCTCGCCTCCAGCGCGTGCTGGGGCACCGCCGACTTCTTCGCAGGGCTGAGGTCGCGCACGCTTCCCGCCGCCGTGGTCGTGGCCTGGTCGCAGGCGATCGCGCTCGTGACCTTGACGTTCGTGCTGCTCGTCAGGGGCCAGGGCCTTGGCGACCTGGGCTGGGTGCCGTGGTCGGCGGGAGCCGGGCTGTCGGGGATGACGGGGCTGCTCCTCTACTACCGCGCCCTCAGCAGCGGCACGATGGGGGTCGTCGCGCCGGTCGCCTCGCTCGGGGTCGTCGTGCCCGTGGTGCTGGGGGTGCTCGGCGGCGACCAGCCGAAGCCCACGGCGTGGGCCGGGATGGTCGTCGCCGTCGTCGGCGTCGTCCTCGCCTCCGGTCCGGAGCTCAGCGGTGACGCGTCGCCGCGCCCGGTGGTGCTGGCCTCCGTGGCGGCGGTCGGCTTCGGGCTCGCCCTCTTCTGCCTCGACCGCGGCGCCCGGGTGTCGCTTCTCGAGACGCTGTGGGGGATGCGGCTGACCTCGGTCGCCTGCTTCGCCCTTGCCGGCCTCGTCCTGCGCACGCGCGGCAGGGTCGGTGCACGCGACGCCGTCGCTCTCGGTGCCATCGGCCTCGGCGACCTCACCGCCAACGCGCTGTTCGCGTTCGCGTCCTCCCGCGGCCTGGTCAGCGTGGCGAGCGTGCTCGGGTCGGTCTACCCGGTCTTCACGATCCTGCTGGCGCGCCAGCTCCTGCACGAGCGCCTCCGCCGGGTGCAGGTCCTCGGCGTCGTCCTCAGCGTGCTCGGGGTCGCCGTCATCGCGGCGTAGGTCGCGGCCGGGGATGCAGCGGCCGGCGGCAGGGTCAGGCGGCCTGGTGCGCGGTGCAGTCGCGGCGGCCGGGGCGCGGTGCAGCCGCGGCCGGCGTCATCGAGCCCGCGCCGACTCTGGGAGACTCCTCCTGTGACCTCCCCGAGCGACTCCACCCTCGTCCGCGCTGCCCGGCGCCAGCCCGTCGAGCACACGCCCGTGTGGTTCATGCGACAGGCCGGCCGCTCGCTGCCCGAGTACCGGGAGGTGCGCGAGGGCATCCCCATGCTCGACGCCTGCCGCCGCCCCGACCTGGTCACCGAGGTGACGCTCCAGCCCGTGCGACGCCACGGCGTGGACGCCGCGATCCTCTTCTCCGACATCGTCGTCCCGCTGGCCGCCGTGGGTGTCGACCTCGACATCGTCCCGGGCACCGGCCCGGTCGTCGCGAAGCCGGTCCGGACCCGGGAGGACCTCGACCGGCTGCCGGAGCTCACGCCCGAGCACGTGCCCTACATCACCGAGGCCGTCACCCTGCTGACCGCGGAGCTGGGGTCGACGCCGCTCATCGGGTTCGCCGGCGCGCCGTTCACGCTCGCCTCCTACCTCGTCGAGGGTGGGCCGAGCCGCACCCACACGCACACCAAGGCGCTGATGCACGGCGACCCCGGCCTCTGGCACGACCTGTGCGCCCGCCTCGCGCAGATCTCCGGGGCGTTCCTGCGCGTCCAGGCCGCTGCCGGGGCGTCGGTCGTGCAGCTCTTCGACTCGTGGGTGGGCGCGCTGTCGCGGGCCGACTACGAGGAGTACGTCCAGCCGCACTCGGCCAGCGCGCTCGCAGGCGTCCTGGGCATGGGGGTGCCGCGGATCCACTTCGGCGTCGGGACCGGCGAGCTGCTGCCCTCCATGGGCGCCGCCGGCGCCGAGGTGGTCGGCGTCGACTTCCGGACGTCGCTCACCGATGCCGTCGCGCGGCTCGGAGATGCGTATGCCGTGCAGGGCAACCTCGACCCCGCGCTCCTCTTCGCGCCGTGGGACGTGGTCGAGGCCAACGTCCGCCGGATCGTCGAGGAGGGACGGCACGCGCCGGGCCACATCTTCAACCTCGGCCACGGGGTCCTGCCCGAGACCGACGCCGACGTCCTGACGCGGGTCGTCGCGCTCGTCCACGAGGCCTCCGCCCGCTGACCCCAAACTGACCGGCGCCCCCGCCACTTCCCGGCCGGCGCGGCTGGCCGGCTCC
>JAICIN010000165.1 GCA_025924375.1 Dermatophilaceae bacterium | reverse complement strand
GACGTCGTCGCGGCCCTCGAGCGCCTTTACCCACCCGAGACCGCGCAGTCGTGGGACCAGGTGGGCCTCGTCGCCGGCGACCCCGCCCAGCCGGTCGCCACGGTGCTCTTCGCGGTCGACCCGACCCTCGCCGTCATCGCCGAGGCCCAGGAGCGCGGCGCCGACCTGCTGGTCACCCACCACCCGCTGCTCCTGCGCGGCGTGCACAGCGTTGCCACGACGAGCGCCAAGGGCGCCAGCGTGAGCGCCCTCGTCGGCGGCGGCACGGCGCTCTACGTCGCGCACACCAACGCCGACGTCGCGTGGCCAGGCGTCTGCGACGCCCTGGCCGAGGCGTGCGGCCTCGGTGGCCTCGAGGCACTCACCGTGGTGGAGGGCCAGCCCCTGGGACGGGTGGGTTCCCTGCCGCAGCCCACCACCCTGGGCGCCTTCGCGCAGGGACTGTATGCCGCGCTGCCCAGGGCCGCGGGCGGCATACGGGTGGCCGGGCCCCCCGGCGCGGTGGTGCGGCGGGTAGCGGTCGTCGGCGGCGCCGGCGACGACCTGTTCGACGCCGTCCGGGCCAGCGGCGCGGACGCCTACGTCACGGCCGACCTGCGCCACCACCCCGCGCTCGAGGCCCGGGAGGAGTCGAGGGGTGGTCCGCCCTACCTGCTCGACGCCGGCCACTGGGCCACCGAGTCCGTCTGGCTCCGGTCCGCGGCACGGCGGCTGGAGGCAGCCCTTGCAGCGCGTGGCGACGGCGCATCTAAGGTGGTGACCCACATCTCGACCGTGCGCACCGACCCGTGGGACTTCGTGGTCGGCGCCGAGGCCCCCGGAGGCACACCCTGAAAGCCGACCCGACCCGCCAGTGGCGGCTGCTCGACCTGCAGGCCATCGACACCCGGCTCGACCAGCTCACCCACCAGCGCACCCGCCTGCCCCAGCTGAAGGAGCTGCAGGCGCTGCGCGGCGAGGAGGAGCAGCTCGACGGCGACCTCGTGCGTGCCCAGACCGGTCTCAGCGACGTGCAGCGGGAGGTGGCCAAGGCGGAGGCCGACGTGCAGCTCGTGCGCGACCGGGCGGCCCGCGACCGGGCGCGCCTCGACGCGGGCACCGGCTCCGCCAAGGACCTCCAGGCGATCCAGCACGAGCTGGACTCCCTCGCCCGGCGGCAGGCCGAGCTGGAGGACATGGAGCTGGAGGTCATGGAGCGGGCCGAGTCCGCCGAGCAGCGGGTGCGCGAGCTCCTCTCGGCCCGGGAGGACCTCACCTCGCGGCTCGGTGAGGCGACGGCGGCGCGCGACGACGCGCTCGGCCGACTCGACCGCGAGGCCGCGGAGGTCGCCGGGCCACGAGACGCCGTGGTCGACGGCGTCGGCGCAGACCTCGTGGCCCTCTACGAGAAGATCCGCGCGAGCAGCGGCGGCACCGGGGCCGCGGCCCTGTCACAGCGTCGGTGCGGCGGCTGCCACATGGAGCTCAACCAGGTCGACATGGACCGCATCAAGGCCGCCCCCGCAGACGAGGTGCTGCGGTGCGAGGAGTGCCGCCGGATCCTCGTGCGCACGGCCGAGTCGGGCATCTGAGCCGGTGGGTCGCGCCCTCCGGGTCGAGGCGGACGGCGGCTCCCGGGGCAACCCGGGGGTGGCCGGCTACGGCGCGCTCGTCCGGGACCCGGCCACCGGACGTGTGCTCGCCGAACGCGCCGCTCCGCTGGGCACCGCGTCGAACAACGTCGCCGAGTACTCCGGGCTGATCGCCGGGCTCGAGGCCGCGATGGAGATCGACCCCGGCGCCGACGTCGACGTCGCCATGGACTCCAAGCTGGTCGTCGAGCAGATGGCCGGCCGCTGGAAGATCAAGCACGAGGACATGCGCCGGCTGGCCCTCGAGGCGCGCGACCTCGCCGCGGCGATCAGCGCGGCAGGCGGCTCGGTGACCTACCGCTGGGTGCCCCGGGCGCAGAACACCGACGCGGACGTGCTCTCCAACGTCGGCATGGACGGCCGCACCGTGCGACGACGCCTGGACATCGCGGGCGCCTCGCCGCCGCAGGGCGGGCAGACCACGGTCGAGGAGGCCGTCGTGGCGGTGGTCGAGCTCGTCGACCCGGCGCCCTCGGGCACGGCGGCCCCCGTCGGCATCGGCCCCGACCTCGGCACGCCGACGCGGGTCCTGCTCATCCGTCACGGGATCACGGACTTCACCGCCGAGGGGCGGCTCGACGGCCGGGGCGGCGCCGACCCGTCCCTCAACGAGGTCGGCCGGCGCCAGGCAGCCGCCGCCGGCCGTGCCACCGCGACCCTGCTCGGCGGGCGGCCGGCCCGGCTGCTCACGTCCTCGCTCGCCCGTGCGGTGGAGACCGGCGCGCTCGTCGCCGACGCGGCTGGGCTGGAGCCCGCCATCGACGCCGACTGGGACGAGCAGGACTTCGGCGACTGGGACGGTGCCAGGGTGGGCGACCTGGTCCGGACCGACCGGGAGGCGCTGGCACAGCTGCGCAACGACGCCGGCTACGCCCGGCCCGGGGGAGAGACGCACGAGGAGATGGCCGCCCGGGTCCTCGCGGCCTTCCAGCGCTGCCTCGACGCCGGCGGCACGACGGTCGTCGTCTGCCACCGCAAGCCGATCATGACCGTCCTCGGCCACGTCCTCGGCATGCCGCACGAGCTGCTGTGGCGGCTCGCGGCCGCGCCCGGCTCGCTCAGCGCCGTCGAGGTCTGGTCCGACGGCAGCGCGTCGGTGGCGTTCACCAACCGGACCTGAGCGACGCCGCCGCCCGTCGCGCGGTTCGGTCGCTGCGCCTCACTCGCTCGGGTTCAGCACCGCTTCACTCGCTCCGCTTCACGGCGCTCGCGTAGAGGTCGAGGTAGTCCTGTCCGCTCAGGCGCTGCACCGCCTCGCGCACCGTCTCGGTGACCTCCCGCAGCCGCACCGAGGAGTGCTGGTCGTCGGCGTGCCCGGAGAAGTCGAGCGGTGGGCCGAAGTGCACGACCACCGGGGCCCGGTGCCACCGCGTGTCGCCCGGACGCAGCACGCCGTCGGTGCCGATGAGCCCCACGGGGATGACCGGCGCGCCCGAGCCGAGGGCGAGCCGCGCGACGCCCGTGCGGAACCGGTAGAGGCGCCCGTCGGGGGACCGGGTCCCCTCGGGGTAGATCCCGAGACCGCGGCCGGAGGCGAGGAGGTCGAGGCCGATCCGCACCGTGGCGGCCGCCGCTCGGGCGTTGTCGCGGTCGACCGGCACGTGCCCGAACTCCCGCATGAGCCAGCCCCGCGCCCGGCCCTTGAGGCCGGGCTGCGTGAAGTACTCGGCCTTGGCGAGGTAGGCGATCTCGCGGTGCGCAGCGATCGGCGTGACGACCTCGTCCGCCGCGGAGATGTGGTTGGCGGCGAAGATGGCCGCACCGGTGCGCGGCACGTGCTCGAGCCCCGTGACGGAGGGCCGCAGGTACGCCCGGCACGCGCCTCGGGCCGCCTTCTCCGCCACGGTGTGCACCACGGGACGAACGCTACCGGCCCCGGCTCGGGGCGGCGTGGCGGTCCGCCGGCCGGTCCAGAGTGTGACCGGCGCGTCTCGCGGTCCGGGCGCCGTGGCTAGCCTTGCCGGTCATGGAGAAGGAGCGCCGGACCGCGCGCGGCTACGCGGGCGACGTCACGCCACAGGAGGCGTATGCCGTCCTGGCGGCCGAGCAGGACGCCGTCCTCGTCGACGTGCGCACCACCGCGGAGTGGGCGTACGTCGGCCTGCCGGACCTCACCGGGGTGGGCAAGGACGTCGTGCGGGTCGAGTGGGTCCGCTTCCCCGACAGCGCACCGAACGAGCGGTTCCTCGACGAGGTCCGCGAGGCGGGCGTCGAGCCGGGCACCCCTGTCTACTTCCTGTGCCGCTCCGGCGTCCGCTCCGTGGGCGCGGCGCGGGCAGCGACGGCAGCCGGCCTCGGGCCGGCCTACAACGTGCTCGATGGCTTCGAGGGACCCCACGACGAGCACGGGCACCGGGGCCTCGCGGGGTGGAAGCACGAAGGCCTCCCGTGGAGGCAGGGATGAGCGCAGTGGACGGGTCCGGAGCGACGGGTCCGCGGACGGGGGGCGGGCTGGGCGACCTCCGCCCCGAGACGCTGGCCGTGCGTGGCGGTCTGACACGCAGTGGCTTCGACGAGACCTCCGAGGCGCTCTTCCTCACCTCCGGGTTCGTCTACGAGAGCGCCGAGCAGGCCGAGGCCGCCTTCAACGGCGACGTGGACAAGTTCATCTACTCCCGCTACGGCAACCCGACGGTGGCGATGTTCGAGGAGCGGCTGCGGCTGCTCGAGGGTGCCGAGGCGTGCTTCGCCACGGCCTCCGGGATGTCGGCGGTCTTCGTGGCCCTCGCGGCGCTGCTCGGCAAGGGCGACCGCGTGGTCGCCTCGCGCGGGCTGTTCGGGTCCTGCTTCGTCATCCTCGACGAGATCCTGCCGCGCTGGGGCGTCGAGACGGTCTTCGTCGACGGGCCGGACCTCGCGCAGTGGGAGGCGGCGCTCGCCACGCCCACGGCCGCCGTGTTCTTCGAGACGCCGAGCAACCCCATGCAGGAGCTCGTCGACATCGCCGCCGTCTCCGGGCTCGCCCACCGGGCCGGCGCGAAGGTGGTCGTCGACAACGTCTTCGGGACGCCGGTG
>JAICIN010000164.1 GCA_025924375.1 Dermatophilaceae bacterium | reverse complement strand
TAGCAGGCCTGCGGGCAGAACGCGCGCAGCCACATGAAGTCGCCCTCCTGCACCTCGACCCAGTCGTTGTTGAGCAGGTAGACGGCCTTGCCCTCGAGCACGTAGAGCCCGTGCTCCATGACGTGGGTCTCCGGGAAGGGGATCACGCCCCCGGGCTCGAAGTTGACGATGTTGACGTGCATGTCGTGCCGCACGTCCCCCGGGTCGACGAACCGCTGCGTCGTCCACGCCCCGTTGGTGTCGGGCATCTCGCCGCCCTCGACGTCGGTCTCGTTGGTGACGAACGCCTCCGGCACCTCGATGCCCTCCACGCGCTGGTAGGCCTTGCGGATCCAGTGGAACCGCGCCGCCTCGTCACCGGTGTTGCGCACCTGCCAGTCGCAGCCCGGCGGGACGAACGCGTAGCCGCCCGGGCCCATCTCGTGCTTCGTCCCCTCGATGGTGACCTGGAGCGTGCCGCCGACGAGGAACACCACACCCTCGGCGGCCGGGTCCAGCTCCGGCCTGTCGGAGCCCCCGCCGGGGGAGACCTCGACGATGTACTGCGAGAACGTCTCAGCGAACCCCGACAGCGGCCGGGCGATGACCCAGAGGCGGGTCTGCTCCCAGAACGGCAGGTTGCTCGTGACGATGTCGGTCATCGTGCCGCGCGGCAGCACGGCGTAGGCCTCGGTGAACACCGCGCGGTCGGTGGTGAGCTCGCCCTGGCCGGGCAGCCCGCCGGTGGGCGCGTAGTAGCGCGGGGTGGTGGTGCTCATGCTTCTCCTCGGGTCAGGAGCCGCCCACGCGGCTCGTCGTCGGTGTCGACCGGTATGCCGTGCAGCCAGGTGGTCCGGACCGTCCCGGTGAGCGTGCGGCCGGTGTAGGCGCACACCGGGTTCTTGTGGTGCAGGGCGGCGACGTCGACGGTGAACGACTCCTCGGGGGCGAACACCACGAGGTCGGCCTGCGCCCCCACCGCGATGCGGCCCCGGTCGGAGAGGCCGACCTGGTCGGCGGTGTTCTCGCCCATCCAGCGGACCACGTCGACGAGGGAGTGACCCCTCTCGCGGGCCTCGGTCCAGATGGCGGGAAGCCCGAGCTGGAGGCCCGCGATGCCGCCCCACGCCTGCCCGAAGTCGCCGACGTCGAGCAGCTTGAGCTCGGCGGTGCTCGGTGAGTGGTCGGAGACGATGGTCGCGATGGTGCCGTCGGCCAGGCCCTTCCAGAGCCGGTCGCGGTTGTCGTGCTCGCGGATGGGCGGGCAGCACTTGAACTGCGTCGCCCCGTCCGGGATCTCCTCGGCCTCGAGCGTGAGGTAGTGCGGGCAGGTCTCGACCGAGAGCTGCACGCCGTCCGCCCGGGCCTGCGAGATCAGCGGGAGCGCGTCGGCGTCGGAGAGGTGCAGGATGTGCGCCCGCGCCCCGGTCTCCCGCGCCGCGTCCACGACCTGGGTGATCGCCCGCTCCTCGGCCTCCTTCGGCCGGGAGCCGAGGAAGCCGGCATACCGCCGCCCCTCGGCTGGTGGCGCGGAGTCGATGGTCCCCGCGTCCTCGGCGTGGACGATGACGAGGCCGTCGAAGGTCTTGGCCTCGGCGAGCGCGTCGTGCAGCTCCGCCCCACTCAGGTGGGGGAACTCGTCGACCCCGGAGTGCAGCAGGAAGCACTTGAAGCCGAAGACCCCCGCCTCGTGCAGCGGTCGCAGGTCGGGGAGGTTGCCCGGTACCGCCCCGCCCCAGAAGCCGACGTCGACCCAGGCCTGGCCCCGGGCGACGGCACGCTTCTCGTCCAGGGCCGCGACGGTCGTCGTCGGCGGGATGGAGTTGAGCGGCATGTCGATGATCGTCGTGACGCCACCAGCGGCAGCGGCACGCGTGGCGCTCGCGAAGCCCTCCCACTCGGTGCGGCCCGGCTCGTTGACGTGGACGTGGGTGTCGACGAGGCCCGGCAGCAGCACCTCGTCGTCGGCGAGCTCGACCACCTGCGCGGCGTCGACCTCGGCGTCGAGCGCCTCGATGCCCACGATGCGCCCGTCGGCGACCAGCACGCTGGCTGCGGTCTCGCGGCCGCCGACCACCGCCCGCGGCGCGCGGATGAGCAGATCGATACCAGTCATGCGGGCTCCCGCCTCTCGTCGTCGTGCGCCTCCACTGTCTCACCGGCCGCAACCCGCCCGGCGGTCACGACGGTGCGCTGCCGGCCCAGGCCCTCCACCTCCAGCTCGACGACGTCGCCGGGGCGCAGGAACGGCTTGGGCTCCGGGCGGCCGTTGGCGACGCCGCCGGGGGTGCCGGTGATGAGCAGGTCACCGGGCTCGAGCGTCATGAGGCCGCTGACGTAGGCGAGGAGCTCCCCGACACCGAACACCATCTCCGCGGTGCTGCTGCGCTGCTGTTGGGTGCCGTTCACCCACAGGCCCAGGCCGAGGTGCTGGGGGTCCGGCAGCTCGTCGGCGGTGAGCAGCCACGGACCGGTCGGGCAGAACGTGTCGTGGCACTTGCCCTTGGCCCAGGTGGGCCCGGAGGCGGCGTGCGCGCGCTC
Organism: Dermatophilaceae bacterium; assembly: GCA_025924375.1. Taxonomy (GTDB): domain Bacteria; phylum Actinomycetota; class Actinomycetes; order Actinomycetales; family Dermatophilaceae; genus JAICIN01. The sequence continues at coordinate 2,207 of JAICIN010000164.1, read as the reverse complement.
GGTGACGTCGTTGACCGCGACGTAGCCGGCCACGGCCGCCAGTGCCGCGCGCGGGTCGGAGCAGCCGCTCAGGGTCGTGCCCACGACGACGCCGAGCTCGACCTCCCAGTCGGTGTGCGTGCTCCGGCCCGGGAGCACGAGGTCGTCGTGCGGGCCGACGACGGTGCTGCTCGCCTTGAGGAACACGACGGGCTCCTCCGGCGGGGTGACGCCGGCCTCGGCGGCGTGGTCGGCGTAGTTCAGGCCGATGCCCACGATCTTCCCGGGCCGGGCCACCGGCGCCCCGAGGCGGCCGGGCGCGGCGACCACCGCGAGGCGGTCACCGCCCAGGGCGTCGCGGGCAGCCGCGAGCCGCTGCGGGTCCGAGAGGAAGTCGCCGTCGATGTCGGCGGTGAGCCACGACAGGTCGCGCACGCGGCCGACGGCATCGAGGACGCCGGGGCGCTCGGCGCCGGGTCGTCCCGCTCTCACGAGTCTCATGCGGAGGTCCTTCCGAGGGGCTGGAGGTGCTCGGCGGCGATGCGCTCGCCGAGGCGCTCGAGCAGGGGCGCGGCCTCGGTCATGCAGCGCTCGACGTCGGGCTCGAGGTCGGTCAGGGCGTAGGCCGTGGTGATGCCGGCCGCCCGGATCCGCCGGGGTTCCAAGGTCGTGCGGCCGCAGACCGCGACGACCGGGATGCCCTTGGCGGAGGCGGCGGCGGCGACGCCCGCGGGTGCCTTGCCGTGGAGCGTCTGCTCGTCGAGGGATCCCTCCCCCGTGATGACGAGGTCGGCTCCCGCGAGTCGGGCGTGGAACCCGACGAGGTCGAGGACGAGCTCGATCCCGGGGCACAGCGCCGCGCCGAGCACGGCGAGCGCGGCGTAGCCGACGCCTCCCGCTGCGCCCGCACCCGCCTGGTCCCGGACGTCCTGTCCCGTCTCGCGGGTGAGGACGTCGGCGAAGTGGCCGAGGGCGGCGTCGAGGAGGGCCACGTCTCCCGTGTCGGCGCCCTTCTGCGGCCCGTAGACCGCGGCGGCGCCGCGCGGCCCGGTGAGCGGGTTGTCGACGTCGCAGGCCACCGTCACCGTGACGCCGCGCAGCCGTTCCCGCAGCTCGTCGAGCTCGACGGTGGCGAGGGCGGACAAGGCCACGCCCCCGCCACCGAGCTGCTCGCCCTCGGCGTCGAGGAGGCGTGCGCCGAGGGCGGCGATCATCCCGGCGCCGCCGTCGGTGCTGGCGCTGCCACCGATCCCGACCACGACGTCGGTGCAGCCGGCGTCGACGGCGGCTGCCATGACCTCGCCCAGTCCACGGCTCGTGGCGGTGAGCGCACGCCTCACCCCGCCCGGGAGCCGGACCAGGCCCGAGACATCGGCCATCTCCACGACGGCGACGGCACCCTTGCGGGCGTATGCCGTCCGGACCGGCTCGCCCGTGGGTCCGGACGCCGTGACGGGCACCGCCGTGAACCCCGCCGCGACCGCCGCGGCCACCGTGCCGTCACCGCCGTCGGCGACGGGGACGACCACGACCTCCGGCTCGGCCACCCGGCGCAGACCGGTGACCACCGCGCGGGCGACCTCCTCCGCCGTGAGCGATCCCTTGAACTTGTCGGGGGCGACGAGCACGGTGGCCACGGCAGCCTCCGGCTCAGTCGAGGTTGGCGTAGAGGGCGGTCGGTGCGTCGACGCCGTGCTCGGCGAGGTCCTCGAACTCGGTGACGTTCGCGATCGAGGTGCCCATCGAGACGTTGGTGACGCGCTCGAGGATGACCTCGACGACGACGGGGACGCGGTACTCCTGCGCCATGCCCTTGGCCTTCTCGAGCGCGTCGGCGATCTCCTCTGGGTCGAAGACCCGGATCGCCTTGCAGCCCAGGCCCTCTGCCACCTTGACGTGGTCGACGCCGTAGCCGTTCACCTCGGGGGCGTTGATGTTGTCGAAGGACAGCTGCACGCAGTAGTCCATGTCGAAGCCGCGCTGCGACTGGCGGATCAGGCCGAGGTAGGCATTGTTGACGACCACGTGGACGTAGGGGACGTTGAACTGCGCCCCGACCGCGAGCTCCTCGATCATGAACTGGAAGTCGTAGTCGCCCGACAACGCCACCACAGTGCTCTCCGGATCCGCGACCGCGACCCCAAGCGTCGCCGGCACGGTCCAGCCGAGCGGCCCGGCCTGACCCGCGTTGATCCAGTGCCTCGGCCGGTACACGTGCAGCATCTGCG
>JAICIN010000163.1 GCA_025924375.1 Dermatophilaceae bacterium | reverse complement strand
GCATCCGCGACGAGCTCCCAGCCCTCCGCGGCGAGCCGGCCGGCGAGCTCCTCGGAGTCGACCTCGTTGCGGGTGCACCCCAGGGTGACGAGGGCGACGCTGCGCCGGGCGGTCGTGCTCACGCCCTCAACTCTACGGGCGTGGCGATCCCCTACAGTCGCAGCCATGACGCCCGCCGCCTCCGACACCACCACGCGCGTCGCCGCGGTGCTGCGCGACCACCCGGTGCTCGACGGCCACAACGACCTCCCCTGGGAGGCCCGGCGGCTCGTCGGCTACGACTTCGACGAGCTCGACGTCTCCGGCGACACGAGCGGGCGCACCCACACCGACCTCCCGCGGCTGCGCCGGGGCGGTGTCGGCGCCCAGTTCTGGTCGGTGTTCGTCCCCAGCACGTATGCCGGTGACACCGCCGTCAGCACGACCCTCGAGCAGGTGGACGCGGTGCACCAGCTGGTCGCCCGGTACTCCGCCGACCTCGGCTTCGCCCGTTCGGCGGACGAGGTCGAGGCCGTGATGGCGTCCGGACGGATCGCCTCGCTCATGGGTGCGGAGGGCGGCCACTCCATCGGGTGCTCCCTGGCGACCCTGCGGATGCTCCACGTCCTCGGCGTCCGCTACCTGACGCTCACCCACAACGACAACGTCCCGTGGGCCGACTCGGCCACCGACGAACCGCGCCTCGGCGGCCTGTCGCCGTTCGGCGTGGAGGTCGTCCGCGAGATGAACCGCATCGGCATGCTCGTCGACCTCTCCCACGTCTCGGCCGACACGATGCGCGCCGCCCTCGCGGTGGCCGAGGTGCCGGCGATCTTCTCGCACTCCTCGGCGCGCGCGGTCTGCGACGTCCCGCGCAACGTGCCCGACGACGTCCTCGAGCTCCTCGCCGGCAACAACGGCGTGTGCATGGTGACGTTCGTGCCGCACTTCGTCTCACCGGCCTGCGCCGAGTGGAAGCGGGAGGCCGCCGCCGCAGCCGCACGCGAGGGAGTGCGCGACGCCGACTACGAGGCGTTCTCGGGCTTCCTCGCCCGCTGGCGTGCCGCGCACCCGGCACCCGAGGCGACCGTCGAGGACGTCGTGCGGCACGTCGAGCACGTCCGGGAGGTCGCCGGCGTCGACCACGTGGGCCTCGGCGGCGACTACGACGGCGTCTCGCACCAGCCGAGCGGGCTCGAGGACGTCACCGGCTACCCCCGGCTGCTCGCCGCCCTTGCGGAGCGGGGCTGGTCCGACGCAGACCTCGGCCGTCTCACCAGCGGCAACGTGCTGCGCGTCCTGCGCGACGCCGCGGCCGGCGCGCGGGCCCTCCAGGAGGGGCGCGGGCCGAGCCTGGCCACGTTCGACGAGCTCGACGGCGCCCTCGAGGGCGCCCCCGCCCCCGCTCAGGCCCGGAAGCGGTAGATCGTCAGGCCGACGAGGCGGGCGACGACCAGCGCGACGTACATCAGCCCGCAGACCTGCTCGATCATGACGACCGACCGGGCGTGCGGGAGGACCGGGACGACGTCGGAGAGGCCGGTGCTGGTGAGGGTGGTGAACGACAGGAAGAGCAGCTCCATCCAGGTCCGCGGCGCCTCGGGGTCGGCGTAGGCGACGAACGAGCCGGGCCAGATGACCTGCACTGCCGTGTAGAGGTAGGCGAACGCCCACGCGACGACGGTGAACGCCGCCCCGACGGCGAAGATCTCGTCGCGGGTCACCCAGGTGTCGTCGAAGAGGTACCGGATGAGGCCGTAGGCGGTGTAGAGGTAGAACGCCCCGTGCAGCAGCGCGGACCACATGACGACGCTCGAGTGCTCCGGCTCCAGCCCCTCGAGGACCGTGAGCACGAAGACGGGCACCCCGAGCAGCACCGCCACCCACGTGAGGGCCGGGGTGCTGCGCACCGCCCACACCGCCAGCAGCAGGACCCCCAGGCCGAACACCGAGAAGACGGCCCGCCCGATCCCCGCCTCCATGTAGGGGTACGCGAGGACCCCGAGGATCTGCACGACGAGGAGCACCCCGCTGGGGTGCGTCCGGAGCCGGGTCACCCAGACGGACATGGCGGCCACCCTACGGATCGGCGGGTACCCCGCCTCTTCAGTCCCGGCCCGTGAGCGACCACGCGTCCTCGTCGCTGTCGCCCTCGACGTCCTCGGTGCCGGCATAGAGCTCGGCCACGCGGTCGGTGCCGTATGCCGGGAGCTCGCCGGTGTCCTCGCCACCCACCGTGGGTGCGGGGCTGGCACCGGCCGACTGGCCGTCGAACACCGGCTCCGCCTCGGGCACCTCGTCGCCCCGCATGAGGGCGAGGGTCGTCGGCAGGTCGTCGGGCTTGACGAGGACGTCGCGCGCCTTGGAGCCCTCGGAGGGCCCGACGACTCCACGGGACTCGAGGAGGTCCATGAGCCGGCCGGCCTTGGCGAAGCCGACCCGCAGCTTGCGCTGGAGCATCGACGTGGAGCCGAACTGGGTCGTCACCACGAGCTCGGCCGCCTGGAGCAGCAGCTCGAGGTCGTCGCCGATGTCGTCGTCGATCTGCTTCTTCGCCGCCGTGACGGTGACGTCCTCACGGTAGGACGGCTTGAGCTGCTCCTTGACGTGCTTGACGACGTCGTGGATCTCCGTCTCGGTGACCCACGCCCCTTGCACGCGCATCGTCTTCGAGGCGCCCATGGGCAGGAAGAGCGCGTCGCCCTGCCCGATGAGCTTCTCGGCACCCGGTTGGTCGAGGACGACCCGGGAGTCGGCGAGCGAGGAGGTCGCGAAGGCCAGGCGCGAGGGCACGTTGGCCTTGATGAGGCCGGTGACCACGTCGACCGAGGGCCGCTGCGTGGCGAGGACGAGGTGGATGCCCGCGGCCCGCGCGAGCTGGGTGATCCGGACGATCGACTCCTCGACGTCGCGCGGAGCCACCATCATGAGGTCGGCCAGCTCGTCGACGATGACGAGCAGGTACGGGTAGGGGTGGATGACCCGCTCGGAGCCCGGCAGCGGCTTCACGCGCCCGGCTCGCACGGCCTTGTTGAAGTCGTCGATGTGCTTGAACCCGAACTGCGCCAGGTCGTCGTAGCGCGTGTCCATCTCGCGCACGACCCAGGCGAGCGCCTCCGCGGCCTTCTTGGGGTTCGTGATGATCGGCGTGATCAGGTGCGGGATTCCCTGGTACGACGTGAGCTCGACGCGCTTGGGGTCGATCAGCACGAGGCGGACCTGGTCGGGGGTGGACCTGGCCAGGATCGACGTGATCAGGGTGTTGATGCAGGTCGACTTGCCGGCGCCGGTGGCCCCGGCGATCAGGATGTGCGGCATCTTGGCGAGGTTCGCGACGACGAAGCCGCCCTCGATGTCCTTGCCGAGCCCGACCAGCAACGGATGCGGATCGGTCGTCGCGCGGGAGCTGCGCAGCACGTCGCCGAGGCTGACGAGCTCCCGGTCAGAGTTGGGGATCTCGACGCCGACCGCGCTCTTGCCCGGGATCGGGCTGATGATCCGCACGTCCGGCGATTTCACGGCGTACGCGATGTTGCGCGCGAGCTGCGTGATGCGCTCGACCTTGACCGCGGGCCCGAGCTCGACTTCGTACCGCGTGACCGTGGGGCCGCGGGTGAAGCCGGTGACCTCGGCGTCAACCTGAAACTGCCGGAAGACCTCTTCCAGCGCCGCGATCACGGTGTCGTTGGCGGCCGAGCGCGCCTTGGGCGGGCTGCCTTCCTTGAGCAGCGTGGACGGCGGCAACTGGTACTCGCCGTCTGCCGGCAACGCGAGCTGCTCGATGGCGGCGGGCACCGGGGATGGGTCGCCGACGCGCGGCTCGGGCGCCTGCGGCCTCGGCTGGGTGAACGCCTCAGCGGGCACTGGCTCGGGCAGCTCATCGCCGGGCGCGCGCTCGACGTCCTCATCGGGCTGCGCCGCGGCAACCCGGCGGCGTGCGGGCCGGCGCAGCTTGGTCTTGGGCGCTTCAGGCTCGGGCTCCGGCTCGGCAGCGGGCTTGCGGCGCAGCAAGACGTCACGAAGATGCAAAAGCCGGGCCGGCACCTGGTTGACCGGGGTCGCGGTGATGACCAGCACCCCGAAGATAGCGACCAGCGCCAGCAAGGGAGCTGCCACCCAGGAGGACAAGGCGCTGGCGAGCGGCGACGACGCGAGGAAGCCGACCACGCCACCCGAGGCGTGCATCCGGCTCGCGCCCTCGCTGGGGTCGGGGACCCCATGCGCGATGTGGACCAGTCCGAGGGTGCCCGCGATCAGAGCGGCCCAGCCGATGATCAGCCGGCCACGGGTGGCGGTGTCGGCGGGCGCGGTCCGGACCAGCCGGACGGCGAGCGCGACGAGCAGGACCGGCAGCAACGTCGCGCCCGCCCCGACGACGGCCCGGCACACGTTGGCGACACCCTGGGTGGCGCTGCCGCCGGCGTGCCACCAGACGGACGCCGCGATGACGATGGCCCCACCGATCAGGCCGAGGGCTGCCCCGTCCCGGCGGTGCCGCTGCTCGAGCTCGAGCGCCTTCACGTGGCCGATGGCGCGCACCGCAGCACCCACGCCGCTGGCGATCAGCAGGTAAAGGCCCTTGATCGCCCGGAAGAACGCCCGAAACAGCCGAACGATGATCGGCGGCCGGGCGGGCGGCCGAGATTTGCCGCCTGACCGATTGGCGGGCTTGCGCGGCGCCGGTCGCGCCGCGGTCCGCGACCCGCCGCCGCTCGGCCGCGCGGCAGGGCGCGCGCGAGTGCTGGACGTACGGGTCGCCATGCTGCGACGTTATCGGCGGAACGGCGGCTCAGCCGGTTGGCGCGCCGGTGGTGCCACCTCCCCCGACATGCCACGGGAGCGAAACCGCCATCAGGCGGCAAGAACGCACCCCTGAG
>JAICIN010000162.1 GCA_025924375.1 Dermatophilaceae bacterium | reverse complement strand
CGTGGCAGGTGGAGGCCTGGGTCTCCACCTACACCGCCATCGCCGCCGGCGAGCTCGCCGGCGTCTCGACCGCGGTGGCGGAGCTCACCGGCCATGCGGCCACGAGCCTGCGCGAGCTCCTGGAGCGCCGCGCGGCCTAGAGCGGGGGCCACGGCACCGAGGGCCAGCCCTCACCGGGCAGTGGGTATGCCGGGTGGTCCAGCAGGCGCCGGACGCGCGCCTGCAGCGCCGCGACCTCGGCCGTCGTGAGCAGCTGGGCCAGTGCGGTGCTCAGGGCGGAGGTGCGGTCGGCCAGCAGCTCGTGGACCAGGCCGAGCCGCGCCACCTCCGGCTCGGGGAGAGGGTCGCCGGCGAAGCCCCACAGCACCGTCCGCAGCTTGTCGTCCTCGTGCAGGCTCACGCCGTGGTCGAAACCGCGGATGGCGTCGCCCTCCCGCACGAGGTGGGTCCCCTTGCGGTCGCTGTTGTTGATGACGGCGTCGAAGACCGCGACCGACCGCAGCTGCGGGGAGTCCTCGTGGACGACGACGACCGGCTCCCCCCGCGCGCCCTGGCCGTGCAGCACCGGAAGCCACCCCTGCGGGACCGCCCGCGGGGGCACGACGTCCACGACGAGGTCGGGCACGGCATACGGGTCGCCGACCCAGCGCTGCAGGGAGCCCTCGCCGTCGGGCCCGACCCGCAGCACGGTCTCCGGCACGACGTCCCAGCCGCCCGCGGCGGAGAGGTGGTAGGCAGCCGCCTCGCGCGCCGCCAGGGTGCCGTCGGGGAAGTCCCACAGCGGCCGCTCGCCGTGGACCGGCTTGTAGACCGCCAGCAGGGACCGCTTCCCCGCGCTCACCCGGGCGAGGTAGGCGAGGTTGGAGGCGTCGGCGACGCGCCCGACGAGCTGCACCTCGCCCGTCTCGAGGAGGTCGAGGGTGGTGGGTCCTGGTCGCACGGTGGAGCGGGTCAGCGCCGGTAGCCGTTCGCCCGCGGGCAGATGGGGCCCTCGACCTCCAGCGGCCCGCCGCAGAAGGGGCACGGCGGACGGCCCGCGGCGACCACCGTGAGCGCGCGCCGGGCGAAGGCCCGCGCGCGGTCGGGGCTGAGGACGACCCGCACTTGCCGCGGCTCCTGCGGCAGCTCGGGCTCCGGCTCGTCCTGGGCGTCCGCCTCGTCGGGGTCGCGGTCGTGGCACTCGATGACGACCACGCCGCGGGCACCGTCCCAAGCCAGGCTCAGGGTGTTGACGCGGAACTCGTCCTCGATCGGCGTGTCGAGGGGGGCGTTGTCCTCGACCGTGGCCGGAGGCAGGCCGGCAGGCTCGGCGTACTCGTCGAGGAGGTCGTTGATGCGCTCGGCCAGCACGGCGACCTGCTGCTTCTCGAGGGAGACGCTCGCCAGCCGGCGCCCCGAGCTCGCCTGGAGGAAGAAGGTGCGCTGCCCGGGTGGCCCGACGGTGCCGGCCACGAACCGGTCCGGCGGGTCGAACTCGCTCATCGCCATGCGGGCACTCTAACGCCGCGTCCCGTCACGGCCCGCGGCGCCGCCGGTGCCGCCGCCGACCACTGCGTCACCCTCCGGCGCCTCCTCCTGCGGGGGCGGCACGAGCCGCGCGAGGTCGCCGCCGAGGTCGTTGGCGACGACGACGAAGGGCCGCCGGCCGGTGTAGCGCACCACCGACACCGAGGCTGGGTCGGCCTGGAACCGCTGGAAGTGGTCGAGGTGCGCTCCTGCCGCGTCGGCGAGGACCGCCTTGATGATGTCGCCGTGGGTGACCGCCGCCCACATGGCGTGGCCGCCGTGGCGCTCCCCCACCGCTGCGTCGTGGGACCGGACCGCCGCGACGGCACGGTGGGCCATGTCCAGGAGGCTCTCCCCGGCATACTCCTCGGATGCCGGGAACCGCGCCGCAGTGGGCTGGTCCTGCACCGTGCGCCACAGCGGCTCCACGGCCAGCTCCTTGAGCGGCCGGCCGGTCCACGCGCCGTAGCTGCACTCCTGCAGGTCGTGGTCCTCGAGCACCTCCGGCTCGCCGGGCAGGGCGGCCAGGACCGCGGCGGCGGTGTCGCGGCACCGCTCGAGGGGGCTGGAGACCACCCGCACGAGCGGGAGGGCGGCCAGGCGGTTGCCCAGGGCCCGGACCTGCTCGTGCCCGGCGTCGTCGAGGCGTATGCCGGGCAGTCGCCCCGCGAGGACGCCGGCGGCGTTCGCGGTGGAGCTGCCGTGGCGGATGAGGAGGCAGATCGGCACGGTCGCACTCTAGGGCCGGGATGCGTGCGCGCGAGCCTGCCCCGTGGTGGAGTAGCCCCGTGATCGTCGACCAGGCCATCTACCGGCACGGGCGCCGTGAGCCGTGCAGCGACCTCAGCGACGGCCTCGACGAGCTGCGCCGCGGTGAGGATCCCCACGGCTTCCTCTGGATCGGCCTGAAGGACCCGACCGACGAGGAGTTCGCCCTCGTCAACGAGGAGCTCCGCCTGCACCCCCTCGCCGTCGAGGACGCCGTCAAGGGCCGGCAGCGGGCGAAGATCGAGCTCTACGACAACACGATCTTCGTCGTGGTCAAGACGATTCGCTACGTCGAGGAGACCTCCGACATCGAGACCGGCGAGGTGATGGTCTTCGTCGGCGACCGGTTCGTCGTGACGGTGCGGCGCGGTGAGGCCAACCCGCTCGCGGGCGTCCGTCGGCGGCTCGAGGACGACCGGGTCAACCTCGAGCACGGGGAGATCGCCGTGCTGCACGCCGTCATGGACTCCATCGTCGACAACTACCTGCGCGTCGACGGGGAGCTCCAGGTGGACCTCGAGGAGATCGAGGAGCAGGTCTTCTCGGGGGCCCGGGAGGTGGACTCCGGGTCGATCTACCGGCTGAAGCGGGAGGTGCTCGAGTTCCGACGCGCTGCCGTGCCGCTCGCCGCGCCCCTGAGCATGCTCCACGACGGCACCCGCTCCCCGCTCCCCGACCACGAGATGCGCCTGCTCATGCGCGACGTCGCCGACCACCTCCTGCGGGTCATCGACCACGTCGAGTCCTACGACCGCCTGCTGACCGACATCCTCGGCGCGCACCTGGCGCAGATCTCGGTGCAGCAGAACGAGGACATGCGCAAGATCTCCGCCTGGGTCGCCATCGCCGCCGTGCCGACGATGATCGCGGGGATCTACGGCATGAACTTCCACGACATGCCGGAGCTCAGCTTCTCGTGGGGCTACCCGGCCGCACTGCTGCTCATGGCCGCGGCGTGCGTCTCGCTGTACCGGGCCTTCCGGCGGTCGGGCTGGCTCTGATCCGGGCCGGCAGCTACGTCGCGCTGAGCGCCCCGGTGCCGAGGACCACCAGGAGCACCACGCCGAGGGCCACGCGGTACCAGACGAAGCTCGTGATCGTGTGGGCGGCGACGAAGCGCAGCAGCCACGCGATGGAGGCGTAGGCCACGACGAACGACACCAGGATGCCGACCCCCATCTGGCCCACGCCCAGCAGTCCGAGGTCGTGGCGCTCGCTGAGGGCCTCGAAGACCCCTGCCGCGGTGAGCGCCGGGATGGCCATGAAGAACGACAGCCGGGTCGCCGTGACGCGGTCGAGCCCACGGAAGAGGCCGGCGGAGATGGTGGCCCCTGAGCGGGACACCCCGGGGACGAGCGCGACGCACTGGACCAGGCCGATGAGCAGGCCGTCCCGGAGGGTGACCTCGCCCTCCCCGCGGGTCTCGTCGTGGCGCTCGAGCATGGCGTGACGGCTCTCGGAGAGCCACATGACGACGCTCCAGGCGATGAGCGCCACCGCGACCACCCACAGGCTGCGCAGCGGACCGCTGATGAGGTCGCGGAAGACGAAGCCGACGATGCCCAGGGGGATGGAGCCGACGATGACGGCCCAGGCCAGCTGGTAGTCGTGGTGCGTGCGGGCCTGCGCGCTCGCGAGGCCGGCGCCCCAGGCGCGGACCAGCCGGACGATGTCGCGCCAGAAGTAGATCAGGGTCGCCGCGATGGCCCCCAGCTGGATGATCGCCGTGTAGGCGGTCACGGCCTTGTCGTCGACCTTGAGGCCGAGCAGCTTCTCGACGATGGTCAGGTGGCCGGTCGACGACACCGGGAGGAACTCCGTGAGGCCCTCGACGATGCCGAGGATGACCGAGTCGAGGTAGGTCAGGGTCACTGGTCCGCTTTCGTGGAGGGGGACGAGGCCAGGCCAGTCTCGTCGATGAGCTCGGCCATGGTCCGCACGACATGCAGGCGGTCCTCGGGGGTGCCGGCGTAGGGCGCGATGTTGAGGGTGCCGACGCCGGCCTCCGCCCACGCGTGCAGGCGGTCGCGGATCCGCTCGCGGGGGCCGATGAGCGATGTGGCGTCGATGAACTCGAAGGGGACGGCGGCGGCCGCGTCGCGGGGCCGGCGGGCGAGGTAGAGGTCCTGGATCTCCGCCGCGGCCTCCTCGAACCCCATCCGGCACGCCAGCTGGTTGTAGAAGTTCTTCTCGCGGGACCCCATGCCGCCGACGTAGAGGGCCGCGTAGCTGCGGACCGCGTCGGCCGCGGCCTGCGCGTCGTCGGCGAGGACCACCGGCACGGTGGGGGCGATGTCGAAGCCGGCCAGGGGGTCCTCGGGCGTGCCCCGGCCCGCCCGGCGCCGGCCCTCGGCCACGCACGCCACCTGGTCGCGGGAGTGCTCAGGGCTGAAGAAGATGGCCAGCCACCCGTCGGCGATCTCACCCGCGAGCTCGAGGTTCTTCGGGCCCACCGCCGCGAGGTAGACAGGCAGGTCGGGGCGCGGCGGGTGGATCGTGAGCTTGAGCGCCTTGCCGGGGCCGTCGGGCAGCGGCAGCGTGAAGTGCCGGCCCTGGTGGCTCACCGTCTCGCGACGCAGCGCCATCCG
>JAICIN010000161.1 GCA_025924375.1 Dermatophilaceae bacterium | reverse complement strand
TGCCGGCGGCTTGGCGCCGGTCGGTGCGTCGGCGGGCCTGCCGTAGTCGATGACCACGGCAACCCGCTTGTGGCCGGCGGCGACCGGGGTGTCGCCGCAGATCTCGGCGAAGGTCGGTGTCGCGCGGGGGAATCGGGGCGTCTTGCCGTCACCCAGCGCGAAGCGCCAGCCCTCGACGCTCCCGTCCTTGGGCGTCATCTGCGCCGGGCCCTTCTGGGCGTAGGCCCAGCTTCCGCCCTTGAGCTGGTTGTACCCCCAGAACCGGTAGGCCGCGGCCTGCGCGGTGCCGGTGGGTGCCACGAAGGCGGTGAACAACGCCGCCAGCAGCGCCGCGAGGGCGAGCAGGCTCACCGACCCCAGGGGGCGGCGACGACGGGCGGCACGCGAGAACGACATTTCCAGACCTCCTCGCGGACGGGGGCGGGAGAGCCGGACGGCCCGGGGGCCTGCGCTCTGCAGCTCCGGTCCGCATTCCACGACGGACGACACTAGGGAGCCGATACCCGCAGCAGGTGCTCCGGCTCGCCGTCGCAGCAGGGTGAGGTCTCGCTCCCTGTCACGACGGCCTACGGTTGCGGGTCAGCGCCGGGATTGGACCGGCTTCCCCTGACCGCGGGCGTTCGGTACCTCGAACCGTCCCACGCGATCGCCGGGGGTGTCAAAGCGTGCGGGACGCGAGGGAGAGGTGAGCCATGGCGCGAGGCCTGCTCGTGGCCGGCACCACGTCGGACGCCGGCAAGAGCCTGCTCACCGCCGGGCTGTGCCGCTGGCTGGCGCGGCGCGGGGTGCGCGTCGCGCCGTTCAAGAGCCAGAACATGTCCAACAACTCCATGGTGTGCCCCGACGGCGCCGAGATCGGGCGCGCGCAATGGCTGCAGGCGGTGGCCTGTGGCGTCCCGCCGGAGGCGGCGATGAACCCGGTCCTGCTCAAGCCCGGCTCCGACCAGCGCTCGCACGTCGTCCTCATGGGCCGGCCGTGGGGCCAGCTCGGGGCCGGTGAGTGGGCCACCGGCCGGACGGTCCTCGCGAGCACGGCGTTCGAGGCCTACGCCGACCTGGCCTCCCGCTACGACGTCGTGATCGCCGAGGGAGCGGGCAGCCCCGCCGAGACCAACCTGCGGGCCGGCGACTACGTCAACATGGGCCTGGCCCGGGCGTTCGACCTGCCGGTCGTCGTGGTCGGCGACATCGACCGCGGCGGCGTCCTCGCCGCGATGTACGGCACCCTGGGCCTGCTCGACGAAGCGGACCAACGCCAGGTCAAGGGCTGGGTGGTCAACAAGTTCCGCGGCGACCTCGACCTGCTGCAGCCGGGCCTGCGGACGCTGGAGGAGCGCACCGCCCGGCCGGTGCTCGGTGTCCTGCCCTTCCTGTATGACGTGTGGCTGGACGGCGAGGACGCGCTCGCCGTGGACGGCTGGTCCTCCGCTGCGCCCACGCCCGGGCCGACCCTTTGCGTCGCCGTCATCCGCTTCCCCCGGGTGTCCAACGCGACCGACGTCGACGCGCTGGCCGCCGAGCCGGGCGTCGACGTGCGGGTCACCGCGGACCCCGACGTCGTGGCCCGCGCCGACCTGGTGGTGCTCCCGGGCTCGCGCGCGACGCTGTCCGACCTCGCGTGGATGCGCGGGCGCGGCCTCGACGCCGCGGTGCGTGCCCGTGCGCAGGCCGGTCGCCCGGTGCTGGGCATCTGCGGTGGTTACCAGATGCTCGCCGAGACCATCGAGGACGACGAGGCGGTCGAGGCGGACGCGCCGCAGCGGGCCGCCGGGCTGGGGCTGCTCCCCACGAGGGTGCGGTTCGGGCGGGACAAGCACCTGGGGACGCGGAGCGGCGAGTGGCGAGGCCAGGAGGTCACGGCATACCAGATCCACCACGGGGTCACCGAGCCGGCGCGCGAGGACCACGAGGCGGAACCCTTCCTGGACGGCTGGCGCGACGGCGTGGTGTGGGGGACGACGTGGCACGGCGCCTTCGAGCGGGACGGCTTCCGGCGGGCGTTCCTGGCCGAGGTCGCCGGGCAGGCGGGGCTGGCGTGGAGGGCCGAGCCGGGCGCCACCGGCTTCGCGGCCCGCCGGGAGCAGATGCTCGACCGGCTCGCGGACGCCGTGGAGGAGCACCTCGACACCGCGGCGCTCGCGCGGCTCATCGGCGTCCGGCCCTGAGCGCGGCTGCTCACGCCTCGATGCTGGCCTCATCCGGGGCGGACAGGCTCAGGACGGAGCCGACGACGGCAGGGGACTGCTTGATCCGGGCCTCGAGGTCGCGCAGCCGGACGGCGACGTCCGACTCGCGGGCGTCGCCGCGCAGGTCGACGTCGCCGATGACGTAGAGCTGTCGCGGTCCGACGACCTCGAGGCGCAGGTAGGTGACGCGGTCGACCTCCGGCAGGCCGAGGAGCATGGTGATCATGGCGTGCCGCACCGAGGGCGCCGCCTCCTCGCCGACGATGAAGCGGCGGTTGCGGTTGATCAGGACGACCGCGACGACGGCGAGCAGCACGCCGATCGCGATGGAGCCGAGGCCGTCGGGCACCGCGGACCCCGTCACCTGGTGCCCGAACAGCGCGAGCCCGGCGATGAGGATGCCGACCAGCGCCGCCGCGTCCTCGGCGAAGACGGCCCGCAGGGTGGGGTCGGAGGTGGCGAGCACGTGGTCGAGCAGGTCGCGGTCGAGCCGGTGCGCCTCGGCGCGAGCCTCACGTGCCGACTGCAGGAAGGAGACGCCCTCGAACACGAAGGAGACCGCCAGCACGATGTAGCCGATCAGGAAGTCGCTGGCCGGCTCTGGATGGAGCAGCTCCTGGACGCCGTGGATGACCGAGACGGTGGCGCCGGCGGCGAACAGGCCCAGGGCGGCGAACATGGACCAGACGTAGGCCTCCCGGCCGTAGCCGAGGGGGTGGGTCCGGTCCGGCGCCCGCGACGAGCGCCGGTTGGCGACCATGAGGAAGACCTCGTTGCCGGTGTCGGCCCACGAGTGCGCCGCCTCGGCGACCAGCGACGCGGAGCCGGTCAGCAGGGCTGCCCCGGACTTGGCGATCGCGACCAGCAGGTTGGCGACGAAGGCGACGACCACCGTGAGGCTGAGGCCGGTGTTGCCCAAGGCGCCTCAGCCCCCGAGGAACGACAGGCGGACCTGACGGGTGTGGTTGTCGACGTTGAGGTCGACCAGGCAGAGGCTCTGCCAGGTGCCGAGCTGCAGCCGTCCGCCGATCACGGGCACCGACGCGTACGGCGGCACGAGGGCGGGCAGGACGTGGGAGCGGCCGTGGCCCGGGCTGCCGTGCTGATGGCGCCAGCGGTCGTCCGCCGGTAGCAGGTCGCGCAGCGCCGACAGCAGGTCCTCGTCGCTGCCAGCGCCCGTCTCGATGATGGCCACGCCGGCCGTCGCGTGCGGCACGAACACGTGCAGGAGGCCGTCGGCCTGTTCCCGGACGAACGCCGCACAGTCGGCGGTGATGTCGAGGACCCTGTCCGTGCCCCCGGTGCGGTAGGTCGTGGTCTCGGAGCGCATGGGGCCCATGCTGTCACCGGTGGAACGAGGCCACCGCCCGGCTCAGAGCTCGAAGACCTCGAACAGCACGGCGTGCCGGACTCCCTGTCGCTCCCCGCTGCCGCCGAGGATCTGGTCGAGCAGGACGTAGGGCGCCGGGTAGTCGCGGGACAGCCCGGCGAGGTACTCGCGGTGCGCCTGCAGCGAGGCGATCGCCGGCGCGAGGTGGTCGGTGACGTCCAGCCCGTGCGTGGGCTCGGGGGCACCGGTGAAGGCCACGGCGCGCACTCCTGACCACGGCTCGAGGCCCTCCTGCTCCAGCTCGGGGAAGATCCATCGGTTGCCGGCGTCCTTGGATGCGTCGAGCGCGGCCAGTCCGACGGCGCGGTGGTCGGCCTGGTTGGTGCCGCCGCCCGCGAAGCGCTCACGGTGGGTCAGCGTCACCACCAGCTCGGGGCGGTGCCGGCGGATCGCGCGGGCGATGTCCCGGCGCAGCGGGAGGCCGTACTCGACGACTCCGTCGTGGTGGTCGAGGAACTCGACGACCTCGACGCCCACCTCGCGAGCCCCGTCGCGCTCCTCCTGCTCGCGCAGCGGCGCGGCGTGCTCGGGGGCTATGCCGTCGATGCCGGCCTCGCCACGCGTCGCCAGCAGGTAGGTGACCGTCTTGTCCTGGGTCACCCACCGGTGGACGGCGGCGGCCGTGCCGTACTCGAGGTCGTCGGGATGGGCGACGACGCACAGCGCCCGCGACCAGGACTCGTCGAGCGGCGGCAGGGTCACGGGGCTCTGCGGGTCGGCCATGGGCCAAATGTAGGGCGCTCCGGCTCGCTCAGGTGGACTTCGGGGAGGTGAAGTGCGCCCGACCTTGCCCGGTGACGGGCGTATTGCGGACCTGACGGACTCGTGGTGTGGCGCACGTGCATTGCCCCACCAGGTGGGGCACCAGTCGTCGAAAGCCATTCGCACCCGAAGGATTTGCGCTGTGCACGATGGGCCATGTCGGTGTTCCCTGCCGTCACCGCGGTCGAGTCGACCCGACGCGTGCTGCGCGGCTGGGACGATCTGGCGGACCTGCAGGTGCGGCCCATCCGGGAGCCGGGGGCCGGCGAGCCCGGTCGGCGGACATTCACGGGCGCGTTGCGCCGACTGGTCGTGGCGCGCGACCAGAGTTGCGGTAGCCGTACTGTGACGCGCCGATCCGCCACATCGACCACATCACGCCCGCGTCGCAGGGCGGTCCCACCACCGCCGCCAACGGGCAGGGCGTCTGCGAACGGTTCAACTACGTCCGTGAGCTCCCCGGCTGGCAGGTCCGCCTCGTCGCTCCCTGAGCCCTGAAGCGCGCCCTCACTACAGTGGGCGCCATGAACGCCTCGTGGACGTGGACCTACCAGGACGCCGACGGCAAGCCCGCCTCAGTGCAGGGGCTCGACGTCGCCGGCTTCCCGACGCAGAGCGATGCGGAGAGCTGGCTCGGTGAGGAG
>JAICIN010000160.1 GCA_025924375.1 Dermatophilaceae bacterium | reverse complement strand
GACCGCGGTGTTGACGTCCTGCGCGGTGACCACGCCGACGAGGCGCCCGTGGCTGGTCACCGCGACGACCCCCGTCTCGAGGGACTGCATGGCGACGATGACGGGGACGATGTCCCCCCGCGGGTCGGCCTCGACCACCCAGCCGGGCGGCTGGGGGGTGTCGACGGCACTGACGAGGGTGGCCGCGTGGAGCGCGGCCGGGACGGAGGCCACGGCGCCGGGCTCGACGAGCCCCTGCGGCCGGCCCGCGGCGTCGACGGTGACGAGCCACTGGCCGGGCTGCACCCGGGCGAGGGCGCCGCCGAGCGTCTCCGCCGGCGTCGTGCCGACGGCTGCGCGCAGCACGCGGTCGAGCCGCACGCGGTCGACCAGGGCGAGCGTGCGTCCGCTGCGGATCGCGGCGGAGGCGCCGGCCCAGAGGAACGAGGCGATGAACAGCATCCACACGACGTCGGTCAGGCTCACCCCTTGTCCCTCGGCGAGGGGGCGGACGACGAACCAGAGGACCACCCCGATGGTCACGACCCGCCCGCACCAGCCGGCGACCACCATCCCGGTGTTGCGGCTGCCGGTCGCCTTCCACACGGCGGCCTCCACGAGCTGGCCCCCGTCGAGCGGAAGGCCGGGGAGGAGGTTGAACCCGGCGAGCGCGGCGTTGAGCACGGCGAAACCGCCGAGGATGGTGCGGGGCACCCCGTGGGCCGCGCCCGCCGACGCCCAGCCGAGCGCCGCCAGCACGGCGTTGGACAGGGGACCCACGACGGCGATCACCGCGGCGGAGCCCGGCCGTGAGCGCTGCGCGTCGAAGGCGGTGTGCCCGCCCCAGAGGTCGGCGACGACCCGCACCACCGGCAGCCCGAAGGACCGCGCGGCAACCGCGTGCGCCGCCTCGTGGACGAGGACCGCGACGAGCAGGAGGAGGGCGAAGACGAGGGCGACCCCGTATGCCGCGGGGCCCAGTGAGGGGTGCCGGGCCTGGAGGAGCGGGGTGTAGAGGAAGACGAGGACGACCGCGATCAGGGCCCAGGAGCCGCCGACGTAGACCGGCACGCCGGCCACCGTGGCGACCCGCAGGCCCGGTCGTCGCTCGGTCCGCTGCATGGTGCCGACCCTATGTCAGGGGCTGCTCATAGAGTTCACGCCATGGTTGCCGCACTGTCCCCGAGCCGGGCCTCCGACTTCATGCAGTGCCCCCTGCTCTACCGCTTCCGCGTCATCGACCGGCTGCCCTCGCCGCCCTCCCCCGCCGCGGCGAGGGGCACGCTGGTCCACGCGGTGCTCGAGCGGCTCTTCGACCTGCCTGCGGCTGAGCGCACGCCGGAAGCGGCAGCCGCGCTCGTCGCCCCGCAGTGGGCGGCGCTGACCGAGGCCGAGCCCGAGCTGGCGGCCCTCGTGGGCCAGGGCGGGGAGGACGGCCTGCCGACACCCGAGTCGTGGTTCGCGGAGGCGGTCGCGCTCGTCGAGCGCTGGTTCACGCTGGAGGACCCCACGGCGCTCGAGCCGGCCGAGCGCGAGCTCTACGTCGAGGCGGAGCTCGAGGGCCTGACGCTGCGTGGCTACGTCGACCGCCTCGACGTGGCGCCCGACGGCGCGATGCGCGTCGTCGACTACAAGACCGGCCGCTCCCCCTCGGAGCTCTTCGAGGGCAAGGCGCTGTTCCAGATGAAGTTCTACGCC
Organism: Dermatophilaceae bacterium; assembly: GCA_025924375.1. Classification (GTDB taxonomy): domain Bacteria; phylum Actinomycetota; class Actinomycetes; order Actinomycetales; family Dermatophilaceae; genus JAICIN01. The sequence continues at coordinate 3,326 of JAICIN010000160.1, read as the reverse complement.
CTGGTCCTCTGGAGGACCAGGGGCCAGGTGCCCCGCATGCTGCAGCTGGTCTACCTCGGCAACGGCGAGACGGTCCGCTACAGCCCCGACGAGCACGACCTGCTGGCCACCGAGCGCAAGCTGCGGGCGCTGTGGGCCGCGATCCAGCGGGCCGCGGAGACCGGGGACTGGCGGCCCCGCACCTCCCGGCTGTGCGACTGGTGCGACCACCGGGCGCTGTGCCCGGCGTTCGGCGGCACCCCACCGCCGCTGCCCGAGCACGCCTCCGACCTCGCCCTCGACCCCGTGCGCACCGGCGAGCTCGTCATGGCCGACGACTGACGCTCCTCGCCGCGCCGACCAGGTCCCAGAGGTCCTCGGCCCCCACCCCGCGCAGGCTCGGCACCTGCACGGCCCCCCGGATGAGCGGCACCGGCACGACGTGGGGCACGGCGAGCGTCGGCACGCCCGCGTCCACGGCAGAGCGCACGCCGGTCGGGGAGTCCTCCAGGGCGACGCAGTCGCCCACCTCGACGCCCAGCAGGCGAGCAGCGGCGAGATAGGGCTCCGGGTGCGGCTTGCCGTGCTCGACCTCGTCGCCGGTCACCAGGGCCGCGAAGCTGTCCTCCGGCAGGGCCTCGAGCACCGCGGCGGCCAGCGAGCGCCACGACATCGTGACCAGGGCGCAGGGGACCCCCGCCGCCCGGAGCGATGCGAGCAGCTCGCGCGCCCCCGGCCGCCACGGGACGTGCTCACGGACCTGCGCGACGACCCGCCGCAGGAGCTCCTCGATGATCTCCAGCGGCGTGAGCGTGACCGGCGAGTGCGCCCTGATGAACTCGGCGGAGACCATGAGGTCGTTGCCGACGAGCTGCTCGGCGTAGTCCTGCGACCAGGTGCCACCGTGCTCCTCGACGATGGCGTGCTCCGCCGCGACCCAGTAGGGCTCGGTGTCGACGAGGGTGCCGTCCATGTCCCAGAGCACCGCCGCCGGCAGCCCGGAGCCCCTGCTGCCGGGCCGGGCAGGTGGGCTGGGCGGCTGGGTGGGCACCGACATGCCGTGGAGTCTAGGGAGGAGGTGCGCCGCGCCGGCCGCGGGTGCGGGGCCCGGCCGCCTGCCGGACCGGTCGTACGGCGCGCGTGGACCGGGGACCATACTGGGGAGGTCCGGCCGGCGGCCCGCTCGCGGCCGCACCCCACGGCGCCCAGCACCCCGAGGACCCCTGTGACCGACACGGCGCGACACCAGCCCGACGCCACCGAGGCGCTCACCGCGCTCCTGCGCGAGCGCGTCCTCGTCCTCGACGGCGCGATGGGCACGATGATCCAGCAGCGCGGGCTGTCGGAGGCGGAGTTCCGCGGTGACCGGTTCGCCGACTGGGGCCAGGACCTGCGCGGGAACAACGACCTGCTCAGCCTCACCCAGCCCGGGACGATCCGGGAGATCCACCGGGACTACCTCGAGGCCGGCGCCGACCTCGTGGAGACCAACACCTTCAACGCCCAGCGGGTCTCGCTCGCGGACTACGGCATGGAGGACCTCGCCTACGAGATGAACCTCGCGGCCGCCCGGTTGGCGCGGGCCGAGTGCGACGCGGCGACCGCCCGGACCCCGCAGCGGCCACGGTTCGTCGCAGGGGCGCTCGGGCCGACGAACCGGACGGCCTCCATCTCGCCCGACGTCAACGACCCCGGCGCGCGGAACATCACCTACGACGGCCTCGTCACGGCATACCTGGAGCAGGCCCGGGGTCTCGTGGACGGCGGCGCCGACGTCCTCCTCGTGGAGACCATCTTCGACACCCTCAACGCCAAGGCCGCGATCTTCGCCCTCGAGACGCTCTTCGAGGAGCACGGCCGGCGCTGGCCCGTCATCATCTCCGGCACCATCACCGACGCCTCCGGCCGCACCCTCTCGGGCCAGGTTACCGAGGCGTTCTGGTACTCGGTGCGCCACGCCAGGCCGCTCGCCGTCGGCCTCAACTGCGCGCTCGGCGCAGGCGAGATGCGGCCCTACCTCGCGGAGCTCTCGCGGGTCGCCGACTGCTTCGTCTCGTGCTACCCCAACGCGGGGCTCCCCAACGCCTTCGGCGAGTACGACGAGTCGGCCCAGCACATGGCCTCGGTCGTCGAGGAGTTCGCGCAGAGCGGGCTCGTCAACGTCGTCGGCGGGTGCTGCGGCACCACGCCGGACCACGTCAAGGCTCTCGTGGCCGCGGTCGACGGGCTCACGCCCCGGGTGCCGCCGCAGCTCGAGCCGGCCCTGCGCCTCTCCGGGCTGGAGCCCCTGACGGTCACCCCGGACTCGCTCTTCGTCAACGTCGGGGAGCGCACCAACATCACCGGGTCGGCGCGGTTCCGCAAGCTCATCCAGGCGGAGGACTACCCGGCCGCCCTCACCGTCGCGCGCCAGCAGGTGGAGTCCGGGGCCCAGGTCATCGACATCAACATGGACGAGGGGATGATCGACGGCGTGGCGGCGATGGACCGCTTCGTCAAGCTCGTCGCCAGCGAGCCGGACATCTCGAGGGTCCCCGTCATGGTCGACTCCTCCAAGTGGGAGGTCATCGAGGCGGGCCTGAAATGCCTGCAGGGCAAGCCGATCGTCAACTCCATCTCCATGAAGGAAGGTGTCGGGCCCTTCGTCGAGCACGCGCGGCTCTGCCGCAAGTACGGCGCCGCCATCGTCGTGATGGCCTTCGACGAGCAGGGCCAGGCCGACAGCCTGGAGCGCCGCAAGGAGGTCTGCACCCGGGCCTACCGCATCCTCGTCGACGAGGTCGGCTTCCCGGCCGAGGACGTCATCTTCGACCCCAACATCTTCGCCGTCGCGACCGGCATCGAGGAGCACGCGGCATACGGCACGGACTTCATCGAGGCGACCCGGTGGGTCAAGGAGAACCTGCCCGGCGCCCTCGTCTCCGGCGGGGTCTCCAACGTCTCCTTCTCCTTCCGCGGCAACACGACCGTCCGCGAGGCCATCCACGCGGTCTTCCTCTACCACGCCATCCGCGCCGGCATGGACATGGGCATCGTCAACGCCGGTGCCCTCACGGTCTACGACCAGGTCGACCCCGAGCTGCGCGAGCGGATCGAGGACGTGGTCCTCAACCGCCGGGCCGACAGCACCGAGCGGCTCCTGGAGATCGCCGACTCGTTCAACACCGGCGACACGAAGCAGGAGGCCGTTGCCGAGGAGTGGCGCTCCCTCCCGGTGGCCGAGCGGATCACCTACGCCCTGGTCAAGGGCATCGACGACCACGCCGAGACCGACACGGAGGAGCTGCGCCAGGAGATCGATGCCCGCGGCGGCCGGCCCATCGAGGTCATCGAGGGGCCGCTCATGG
>JAICIN010000159.1 GCA_025924375.1 Dermatophilaceae bacterium | reverse complement strand
CTGCTCACGCTGCTGGCCTCGCCGAACCTCTGCGACAAGAGCTGGGTCACCGACCAGTACGACCGCTACGTCATGGGCAACACGGCACTCGCGATGCCCGACGACGCGGGGGTGGTCCGGGTCGACGAGGAGACCGGGCGCGGGGTCGCCGTCTCGACCGACTGCAACGGCCGGTTCGCCAAGCTGGACCCCTACGCCGGGGCCCAGCTCGCGCTCGCCGAGTCCTACCGCAACGTCGCCACCGCCGGTGCCACGCCGCTGGCGGTGACCGACTGCCTCAACTTCGGCTCCCCCGAGGACCCCGGCGTCATGTGGCAGTTCCGTGAGGCGGTGCGCGGCGTCGCAGAGGGCTGCAAGGCGCTCGGCATCCCCGTCACGGGCGGCAACGTCAGCTTCTACAACCAGACCGGTGACGCCGCGATCCACCCCACCCCGGTGATCGGCGTCCTCGGCGTCATGGACGACGTCGCCCGTCGCACCCCGGTCGGCTGGTCGACGCCCGGCCAGGTCCTCTACCTCCTCGGTGCCACCCGCGACGAGCTCGACGGTGGCGAGTGGGCGCACGTGGTGCACGGACACCTCGGCGGCCGGCCACCCCGGGTCGACCTCGCCGCCGAGAAGCTCCTCGGCGAGATCCTCGTCAACGCCAGTCGCGACGGGCTCGTCGACGGGGCGCACGACCTCTCCGACGGCGGCCTCGCCGTCGCGCTCGCCGAGTCGGTGCTGCGACGCGGTGTCGGCGCCCGCGTCTGGCTCGACGAGGTCTGCGACCGCGACGGCATCGACCCGTTCACCGCGCTGTTCAGCGAGTCGACGGCTCGGGCCGTCGTCGCGGTGCCCCGCTCGGAGGAGGTGCGGTTCACCGACATGTGCACGGCGCGCGGCCAGGCCCATGCCCGCATCGGGGTCGTCGACGACGCCACGGACGGCCTCGAGGTGCAGGGCCTCCTCGCCGTCACCCACGACGAGCTGCGCTCGGCGCACACGGGCACGCTCGAGGCCGTCCTCGGCCGCTAGGCCGAGGACCCCTGCCGTATGCCGCCGCGCCGCCGCGTCCCGGCCGACGCGGGCCTGGCCGCGGTGCGGGAGTGGGCCCGCGCCGGGGAGCCGGCCGACCGGCACACCGTCGCGACGGCGGTGCGGTTCACCCTCGAGGAGCTGGGCGAGAGGGCGCCGGGCCGCAGTGTCGAGGTGCGGGTGCCGCCGTTCGGGGCGGTGCAGTGTGTCGAGGGGACGACGCACCGCCGGGGCACGCCCCCCAACGTCGTCGAGACCGACGCGGCGACGTGGCTCGCGGTCGCGACGGGCGCGCTCTCCTGGGACGCGGCGGTGGCAGCCGGTGCCATACGCACGAGCGGCCACCGCGCCGACCTCGGGCCCTACCTCCCGCTGGTCTCCTCGCCGGGGTAGACCACGCCGACCTGGCGCCGGACCTCGTCCATCGCCTCCATCACGCGCAGGGTCTCGGCGTGGGGCATGAGCGGTGACTCCGTCTCGCCCGCAGCCACGCACCGGGCGGCCTCGACGGCCTCGTGGCGCAGCCCGCCGTGCATCGGGCCGGCGGTCGCCGGGTCGTGGGTGTCGAGGAGCTCGCCGGCCCGGCTGAGGAGCCGGACCACATTCGGGCCGTAGAAGTCGCCGTCGATCTCGAGGCGCGCCACGGTCCCGCACACGGCCGCGGTGGTCGGCGTCTTCGCGAGCATCGTCGTGCTGAGGACCGCCTGCTGGCCGGTGGCGGTGGTGGCGACGACGCCGTCCTGGGCGTCGACATCCTCCGCGGTCAGCACGCCGCTCGCCGTGATCCGCTCGAAGGACCCGAGCACGAGCGAGGCGAACGACAGCGGGTAGACGCCGAGGTCGAGCAGGGCACCGCCGGCGAGGGCGGGGTCGGCCAGCCGCCGAGGGCCGTCGGGGTACAGCAGCTGCCCGTGGTCGGCGAGGACCGTCTGCACGTCGCCGAGCAGGCCGGACTCCACGGCCTGCCGGACGACGTCGATGTGCGGCAGGAAGCGCGACCACATCGCCTCCATGACGAAGAGCCCGTGCTGCGCGGCCGTCTCGAGGACGTCCCGGGCCTCGGTGGCGTTGCGCGTGAACGCCTTCTCGACGAGCACCGGCTTGCCCGCCTCGAGCGCGAGGAGGGCGTGCGCGTGGTGCTCCGAGTGCGGGGAGGCGACGTAGACGATGTCGACCTGCGGGTCCTCGACGAGGTCGGCGTAGGAGCCGTGCGCCGTGTCCGCGCCGAACCGCTGCGCGAAGGCCTCGGCGCGCGCCACGCTGCGTGAGCCGACCGCGACGACACGCTGGCGGGTCCCCGTGAGCGACTCGGCGAAGCTGGTGGCGATCCCGCCCGGCCCGAGCACTCCCCAGCGCAGCTGCGGGGCATCCATGGGGTCCGGGGTCCGTGGCGCGGGCAGCCGCAGCGTCGTCATGGGGTCATCCTGCCCGTAGCGGGCTACCGCAGGCGCCAGCGGTCGCGCGGCGGAGGCGGGGCCGACGGCGCGCTGTCGCCCACGGCATACGGAGTGCCACCCGGGAGCAGGCGCAGCAGCTCCGCCCTCGTCCGCAGCGAGCTGGGGAACGGGCAGCCGGCCGCCGCCCGGGTGAGGGCGGCGACGTCGAGGGGCCGGGTCGAGGCGAGCATGACGTAGCTGCCGGCGCGGCGACGCTTCCACACCTCGGGGAGGGAGACCGCGGCGGTGTCGGCGAACGTCGCGGCAGCGGTGGCGTGCCAGCGACGCAGGTGCCGGCGCTCCGGCTCGTCGACGACGTTGGCCAGGAAGAGCCCGCCGTCACGCAGAACCCGGCGCACGTCGGTGAGGAACTCGCGGGTGGACAGCTCGGCGGGGGTGGTCCCGCCGGCGAACGCGTCGAGGACGACGACGTCGGCGCTGCCGTCGCCGAGCTGCGCCATGCCGGTGCGGCCGTCCACGGGGCGCACGCGGATCCGGTGGCCGCGCGGCAGCGGGAGCACCCGGCGCACCTGCTCGGTGAGCTGCTCGTGCGGCTCGAGGACGACCTGCGGGGAGCCGGGCCGCGTGTGCTCGACGTAGCGCGGCAGCGTCAGCCCGGCGCCGCCGACGTGGGTGACGGCCAGTCGGCCCGGCGGCAGGGTGTCGAGGACGGCGCCCAGCTGCACGACGTACTCGAACACGAGGTGGCCCGGGTCGTCGAGGTCGACGTGCGACTGCAGCTGGCCGTCGAGGAGGACGACCGTCGCGCCGTGCCCGTCGGGCACCAGCTCGCCCGGGTCGTGGGTGAGGTCGCTCCGATCGGGGGCGACCTCGCCCGGGTCGCGGGTGCCGCCCTCGGCCGCGCGCATGCCCCCACCCTGCCACCACGCGGCATACGCTCGCTCCCATGCGTGTCGGCGTGACGATCCTTCCCGAGCACCGGTGGAACGCGGCCGAGCCGCTGTGGCGCCGGGCCGAGGAGCTCGGCTTCGCGCACGCGTGGACCTACGACCACCTGGTGTGGGCGGGGTTGCCGGACAGCCCGTGGTTCGGGACGACGCCGACCCTCGCGGCGGCGGCCGTGGTGACGAGCCGCATCCGGCTCGGCACCCTCGTCAGCTCGCCGAACTACCGCCACCCCTACGTCTTCGCCCGCGACCTGCTGGCCCTCGACGACATCTCCGGTGGCCGGATCGTCTGCGGGCTGGGCACGGGCGGCGACCTCGACTCGCGGATCCTGGGCGAGGACCTGGGCGTCCGGGAGCGGGTCGACCGGTTCGCCGAGTTCACCGAGCTGCTCGACCGCCTGCTGCGGGAGGACCACGTCACCCACGACGGCCGCTTCTACCGCGCTCGGGACGCCCGCACCCTCCCCGGCCCCGTGCAGCAGCCGCGGGTACCGCTCGTCATCGCCGCCAACGGCCCGCGCTCGCTGCGCCTTGCCGCCACCTTGGGGACCGGCTGGGTGACCATCGGCCGGCCCGCCGAGACCGTGGACGAGTGGTGGCAGTCGGTCGGCGAGCTCGTCGACCGCCTCGACGAGGCGCTCGCGACCCAGGGGCGAGACACCGCGGGGTTCGATCGCTACCTGTCGCTGGACGCCTCACCGCGGTTCTCGCTCGAGAGCGTCGGCGTGTTCGAGGAGATGGCCGGGCGCGCCGGGGAGCTCGGCTTCACCGACGTCATCACCCACTGGCCGCGGCCCGAGGGCGTGTATGCCGGTCGGCTCGCCGTCCTGGAGGAGGTCGCCTCCCGCTTCTGCCGCGGGTGAGCGGGGTCGTCGTCTCCCTCGACCGTCCCGTCCGGCCGAGGGGATCAGCCGAACGAGAACAGGGCGATCGGGGTCGTCGTGGGCTGCGCGGAGCCGCCGGCCGGCTCGACCGTGATGCCGGCCCCCGTGGCCTGCGCTGCGTCGCCCTGGAGGACGACCGTCTGGGTCGGCTTGTCGGAGTGCGGCATGAGCCCGGCGCTGACCATGCCCCGGCCGGGAAGGGCGAGCCACAGCTGGTAGTCGTGGCCGGCCGGAGCCGGTGGCATGTCGTCCGCGACGAGCACCGCCTTGCCCAGGGAGGGGCTGCGGACGATGGTGGCGCGGGCACCGTCCACCGTCTTGGCGTAGCGCTGCGCGTCCTTGGCGTGGAGGACCTGCTCGGCGGCCGTGAGCCGGGGTTGGCCCTGGTCCCACGGGCTCCACGCCAGAGCGCCGACGGCGAGGACGACGGCCGCGGCAGCGGCGGCGAACCAGCCGAGGACCCGTCGGCGGCGGAGCGCGACGACCGGGGCGAGGGCGCCGCTCTCGGCCGGCGCCGCCGGTGCTGTGGGCTGCCCCCTGCCGGCCCCACCGTCGAACGGCCCAGCGTCAGGTCGCTCACCGTCCATCGGCTCTCCCGTGCCGCCCTGCGCTGGGAGGGGCGGGAGCGGCCGGATCGTGCGGGCCTGGGCGAGTACCCGGTCCCGGAGGGCCGGCGGTGGCGTGGCGGCCGTCAGGTGCGACAGCTGGACCGCGGCCTCGCGCAGGCCCGCCACCTCCGCCTGGCACTCGGCGCACTGCGCAAGGTGGCTCTCGAAGGCCTCCCGCTCGCGCT
>JAICIN010000158.1 GCA_025924375.1 Dermatophilaceae bacterium | reverse complement strand
CTCAGCGGGCCAGCCACTCCTTGGCCTGGGCGACCTCGATGTCGATGGCGTCCTTGATCGGCGGGGCCGCGGCCTTCTCCATGGTGCCGCCGAGGAGCGGGACCTTGGCCTTGAGGTCGGCGTCGAAGGTCTCCACGGTGCCCGGGCCGCCGGGCGCGAGGGTGATCGTGCCGTTGAGCGCGATCGGCGCGCCCGCGACCACCATGGCGACGGTGCCTCGGCGCGACCCGTCGGCCTCGGCCGGCCCCCACTCCTGGGTCTCCGTGACCTTGATCGTCTCGCCGACCATGCCCTTGGCGAACTCCGGCAGCCCATCGCTGGGCAGGATCCGCTCGGTGCGGATGACCGTGCTTTCCCCGGAGGGCTCGACGCTCGCCTCGTAGCGCACCGCCGCGGTCGCCTTGCACTTCGCCTCCTGGAACAGGGGGTCACGCAGGACCGCGAAGACCTCCTCCGGAGTCGCGTCGTACTCGGCGGTCCTGGCGATCTTCATGCGCTCTCCTCGGATACGGCGGTGCGGTGTCGCAGGTCGCGACGATGCTACCCAGCGACCTCGCTCCGAGCCCCCTCGGCGGCGGGCACCCAGCGCGCTTACCGCCAGGGCGGCCGGCCACGGCCGCCGGTGAGCACCTCAGCGGCTGAGCACCTCAGCGCTGAGCGCCTCAGCGCAGCCGCGAGGCCGCCGAGGCAAGCTCGTCGGTCAGTGACGCGACCGTCCGCACCAGCCGCCGTCGCTGCCGGTCGAGGGTGACGACGGCGCGGTCGAGCGCGTCCTGGTAGTGGTCCCGGCGCACCTCCCGCGCCTGCGCCGCTGCCTCGTCGGCCACGCCCGACACTCCCCAGGCGATGGACACCTGCCCGTCGATGACCTCCAGCCCGGCCACCGCGGCACCCGACTCGGCGGCCCGCTGCGCCTGCAGCCCGTCGGCGAGCTGCGTCGCGTAGTCCTGGAGTGCCGCGCCGGCCCGGTCGAGCGCGTCCGCCACGGCGGCGACGCCCTCCTCGACCTGCCGCCGCTGGGTGCCCACGGTCCGCGCCACCCGGCCGGACCACTCCGGCTCCACCGCGTGGGCGGCTGCCTGCACGTCGGCGAGCCCGGCCCTGAGCTGCGACGCGAGCCGCCGCATCGACCCGCCGACCAGCGAGCACGACGCCGGGTCGCCCTCGAGGTATCCCGTCACCAGGACGCCGGGTCGGGCCGGCTCTCCGCCGGCGGCGCGCCGACGCCCCCAGCCGCCGACCCCGCGCCAACGCCCCCCGCCGTCGAGGCCGCCCGCGACGCCGTCCGCACCGCGACGGCGACCCGTCCTGCGGTCTCCCCGGCCGCGGCGTCCAGAGCCCGCAACGCGTCGACGGCATGCTCGACGAGCGACTCCACGGCGGCCTGGGCCTCCCGCTCGCCGACCTCCGGGAAGGCGTCGAGCACCTCCTCCGTGCCGACCCGCGAGACGTCACGCACGCCGAGCAGGGCCCCCTCGAGGGCGCGCAGGCGCTGGGAGTCGGCGGACGGCATACGGCAACTGTAGTGACGCATGCGAACGGCCCCCGGTCGCACCCACAGGGGGCGCGACCGGGGGCCGGGCGACGGGAGCGGGCATGTAGCCCGCTCCGTCAATACCAGTACTTCCGCCCGCCGATCTCGCGGCCCATGGCGCCGAGTATCCACAGGATGACCCCGATGACGATCAGGATGATGCCGATCGTCACCAGGATCGAGATACTCGCCAACCAGCCGATGATCAGGAGGATGACACCAAGGATGATCAAGGTTCGCTCCTTATCGTGCGTGAACTGGACGCCCACACTCTGGCACGGAACCGCCCTGAGAGGCGGCTGAACGTTCAGTTACCCCAGGGCGTGTCGCCTACGCACCCCAACGCGAGATCCGTGTGCCGGGTGGCCGGCAGCGGAGCGATAGTCTCGTGTGGGCGCACAACGGCGTGCGCCACCACCGCGCCGAAGGATGTCGACACACAGAATGTCTGCCTCGCTCGAGCAGTCCCGCCAGCAGCTGCTGCACTCCGCAACGGAGCTCGCCGACCACGCAGGAGGTGAGGGGCTCGAGCGGTTCCTGCGCCGCTACTACCGCCACGTGGCGACCGAGGACCTCGTGACCCGCTCGCCCGAGGACGTCCTCGGCGCGGCGCTCTGCCACCGCCAGCTCGCCGAGCACCGGCCCGTCGGCACGGTCAACGTCGACGTCTTCAACCCCGAGGTGGAGGGCCAGGGCTGGACCAGCCCGCACACCATCGTGCAGGTCGTCACCGACGACATGCCGTTCCTCGTCGACTCGGTGACCCAGGAGCTGCTCGGCATGGGCCGCTCGGTCCACCTCGTCATCCACCCGATGATGCTGGTGCGCCGCAACGCCGCCGGTGAGCTCGAGGAGGTGCTCGACAGCGACGTCGGCGAGAACGACCCGGGCAGTGCCGGCACGACGGCCAGGACGGCGGGCTCCCCGAGCGGGGGAGGGGCCGGGCAGGCCGACGGGCGCGACGGGTCCGACGGGTTCGGCGTCGTCCGCGAGTCGTGGATGCACGTCGAGATCGACCGCGACAGCAGCCCGGCCGACCGGGCCGAGATCGCCGAGAGCCTGCGCCGGGTCCTCTCCGACGTCCGGGAGGCGGTCGAGGACTGGCCGAAGATGCGCGACACCTGCACCCGGATCGGTGAGGAGCTCGTGCAGAGCCCGCCGGCCGGCATACCGGAGGAGGAGGTGGAGCAGGCCCGCCGCCTCCTGGAGTGGCTCTCCGACAACCACTTCACGTTCCTCGGCTACCGCGAGTACACCCTCAACCGTGGCGAGGACACCGACCGGCTCGCCGCCGTCCCGGGCACCGGCCTCGGGCTGCTGCGCTACGACAGGCCCAGCGACGGCGTCGCGCTGAGCGAGAAGGCGCGGGCCGTCGCGCGCGAGCGCCAGCTCCTCGTCATCACCAAGGCGAACTCCCGCGCCACCGTTCACCGCTCGACCTACCTCGACTACGTGAGCATCAAGACGTTCGACGACGCCGGCGAGGTGACCGGCGAGCGCCGCTTCCTCGGGCTGTTCACGTCGAGCGCCTACACCGAGTCGGTCACGCGTGTGCCGGTGCTGGCCGACAAGGTCGCCGCCGTGTTCGCGCGCACCGGCTACACGCAGGACTCCCACTCGGGCAAGGACCTCCTCGAGGTCCTGGAGAACTACCCGCGCGACGAGCTCTTCCAGACCGATGTCGAGGAGATCCACGACAACGCGACCGCGGTGCTGCACCTCCAGGAGCGGCGCAAGACGAAGCTGTTCCTGCGCAAGGACCGCTTCGGCCGGTTCGTCTCGTGCCTCGTCTACATCCCCCGCGACCGCTACAACACCACGGTGCGGCTGAAGATGGAGTCGATCCTGCGGCTGGCGTTCCACGGTGCGAGCGTCGACTACACGACACGGGTCTCGGAGTCGGTCCTCGCGCGGCTGCACTTCGTCGTGCGGATGCCGCAGGGCCAGGAGATCCCGGACGTCGACCAGGCGGCGCTCGAGCAGCAGCTCGTCGACGCGACCCGCACCTGGGACGAGGACCTCTCCGAGGCGGTGCGCAGCGAGCTCGGGGAGGAGGCCGCGGCGCGCCTCGGCAGCCTCTACGGCAAGGCGTTCCCCGAGGCCTACAAGGAGGACTTCTCGCCGCGCGTCGGGGTGGCCGACATGCGGCACATCGAGGCGCTCGACGCCGACGACGCAACCGGTCTCAACATGTACCAGGAGCCGGGCGCCCCGCCGGCCGAGCGCCGGTTCAAGCTCTACCGCCGGGGACCGCTGTCGCTGACCCAGGTGCTGCCGATGTTCACCCACCTCGGCGTCGAGGTCGTCGACGAGCGGCCCTACGAGATCACGCGTGGTGACGGCGTGACCGTGCACGTCTACGACTTCGGCCTGCGCGTGCGCAACGACAAGGTCTGGGTCGGGGAGTCGCGTGACCGGATGCGCGGGCTCTTCCAGGACGCCGTGGGCGCGGTGTGGAGCGGGCGGGTGGAGTCCGACGGCTTCAACGCGCTCGTGCTCGGGGCCGGGCTGACGTGGCGCCAGGTGGTCATCATCCGCACCGTCGCCAAGTACCTGCGCCAGACCCAGCAGACGTTCAGCCAGGAGTACTTCGAGAGCGCGCTGGTGCAGAACCTGCCCATCGCCCGCCAGCTCGTGGAGCTCTTCGAGACCCGCTTCGACCCGGAGCGGTATGCCGGTGGCGCGCGCGAGGAGCGCGCCGCGGCGGAGGCGTCGGTGACCGACGCGATCACCAAGGCGCTCGACGAGGTCAGCTCACTGGACCACGACCGGATCCTCCGGGCGTTCCTCGGCGTCCTCCGGGCAACGCTGCGGACGAACTTCTACCAGCTCGGCGCCGACGGCGGGGCGAAGCACTACGTCAGCCTCAAGCTCAACCCCAAGGAGGTGCCGGACCTGCCGGCGCCACGGCCCGCGTTCGAGATCTGGGTCTACAGCCCCCGGGTCGAGGGCGTGCACCTGCGGTTCGGGCCGGTCGCCCGCGGAGGGCTGCGCTGGAGCGACCGGCGCGAGGACTTCCGCACCGAGGTGCTCGGGCTCGTCAAGGCGCAGATGGTCAAGAACGCCGTCATCGTGCCGACCGGGTCCAAGGGCGGCTTCTACGCCAAGCAGCTGCCCGACCCGGGCGTCGACCGCGACGCCTGGCTCGCCGAGGGCATCGAGGCCTACAAGATCTTCATCTCCGGGATGCTCGACGTGACCGACAACCGGGTCGGCGGCGACGTCGTCCCGCCGGAGAGCGTGGTCCGCCACGACGGCGACGACCCCTATCTCGTCGTGGCCGCCGACAAGGGCACCGCGACGTTCTCCGACATCGCCAACGGCGTCGCGCAGTCCTACGGGTTCTGGCTCGACGACGCGTTCGCCTCGGGCGGCTCGGCGGGCTACGACCACAAGGAGATGGGCATCACCGCACGTGGCGCGTGGGAGTCGGTCAAGCGGCACTTCCGCGAGATGGACGTCGACACGCAGGCCCACGACTTCACGGTTGTGGGCATCGGCGACATGAGCGGCGACGTGTTCGGCAACG
>JAICIN010000157.1 GCA_025924375.1 Dermatophilaceae bacterium | reverse complement strand
CGATGGTGCAGCGCCGCAACGGTTCCGCCGCCGGCGACCTCGCGTGGAGCACCTCCACGGGCGACATCCGCGGCGTCGCGGGGCTCCCCCTGACGCCACCCGCGGGCGCCCCGGGCCCTGTCGGTCACCTGCTCAGCCTGGCGAGCAGCGGCGACGACACGAGCGTCGAGGTGGTCACGACCGATGCCACCGGCAAGGTGACCTCGCAACGGCTCAGCGTCCCCGCCGACAGCACCCTCCAGGTCGGTCTCACCGGCGTGACGAGCGTGTGGGTGCACCGGGTCTCGGGCGCGGGCCACCTCCGTGCCGGCGTCGTCTCGTGGTTCATCGACCGCAGCGGCGCGCTGATCTCCACGACACCGCTCGCCGACACGGTGCTGCGCACGACCAGCGCGGGCCTGCTCCAGGTCGGCGACTGATTCTTCTCGAGTCTTCGGACTCCTCGGCCGGTCCCTTGGGTCCAGCCGAGTCTTCGGACGCTTCGGCCGGTGCCGGCGCGCCTCGACCGAGTCTTCGGACTCCTCGGCCGGCCCTGACCGGACCAGACGTCCGAAGACTCCGCCAGCGCGCAGCATTACCGGCCAAGACGTCCGAAGACTCCAGCCAGCGCGCAGCATCACCGGTCAAGAAGTCCGAAGACTCCGCCAGCGCGCAGCATCACCGGCCAAGACGTCCGAAGACTCCGGGCAGCATCACCGGCCAAGACGTCCGAAGACTCCGGCAGACCGGCGCCAACCCGGTATGCCGGCTGGCTGGGCCCTACTCGAGGTCCTCACCGAAGCGGGGGTCCAGCTCGGAGGGGCTGACGCCGAGGAGCGCCGCCACCTGCTCGACGACCACGTCGGAGACGATCAGCGACAGCTCCCGGCTCGTCTCGGCCCGGCTCTCGACCGGACGCCGGTAGACGACGACGCGCGCCGGCATACGGCCCTGGGCGGGGAAGGTGCGCCCGAGCGGCACCGCCTCCGCCTCCCACGGTGCGGGGTCGCTCGGCGGCACGTCCTCGACCGCGAACTCGACCTCCACCTTCCGGGCGGAGAGGTGCTCCTCGAGCCGGGCAGCGGTGTCGAGGACGAGGTCGTCGAACTGCTCCCGACGGGTGGCCATCCCGGGCACGGGGGGCCAGGCGAGGGGGCCGCGGACGCCCCGGCCGCGGCGGTCCCTCGAGCGCCGGCGCGACGCGGGGACGGGCCGCGGTGAAGTCACGCCTCGATGCTACGGCGCGCCGGGCCGGGGGAGCGCACGCCGTGCCCTAGAGTCCCCGGCGTGAGTCTGTCGAGGAGGTGCTCGCGCACGGCGTGCCAGAGCGCCGCGATCGCGACCCTCACCTACGTCTACTCCGACTCCACCGCGGTCGTGGGCCCGCTGGCGACCTACGCCGAGCCGCACACCTACGACCTGTGCGGCGCGCACGCCGAGCGCCTGACCGCCCCCCGCGGCTGGGAGATCGTCCGGCTGGCGGGGGAGTACGTCGAGCCCGAGCCGAGCCACGACGACCTGCTCGCCCTCGCCAACGCCGTGCGCGAGGCCGGCCGGCCACGCACCGCCCCGGTGGCGCCCGCCGTCCCCGACGAGGCCCCGTCCCGCACCGTCGAGACCGCCCGGCGTGGCCACCTGCGGGTCCTGCGCGACCTCTGACCACCGGTAGGGTTCCGGGGTGACCGCGCCCCGTCTCGCCGAGTTCGTCAAGGCCTACGACGTGCGCGGCCTCGTGCCCGAGCAGCTCGACGTCGACGTGGCGTGGGCGATCGGCGCCGCCTTCGCGGAGTGCGTCGCCCAGCCGGAGGGCGCACGAGCGGTCGTCATCGGCCACGACATGCGCCCCTCCTCCCCGGAGCTGTCCCGGGCCTTCGCCGACGGAGTCGCGTCACGTGGGCTCGACGCGGTGCTCATCGGCCTGTGCAGCACCGACGGCCTCTACTACGCCAGCGGGGCTCTGGACCTGCCGGGCGCGATGTTCACCGCCAGCCACAACCCGGCGAAGTACAACGGGATCAAGCTGTGCCGCGCCGGCGCCCGCCCCGTCGGCCAGGACACCGGCCTCGCCGACGTGCGCGACCGCGCGCAGGCCGTCCTCGACACGGGCTCGACGGCTGCGCCCGGCACCGGAGTGGACGACCCGCAGCCACGCGGCACCACCACCGAGCGCGACCTCCTCGCGGACTACGCCGCCTTCCTCCGCTCCCTCGTCGACCTCTCCGACCTGCGGCCCCTCAAAGTGGTCGTCGACGCCGGCAACGGCATGGCCGGCCACACCGTGCCGGCGGTCCTCGGCACGGCGGCCGGCCTGCCCGCCCTGCCGCTCGAGGTCGTGCCCCTCTCCTTCGAGCTCGACGGCACCTTCCCCAACCACGAGGCGAACCCGCTCGAGCCGGAGAACCTGCGTGACCTGCAGGCCGCCGTGCGCGAGCACGACGCAGACCTCGGCCTCGCCTTCGACGGCGACGCCGACCGCTGCTTCGTCGTCGACGAGCGCGGGGAGCCGGTGAGCCCCAGCACGATCACCGCCCTGGTCGCGACCCGCGAGATCGCGCGCGAGGCGGCGTCCGGCACCCCGGCCGGCGACGTCGCCGTCGTCTACAACGTCATCTCCTCACGCGCCGTCCCCGAGATCATCGGCGCGACCGGCGCCAGGGGAGTGCGCACCCGCGTCGGCCACTCCTTCATCAAGGCCGAGATGGCCCGCGAGGGC
This sequence comes from Dermatophilaceae bacterium, assembly GCA_025924375.1. GTDB lineage: Bacteria > Actinomycetota > Actinomycetes > Actinomycetales > Dermatophilaceae > JAICIN01. Next base: position 2,372 of record JAICIN010000157.1, on the reverse strand, counting down.
GCCGTCTTCGGCGGTGAGCACAGCGCCCACTACTACTTCCGCGACTTCTGGTTCGCCGACACCGGGATGCTGGCCGCCATGCACGTCCTCGCCGCGCTCGGGTCGCAGGAGGCGCCGCTCAGCGAGGTGGTCCGGGACTACAGCCGGTATGCCGCGTCGGGCGAGGTGAACTCGACGGTCACCGACGTGCCGGCGGCCACCGCGCGCGTGCGGGCCTGGGCGGAGGATCATGGTGCGGAGCTCGACGCGCTCGACGGCCTGACCGCGACGAGTGCCGGTGGACCGGAGCCGATGTGGTGGTTCAACCTGCGCGCGTCCAACACGGAGCCGCTGCTGCGCCTCAACGTCGAGGCGGCCGACCGGCGCACCATGGAGCGGGTGCGCGACACCGTCCTCGCGCTCGTGCGCGAGAGCGACTGAGGAGAGGAAGACCCATGGGCGAGCAGAGCGAGAGCACGACCCGGATCGAGCCGTGGCTGCGGGAGATCCTCAGGTGCCCGCAGTGCCACAGCGAGCTCGTCGACGCCGTCGGCGAGACCGGCCAGGAGCTGCACTGCACCAACGCAGAGTGCCGGCTGGCGTACCGCATCGACGAGGGGGTCCCCGTGCTCCTCGTGGACGAGGCCCGCACCCTCGGCTGACCGGCATACGGCCATGATGCTCGACGAGGAGCGGATCGACAGCGAGGAGGCCATTGCCGCCCTCGACTCCCGGGGCGCGCTGCGGTCGCTCGCGACCGCAGGGGCGCAGGTGCGCGAGGCGCTGACCCTCTGCGAGGAGGCCGGCATCGAGCGGGTCGGCGGCGGGGAGCGGCCGCGCTCGGTGCTCGTCGCCTCCCTCGGCGGTTCCGCGGTGGTCTGCGACGTGCTCGAGCTGCTCGCGGAGCCGGGCTCGCCCGTGCCGGTGAGCACGCGCAGCAACGTGCCGCTGCCCGGCTGGGTCGGGCCGCTCGACCTCGTCATCGCCGTGTCGGTCTCCGGCCGGGCCCAGGGGCCGCTCGCGCTCGCCGCCGAGGCGGGGCGGCGTGGAGCGGCGCTGCTCACGGTCGGCGCGGCGGACTCGCCCCTCGCCGACGTGTGCGCGCGGGCACGTGGCGTCCACATCGACGTGGCGGCGGGCCGGAGCAGCTCGCGCACGGCCCTGTGGTCGCTGCTGACGCCGGTGCTTCTCGCCGCCGGCTACCTGGGGATCGTCGACGCCACGCCGGCCCTGTTGCAGGAGACGGCCGACCGGCTCGACGACCGCGCCGCGGTGTGCCGGCCCTCGTCGGAGTCGTTCGTCAACCCGGCCAAGATCCTCGCCTCCGACCTCGCCGAGGGTGTGCCCGTCATCCTCGGCGACGGGCCGCTCAACGGGGTCGCGGCGACCCGGGCGGCGTCCATGCTGGCGCGGACCGCTCGAGTGCCGGCCTCGGCCGGCGAGCTGCCCGACGACGCCTCGCAGATCGTCGCGTGCTTCGACGGGCCCTACACCGCGGCGTTCGGCGAGACGTCTGCGCGGCCGTCGGCGGAGCGCGACATCTTCGCCGACCCCTACCTCGACGGCCCCGCCGGGCCGCGGCTCTCGCTGCTCATGCTCCGCGACGCCCCGCCCGATCCGGACGTGCCAGAGACGATGACGCCGGAGGCAGCGCAGGCGGAGGCGCTCGCCGACGCGGTGGTCGCCTCCGCCCGGGAGACGGGGGTGCGGGTCGCCCAGGTGACGGCTGACCCGGGCCACCCGCTGGTGCGCCTCGCCGGGCAGATCGCGACGACCGACTTCGCGGCGACCTACCTCGCGCTCGGCCTCGGCCTCGACCCTGCCGTCTCGCCCCACGTGGCGAACCTGCGGGACCAGGCCGGTGGCTAGCGGGTGCTGCTGACCGACCGGCTCCCGCCGGAGGGCGAGCGCGACGCCGACGCGCTCTACGACGCGTTCTCGGCATGGGTGGGGGACCAGGCCCTCACCCTCTACCCGGCGCAGGAGGAGGCGCTCGTCGAGGTCATGACGGGGGCGAACGTCATCCTGTCCACACCCACCGGGTCCGGGAAGTCGCTCGTCGCCACCGGCGCCCACTTCGCCGCCCTCGGGCTCGGGCAGCGCACCTACTACACCGCGCCGATCAAGGCGCTGGTGTCCGAGAAGTTCTTCGCGCTGTGCGACGTCTTCGGCGCCGCCAACGTCGGCATGCTGACCGGCGACGCCTCGGTCAACGCCTCGGCACCGATCGTGTGCTGCACCGCCGAGGTGCTGGCGAACATCGCGCTGCGCACCGGTGACTCGGGTGGCATCGGGCAGGTCGTCATGGACGAGTTCCACTTCTACGCCGAGCCCGACCGCGGCTGGGCGTGGCAGGTGCCGCTGCTCGAGCTGCGGCAGACGCAGTTCCTGCT
>JAICIN010000156.1 GCA_025924375.1 Dermatophilaceae bacterium | reverse complement strand
CGGGTCGGCGTCGATGAGGGCGGCCGGGTTCTGCGCGCCGCACCGGGCGGTGGACAGGAACGGACCCTCGAGGTGTATGCCGGCCCGCTGGCCCGCGCCGACCAGCCCGGCCAGCGTGGTGGTGCCCTTGACAAGCGTCTCCGCGGGGTCCGAGACGAGCGAGCCGACCAGCGTGGTCGTGCCGTTCGCGTGGTGGTGGGCCGCCGCCCGCCGCCCGGCCTCGGCGTCCGGCCCGAACTCCCCGCCCGCGCCGCCGTGGCAGTGGATGTCGACCAGCCCCGGGAGCAGGGTGAGCCCGCCCGGCCAACCGGCTGGTGAGGCGACGCCCACCCACGCCGGCGGCAGGGAGGCGCGCGGGCCGGCATACCGGATGGTGGTGCCCTCAACCGCGACGACACCGTCGGTGACGACGCCCTCGGGGGTGACCACGGACCCCGGGAGCAGCTGGCGTTCGGGCACGTCGGATGTCGAGGTCACGACAGGATGATGGACCTGCTCAGGTGCCGGGGTCGATCCGGGTCCACCCCGGCGAGCCTCGCCTTGGCCAGGCAGAGGCGGTGCAGGCGCACCAGGTCCGCGAGCGGGTCGATGTCACGGTGCTCGAAGTGGGCACCCGTGGCGGTGACGTCCTCGGCGAGCCCGTCGGGCACCTCGCCGAACGCCCAGGTGGCCCGGCCGGCCGTGGCGATGCTGATCGGCCCGTGCCGGTACTCCATGGCGGGGTAGGACTCGGTCCAGAACTGCGCGGACTCGCGCAGCTTGAGCGCCGCCTCGTTGGCCAGCCCGACCGTCCAGCCGCGGCCCACGAAGGTGATCTGCTCGGCGTCGATGACCCCCTCGAGGGCGGAGCGCTCATCCTCGGCGAGGACCTCGCGGGCCTGCGCGACGGCGGTGGTGAGGTCCTCACCCAGGGTGGCGCGCAGCAGGGCCAGGGTGGTGGTCGCGAACCGGGTCTGAACCACCGACTGCTCGTCGACCTCGGGGAGCAGCAGGCACTCGGTCGCCAGCTCGGGGATCGCGGTGCCGCCGGTGGCCACGATGGCCGTGCTCCGCTGGCCGCGCTCGCGCAGCACCTCGAGCAGCTCGATGACCTCGGTCGTCGTGCCGGAGCGGGAGATCGCCACGACGCGGTCGTAGGTCCGGCCGAGCGGGAACTCGCTGGCGGCGTGGGCCTCGGTGCGTCCCTGGCCTGCGGCCTCGCGCAGGGCGGCGTACGCCTGGGCCATGTAGAAGGAGGTTCCGCAGCCGACGACGGCCACGTCCTCGCCGGGACGGGGGAGCAGCTCCGCGGCGTCGGTCACCCGCCCCATCACGGCGGCCCAGTCGTCGGGCTGGGTGGCGATCTCGGCGGCGAGGTGGCTGGCGGCCACGGTCATCAAGGCCTCCTATGAGTGATTTGGAGTGTTCTGATTGTGTATCCATCAGAATCAATCAGTCAAGCCGTGTCCACGCAGGGACCACGGGGCCTGTCCGGAACAGCGCCGCGTCTGCCACACTGCACCTGTTGAGCGATGCAGGCCGAAACCGCTGCGAAACGGTCATGGTTGGTCCGGGAGATCCAGTGAGCACGACACGACGACGCGCCGCGTGGGCGCTGGCCTGTGCCCGCGCCGCGATCGGGACCCGGTGACCTGCGATGACTGCTGAGCAGACCCGCACCATGGACCGGGGCGCGCGCTGGAGCGCCCTGCTGGCGCTGCTGGCCGAGCACGGCCGGCTCAGCGTCTCCCAGGTCGTCGAAGCGCTCGGTGTCTCCGAGGCGACGGTTCGGCGGGACTTCAGCGAGCTCGCGGCGCAGCAGCTGGTCACCCGCACCCACGGCGGCGTGGTGGCCAGCGCCGTCGCCTACGACCTGCCGGCGCGCTACAAGCTGGCCGGCGCCGACTCCGCCAAGGAACGCGTCGCCGCCCGCGCGGCCGACCTCGCGCCCGCAGGGGCCGTGGTCGGCTTCAACGGGGGCACCACCTCCAGCGCCACCGCGCGCCGCCTCGCCGCCCGGGCCGACCTGGCGGCGTCCACCCGCCGGCCCGCGGTCACGGTGGTCACCAACGCCCTCAACATCGCGACCGAGATGGTGCTGCGCCCGTTCATCCGGTGCGTCTCGCTCGGCGGGGTCGCCCGCTCGGAGTCCTACGAGCTCTCCGGCCCGCTGTCCTCCATGGTCCTGGGCGAGCTGTGGCTGGACATGGTGTTCCTCGGCGTCGACGGCGTGTCGGCCACGGCGGGTGCGACGTGCGAGCACGAGGGCGAGGCGGGCATCAACTCACTGATGGTGCAGCGGGCGGAGCGGGTGGTCGTGATCGCGACCGGCGAGAAGGTCGGTCGCCGCGCCTTCGCCCGGATCTGCGCGACGTCGCGCATCGAGCGGCTGGTCACGGACTCGACGGCCCCCGAGGGCCCGCTCGCCGAGCTGAGGGCGGCGGGCGTCACCGTCGACGTGGTCTGAGGTCGTGGGCCCAGTCGTGGCGGCCGTCGACGTCGGCGGCACGCGCACCAAGTCCGCGCTCGTCGACGGTGATGGGGCGGAGGTGGTGTCGCGAACCGGTCCGACGCCGAGGGGGCTGGACCAGCCCGGCGCGCTGCCCCGCGCCGTCGAGGCGGCCTTCGCCGAGCTGGTGGAGCTCGGCGCCCGAGGGGCCGCTGCGCCGGAGGTGGTCGCGCTCGGCGTCGTGGTCCCGGGGCTGGTGGACGACCGGGCCGGCGTCGCGCGCTACTCCGCGAACCTCGGCTGGCGCGACGAGCCCGTCGTCGCGCCGCTGGAGGAGACGGTGCACGTTCCGGTGGCGCTGGGCCACGACGTGCGGGCCGGGCTGCTGGCCGAGTCGCGCTGGGGGGCGGCCCAGTCGGCCAGGCACGCGTTGTTCCTGCCGGTGGGCACCGGCATCGCCGGTGCGCTGATGCTCGACGGTCACGTCATCTCGGCAGACGGGTGGAGCGGAGAGCTCGGCCACGTCGTCGTGGAGCCGGACGGACCGGTGTGCGGGTGCGGCGCCCGTGGGTGCCTCGAGGCGGTGGCGTCGGCGGCCGCGATCGAGGCTGCGTATGCCGCCTGCTCCGGCGAGCGCGTCGGCGCGGACCTCGTGGCCGGCCGGGTCGCCGCGGGCGAGCCCGCGGCACAGGCGGTGTGGACCCGCGCGGTGGAGGCGCTGGCGAGGGCGGTCGTCACCGCCGTCACGCTGACCGGCGTCGACCTGGTCCTCGTCGGGGGTGGTCTTGCCCGCAGTGGCGAGGTCCTGCTGTCCCCGCTGAGGGAGGCCGTGGAGTCCCGGCTCACGTTCCAGCGGCGACCGCGGATCACGGGCGCGGCCCTGGGCGACCGCGCCGGGTGCCTCGGATCCGCTTGTCTGGCCTGGGATCTCGTGTGATCGTCACCGTCACGCCCAACGTCGCCCTCGACATCACCTACGAAGTCGAGCGCCTGGTCCCGCACGCGAGCCACCGGGTGGCGGCCGTCCGGGCGATGGCTGGGGGCAAGGGGATCAACGTGGCATCGGTCCTCGCCGGACAGGGCAACGCCGCCACCGCCGTCGGGGTGGTGGGCGGCGTGACCGGCGAGCTCGTGCGGACGGACCTGGCCGCACGCGGCATACCCCACGTCCTGGTCGAGGCCGACCACGAGACGCGACGCACGGTCACCGTGGTCTCGCTGGCCGACGGGGAGGCGACGGCGTTCAACGAGCCCGGCCCGACGATCGCGCGGCCGGAGTGGTCGGCGCTGCTCTCGACGGTGCGGCGTCTCGTCGCCGAGCCGACCGAGGCGACGGGCGTGCTCGTGGGGTCCGGGAGCGTGCCGGAGGGGTTCCCCGAGGACGGCTACGCACAGCTCGTCCGGGTCGCGGCCGACGCGGGGTGGCGCACCGTGGTGGACACCTCAGGGCCGGCCCTCCTCGCCTCACTGGCCGGCAGGCCGGACGTGGCCAAGCCGAACGCACGCGAGCTGGCAGAGGTCACCGGTCTCGACGACCCAGTTACCGGCGCAAAAGCATTGCAGGACAAGGGCGCCCGCGACGTGCTCGTGTCACTCGGACCGGACGGGCTGGTGCTGGTCAGGGGTGACGGCGACGTGGTCCGGGCCGGGCTCGAGTCCGGCCTCGCCGGCAACGCGACCGGTGCCGGCGACGCCGTCGTGGCCGCGGTGGCACGCGGCCTCGCGGCCGGCGTGGCGCCGGAGGCGTTGCTCACGGACGCCGTGGCGTGGTCGGCCGCCGCGGTGCTGCAGCCGGTCGCCGGGGTGGTTGACGAGGCGGACGTCGCGCGGCTGCGCGGCCAGGTCCGGGTCTGGAGGGACTGAGGTGCTGGCAGGTCTGGTGGAGGTGCTGACCGCGGCCCGCGCGGAGGGTCGAGGCGTGGCGGCGTTCAACGTCATCCACCTCGAGCACGCCGAGGCGCTCGTCGGGGCGGCGGGGGACGTCGGGCTGCCGATGGTCCTGCAGCTGAGCGAGAACACCGTGCGCTGGCACGGGTCGCTCGCCCCGCTGGGACTGGCCTGCCGCTCGCTGGCGGAGGCTGCCGCGGCGCCGGTGGTGCTGCACCTGGACCACGCGGAGAGCGAGGAGCTGGTCGACGAGGCGGTCGGGCTCGGCTTCACCTCCGTGATGTTCGACGGCTCCGGGCTGCCCGATGCGCAGAACCGCGAGGTCACCCACGGTGTCGTGCGGCGCTGCCACGCCCACGGCGTCGGCGTGGAGGCCGAGCTCGGGGAGATCGGCGGCAAGGACGGTGTCCATGCCCCGGGGGTACGCACCGACCCGGCCGATGCCGCCCGCTTCGCGGCGGACACCGAGGTGGACGCCCTAGCCGTCGCAGTCGGCAGCTCGCACGCGATGACCGAGCGGACCGCCGCGCTCGACCTCGAGCTGGTCGCCAGGATCGGCCGGGCCGTGCCGGTACCGCTGGTCCTGCACGGCTCCTCCGGGGTTCCCGACGAGGGGATCCAGGCTGCCGTGCGTGCCGGCATGACCAAGGTCAACATCGCCACGCACCTCAACAAGGTCTTCACCGGGGCCCTCCGGGAGCGGCTGGACGCCGACGCGCGGCTCGTCGACTCGCGCAAGTACCTCGGCCCGGCCCGCGACGCGATGCGTG
>JAICIN010000155.1 GCA_025924375.1 Dermatophilaceae bacterium | reverse complement strand
ACCTGTTCAGCCAGGGCATCGACCCGGAGATCGACTTCTCCGACATCGACGAGATCCGCCGCACGGTTGAGCACTGCACCCAGCTGCCGGTGGGCGAGCGCCACCCGTGGGGCGGCGACCTCGTCTTCACGGCGTTCTCGGGGTCGCACCAGGACGCCATCAAGAAGGGCTTCGAGGACATGGAGCGCCAGGCCGCGCAGAGCGGCAAGGCGATCGACGACCTCGTCTGGGGCGTGCCCTACCTGCCCATCGACCCGCACGACGTCGGCCGCTCCTACGAGGCCGTCGTGCGCGTGAACAGCCAGTCGGGCAAGGGCGGCGTCGCCTACATCATGAAGTCCGAGCACCAGCTCGACCTGCCCCGACGGCTCCAGGTGGAGTTCAGCGGCGTCGTGCAGGCGCGCACCGACGCCCAGGGCGGCGAGGTGTCGCCGGCGGAGCTCTGGTCGGTGTTCACCGACGAGTACCTCCCGGCGCGCGACGGCGCCCGGAACGTCTGGGGCCGCTTCACGCCGGTCGGCCACACCCTCGTTAGCGAGGACGACGGCCGCGACCACATCGTCGCCACCATGTGGGACCGCGACGTCGAGGTCACCGTGGAGGGCACCGGCAACGGGCCCATCGCGGCGTTCATCGACGCGCTCTCCACGCTCGACCTCGACGTGCGCGTCCTCGACTACCAGGAGCACGCGCTGTCCGCCGGCGGCGACGCCAAGGCCGCGGCCTACGTCGAGTGCGCCGTCGGCGAGCGCGTCCTGTGGGGAGTGGGGCTGCACAGCTCGATCGTGCGCGCGTCCCTGACGGCGATCCTCTCGGCGGTCAACCGCGCGGAGCGTGACGCCGCCCGAGCCTGAGGTGCCGTGTGCCGGGTGCCCGTCACCCGGCATACCCGGCCTTCGCGCGGAGCCGGCCACCCGGCCTTCGCGCGTAGCCGGGCTCGTGGGTGCGTCTGCTGGGGTCCTGGCACCAGCAGACGTACCCACGAACCCGAGGACCGCCCACGGCTAGGCTCGCCGACATGGACGCGGCGGGTCTCGGCAGGGCGGTCTTCCTCTACGACGCGGTCCGCACACCGTTCGGCAGGTACGGCGGGGCGCTCGCCGGCGTGCGCCCCGACGACCTCGCCGCGCTCGTCGTCAGGGCGCTCGTCGAGCGCTCGCCGGGACTCGACCCCTCCCGCGTCGACGAGGTGGTGCTCGGCAACGCCAACGGTGCGGGGGAGGAGAACCGCAACGTCGGGCGCATGGCCGGGCTGCTCGCGGGACTGCCGACCTCGGTGCCGGGCACGACGGTGAACCGCCTCTGCGGCTCGAGCCTCGACGCGGCGTCCATGGGCTCGCGGCAGGTCGCGGTGGGCGACGCCGAGGTCGTCGTCGTGGGAGGGGTCGAGTCGATGAGCCGGGCGCCGTGGGTCGTGCCCAAGCCGGATCGCGCCTTCCCGCCGGGCGACGGCGCCATGGTCTCGACGACCCTCGGCTGGCGGCTCGTCAACCCCCGGATGCCGTCGGAGTGGACGGTGTCGCTGGGCGAGGCGACCGAGCAGCTCCGGGAGCGGCACGGCATCACGCGGGAGCGCCAGGACGAGTTCGCCCTCACGTCGCACCGCAGCGCAGCGGCGGCCTGGGAGTCCGGCTTCTACGACGACCTCGTCGTGCCGGTGCCCGGGGTCGAGCTCGCGCGCGACGAGGCGGTCCGGGTCGACGCCAGCCTGGAGGCGATGGCCCGGCTCAACCCCGTGTTCCGGCAGGACGGCACCGTCACGGCGGGAAACGCCTCGCCCCTCAACGACGGCGCGTCTGCCGCGCTGCTGGGCAGTGAGGCGGCGGCTGGCCTGGTCGGCAGGGACCCGGTGGCCAGGGTCGCCGGACGCGGCGCGTCCGCCCTCGAGCCCCAGTTCTTCGGGTTCGCGCCGGTGGAGGCGGCGAACCTCGCCCTCGAGCGCAGCGGGATCACGTGGGAGCAGGTGGCGGCGGTCGAGCTCAACGAGGCCTTCGCGGCCCAGTCGCTGGCGTGCATCGACGCGTGGAAGGTCGACCCGGCGATCGTCAACGCGCGTGGCGGGGCCATCGCGATCGGCCACCCGCTGGGCGCGTCCGGCACGCGGGTCCTCGGCACGCTGGCGGCGCGGCTGCGCGAGTCCGGTGACCGGTGGGGAGTCGCGGCGATCTGCATCGGCGTGGGCCAGGGGCTGGCCGTGGTGCTCGAGAACGTCGCCACCGCCTGACCACCGTCGGCCGAGCGATCAGCGGACGCCGCGCGGGCGGAACTGGACCGAGATCCTCGGACCGACCGGCTGGGCGGTCTTGGGCACGCAGTGGTCCCAGGTGCGCTGGCAGGAACCGCCCATGACGACCAGGTCGCCATGGCCCAGCGAGAAGCGGATCGACTCGCCGCCACCGCGCGGCCGGAGCATGAGGTGGCGCGGCGAGCCCACGGAGAGGATCGCCACCATGGTGTCGAGGTCCTTGGACCGGCCGATGCGGTCGCCGTGCCAGGCGACGGAGTCGCGGCCGTCGCGGTAGAGGCACAGGCCGGCGGTCGCGAACCTCTCGCCGAGCTCCGCCTCGTAGTGGTCGCCCAGCTGCTCGCGGGCCTCGACCAGGACCGGGTGGGGGAGCTGCTCGTCGGCGTCGTAGAACTTCAGCAGCCGAGGCACGTCCACGACCCGGTCGTACATCTCCCGGCGCTCCGCGTACCAGGGCACGCCGCCGTGGAGCGCGTCGAAGAGCTCGTCGCCGCCGCCGAGCCACCCCGGGCGGTAGTCGACCCACGCGCCGCGGCCGAGCACCTGGCGGTTGAGGCCCGCCGTCAGGCTGCGCAGCTCGAGCCGGTCGGCGACGTCGAGCAGGGAGCCCTGGAGCATCGTCGTCATGCACCCACCCTACGCCGGAGTCGAACACCTGTGCTAGTGGGCGTCCTGCCGCTCGTGGACCGTCGAGCTCGCCGTCCGAGCCGGGTCGGTCCCCGGGAGGGCCGTCGCCAGGGGTGACAATGGTGCGGTGCCCCTGTACCGCGACGAAGGCATCGTCCTGCGCACCCAGAAGCTGGGCGAGGCCGACCGCATCGTCACGCTGCTCCTGCGCAGCCGGGGCAAGGTGCGCGCGGTGGGCAAGGGCGTGCGGCGCACCAGGAGCCGCTTCGGGGCCCGCCTCGAGCCGGGGATGCTCGTGGACGTCCAGTGCTACGAGGGCCGCAGCCTCGACACCGTCACCCAGGCCGAGAGCCTCGCGAGCTGGGGCGAGGCGATCGCCCGGGACTACGCGACCTACACCGCGGCCGCCGCGATGCTCGAGACCGCGGACCGGCTGACGGAGGAGCACGAGCCGACGCTGCAGCAGTTCCTCCTGCTCTCCGGCGCGCTGCGATCGATGGCCGAGCGAGCGCACGACCCGGGGCTCGTCCTCGACGCCTACCTGCTGCGTGCCCTCGCGGTCGCCGGCTGGGCCCCCAGCTTCCACGACTGCGCGCGCTGCGGCGCACCGGGGCCGCACCGCGCCTTCCACGTCGCCTCGGGTGGGACGGTGTGCTCCGTATGCCGGCCGCCCGGCTCCGCCTCGCCGGCACCGGAGACGCTGGCCCTCCTCGCGGCCCTGCTCGCGGGGGAGTGGGTCGTCGCCGACGCCTCCGACGTGCGGCACCGCCGCGAGGGCAGCGGCCTGACGACCGCCTTCCTCCAGTGGCACCTCGAACGCGGTGTGCGATCGTTCCGCCTCGTGGAGAGAGAGCAGCCGCCGGGCCGGCCACCCGCCCGGTCCGCGCTGGGCACCGCCGGATGAGCCCGGCATACGCGAAGCCGTTTCCCCACCCGAGCGGCGCGCAACCGCCTGCGCTCCCCGCGGAGCTCCTGCCGCGCCACGTCGCGATCGTCATGGACGGCAACGGCCGCTGGGCCAACCAGCGCGGCCTGCCACGGACCCGCGGCCACGAGGCGGGGGAGGCGGCCCTGCTCGACGTGGTCGCCGGTGCCATCGAGCTCGGCGTGGCCAACCTCAGCGCCTACGCGTTCTCGACGGAGAACTGGAAGCGCAGCCCCGACGAGGTGCGCTTCCTCATGGGCTTCAACCGCGACGTCATCCGGCGCCGCCGCGACCAGCTGCACGAGTGGGGCGTGCGGATGCGGTGGGTCGGCCGTCGCCCCCGGCTGTGGGGCTCGGTGATCCGGGAGCTCGAGGTCGCCCAGGAGCTGACCCGCCACAACACCGGCCTCACGCTGTACTTCTGCGTCAACTACGGCGGCCGGGCGGAGATCGCCGAGGCCGTCCGCCGGATCGGGGAGGAGGTGGCGGCCGGCCGGCTCAGGCCGAAGGGGATCGACGAACGCACGGTGGCTCGCCACCTCGACGAGCCGGACATGCCCGACGTCGACCTCTTCGTGCGGAGCTCGGGGGAGCAGCGGACGTCGAACTTCCTGCTGTGGCAGAGCGCCTACGCCGAGATGGTCTTCCAGGACACCCTGTGGCCCGACTACGACCGGCGCCACCTGTGGCAGGCGATCCAGACCTACGCCGAGCGCGACCGGCGCTACGGCGGTGCGGTCGACCAGGCCGCCGCGTCCGTCCGCGCCGCCGAGTCCGCCGGGTCCGCCTGACCTCGACGCCGTGGGGCCGCTGGTCAGCCCCTCTCCTCCGCAGCGGCTGGGGTCAGGCCCGCGCGCACTGCGGGCAGGTGCCGAAGATCTCGAGCGTGTGCGAGACGTCGGTGAAGCCGTGCTCGTCGCTGACCCGCTCGGCCCAGCGCTCGACCGCCGGCCCCTCGACCTCGACGGTCCGGCCGCACCCCCGGCAGACCAGGTGGTGGTGGTGGCCGGTGGTGCACGCCCGGTAGACGGCCTCGCCCTCGTCGGTGCGCAGCATGTCGATCGCGCCCTCGGCGGCCATCGCCTGCAGCGTGCGGTAGACCGTCGCGAGCCCCACGCGGTCCCCCGCCTCGCGCATGGCCGCGTGGAGCTCCTGCGCCGAGCGGAACTCCTCGGCGTCGGCGAGGGCCGCAGCGACCGCGGACTGCTGCCGTGTGGGCCGGCGCTCGCCGGTGGTGCTCCCCTTCACGCTCATCGCCGCGCCTCCTCCGCCTCCGCCTGCGCGGTCGCGTGCGCGCCGTCGTGCTCGTCGTAGTGTCCCTCGTGGGGTGCGTGGCGATGGCCGTCGTGGAGGTAGTCCTCGTGGTCGCCGTGCATCACGGCGGGGTGGCCGCAGCCCTCGCCGTGCTCGTGGTCGTGCTGCTCCGCCCGCCGGT
>JAICIN010000154.1 GCA_025924375.1 Dermatophilaceae bacterium | reverse complement strand
CGGCTACGTGAAGACCTACCGGGAGCTCGTGGAGACGACGGACTGGGACCGCTACGGGCGCGGCCGTGACCCGCGCTGTGCCAACTGCATGGCCCACTGCGGCTACGAGCCGACCGCCGTCCTGGCCACGATGGGCTCGCTGCGACAGTCGCTGCGCGCGATGCACGGCTGACCGGGGAGCCGGCTCAGCCGCAGCGGACCGCTCAGCCGGGACGCAGGCTCAGCCGGGGCGCGGCGCTCAGCCGAGGCGGCCCGCCAGCCGGGCGTAGGTCCCCGGAGCGATCGCCCGCAGGACGATCGGCACCCGCAGCCACGCCGGGACGACGACCTCCCCACGGTCGTGCTCGACCGCGCTGACGATGCGCTCCGCCACGTGGTCGGCGCTGACTGCTCGCGGGAACGTGCGCCCGTACGGCCGGCCCCGGCGGACGAAGAAGGGGGTGTCCACCGCGCCGGGCAGGACCGACGTGACCCGTATGCCGTGTGCCCGGCCCTCGAGGCCCACGGCACCGGCGTAGGCGGCGAGGGCCGCCTTGCTGGCGCTGTAGACCGCCTCGTCCGCCACCCCGAGCGCGCCCGCGACGGAGCCGAGGAAGACGAGGTGACCATGTCGGCGCGACCGCATGGCCGGGAGCACCACGGCGGAGATGGCAAGCGCCGCAAGGACGTTCACCCGCAGCAGGCGCAGCGCCTCCTCGGTGCTCGTCTCGTCGGCCCGTCGCGCGAGCCCGATCCCTGCGGCGTGGACGACGACGTCGGGGGAGTCCGCACGAGCACGGCGGAGGAGCTGCTCGAGGCCGTCGGGCGACCCGAGGTCGGCCGCCACCCAGTCCGCGCCGAGGGCGGCTGCCACCTCCGAGAGTGGGCCGGGCCGTGACGCCGAGAGGGTCAGCACGGCCCCCCGCCGGCGGAGCCGGCGCGCCGTCGCGAGGCCGATCCCCGACGACCCGCCCGTGACCAGGACACGCGCGCCGGCGAGGGCCGTCACCGCGAGGACCTCCGGACGCCCGCGCGGACCTCCTCGGCGACCCGCTGGGCGTGCCGGGTCAGCAGCACGATGCCGCCGGCCATGACGGCGAGCGCGGCCACCTCCCCGGCCACGGCGGCGGGGCCGTCCTCGAGGCTGTCACCGAACCATCCGATCCCGAGCCCGATGGAGACCAGCGGGTCCCCCACGGTGATGATCGCGACGGCCACCGAACCCAGGGTGCCCTCCTGGAAGGCGTTCTGGTTGAGGAGGAACCCGAGCGGGCCGACGACGACCAGGGCGTAGAGCTGCCAGTGCGTGAGGAGCTGGGCGACGCCCAAGCCGGTGGAGGTCACGAGCGAGCGCACGAGGCCGGCGGTCACGCCGTAGAAGATCGCCGTGGCAACCGCGAGCGCGAGGGCGCGCACGCGGTGGGGCAGCCGGCTGGCGACGAAGAGGCTCGCGAGGACGACCGCACCGAGACCGACGGCGAGGGGCACGACGGCCCTCCCGCCGATGTTCGTGCTCCCCGGGGAGGGGGAGGCAACGAGCAGGAAGGTCGCGAGCCCCGCGACGGCGAGCGCGGCGCCGCCGAAGAGGCCCGGGTCGGGCCTGCGGTGCAGGAACGCCGTCGCGTAGCCGAGGTAGAACAGGACCCCGGTGACGAGCAGGGGCTGCACGATCGCCAGCGGCGCCGCGTGCAGCCCGACGATCTGCAGGGCGAAGCCGACCGCGGCGCAGACCACGCCGTAGCGGAACGACGGGATGCGCAGGAGGTCGACGAGGAGCCTGGCGTGCAACGGCGCCTGCTCCGGCACCTCCTGGGTCGCATGGTGCTGCAGCAGCCCGGCCCCGCCGAAGGAGGCGGCGGCGCCGATGGCTGCAGGCACCCCGACCAGCCAGGTGGCCGCCGACATCTCAGGCCGACTCCGCGAGGGCGTCCCGGATCGCCGCGTCGAGTGCGGCGCCCACGTCCTCACGCCCGATGCCCAGGCGCGCGTCGAGGAGGAAGCCGAAGCCCGCGACGCCGTCCGAGAGCACCACCCCGGCGGTGACCGGGACCCCCGGCGCGAGCGGCACGACCGGGCAGACGGCGCGCACCGGGGCGCCGGCCATCCAGCGGCTGCGCCGGGCCGCCGGCATGTAGGACAGGATCGAGCCGAAGAACCTGCGCCCGTAGACGGCGCGCGCCAGCGCCGCGTGCGCCGGTGCGGGCAGCGCGCCCAGGACGCGCATGACGGCGTGGGCGGCCTCCGGCTCCCCCCGTGCGGAGCACCGGCGGATGCCGCCACGCACGCGCGAGAGCCGCTCGGCGAACCTCAGCGGCTCCCCGTCGAGGTCGAGGGCGACCGTCCCCGTCCAGTTCCCGAAGACGCGGTCCAGGCGCGGGGCTCTGATCGCCGTGGGCACCATGACCCGGAGCGGTCGGGACGGCTCCAGGAGGCCCGCCCGGCCGAGGACGCCGACGAGGACCTGTGAGCCCAGGGCGAGCGCGACCTCGTGGGTGTGCGCGCGGGCCGGCGCGGCGAGCGCCCGCAGGTCCTCGGCCTGCACGCTGCCGGTCACGAGGACCCGTCGTGGCCCCCCCGCGACGGCACCGAGCGGGTGCTGTGGAGCGAAGCCGCGGCCGGCGAGGCTGGCGAGCCCCGTCACCCCGCGTGCGACCGCTCGCACGGTCCCCCGGGCGACCGCGCGGCGCGGCACCCTCCGGAGCGTCCGCGTGCGGCTCCGTCGCTCGACGAGCGGGTCGTCGGGCGCCGTGTCGAGGAGCCGGTCGAGGAGGGCCAGGGCCGACACGCCGTCGCCGAGGCAGTGGTGCATCTTCACGGCGAGGACGCTGCGGTCCGGGCCGTGCACCAGACGCATCTGCCACGGCGGGCCGGTGGCCGGGAGCGACTCCGACCAGAACCGGTCGAGCTCGGGCCCGACCTGACCTGCGCTCACCTCGTCGACGTGGTCCCGGGCCTCCACGGAGCCGAGCAGCCGCCAGGCGGGACGCCGACCCGCCACCAGCTCGCGGCGCAGGGCCGGCAGGCCGGGGATGCCGCGCTGGACCTGCGCCCGGACCTCCTCGAGGTCGGCCCGGCGCCCCGGCGACACCTCGCCCAGCTCGAGGACCGCGCCGATCTCCTGGCGCACGAGCGGGTCCTCCACGTGGGCGAAGAACGCGTCCGAGGCGCGCATCGGCCAGCCCCGGGCCGCTGCGGACGCGGCACCGCCCAGGGCCGCGGTGCGCTGCAGGACCCGCCGGGCCGCACCCGGGTCGGCCAGGAGCGCCGACCTCGCCTCGAGGTCCCGCAGTGGCGCGCGGTCCTCGACGGCCCCACGGATGTAGGCGGTGAGCTGCTCCGGGGTGGTGCAGAGGTCGGCGAGGCCACTGACGACCATGATGTCGGCGTTGGCCTCGCCGTGGGCCGCGATCGGCCGGTACATCAGCAGGGCGCGCCGGCACGCCATCGCCTCGAGCGCGATCGCGCCGCCGGCGTTGCTGAGCACGAGGTCGGCCGCCTGCACGAGGCCGGCCACGTCGGGAGTCCAGCCGAGGGCACGCAGGCGACTCCCCGGCATACCGAGCCCGTCAAGGCGGCGGCGCGTCTGCTCGTTGCGCCCGCACGCGGCCACGACCTGGACGGTCGGGGACGCGTCGAGCAGCGTCCGCACGGTGGCGACGACGTCGCCGAAGGCATAGGTGCCGCACGAGACCAGGACCACGAGTGCGTCGGGCTCGAGCCCGAGGGCGGCGCGGGCATCGGATCGCCTGGCCGGGGTGAACGCCTCCCGGGCGACCGGGCCCGCCACCTCCACCGTCGCGCCGGGATCGGCGGCCCAGCCCAGGGAACGGCTGGCCTCACCGACGACGAACGTCGCGTCGAGGTCGCGGTGGACCCAGAAGGGGTGCGGGGCCACGTCGGAGACGTATGCCGTGGCCGGCACCCCCAGCCCGCGGCGCCGGCGCAGCCACGCCAGCCCCGCGCTCCCGAGGGGGTAGGTCGACACCACGAGGTCGGGGTCGAAGCGGTCGATGGCCCGGTGGAGCCGACGCCCCGCCCAGCCCCCGGTGAGCTGCTTGCTGGCCCGTGCGAACCAGCGGTGCCGCCAGAGGCTGGCGTAGAAGAACTCGTAGAGCCACGGCGTGTGCTCGACGTTGCCGACGTAGATGCGGCGGAACAGCCGGCCCACGCCGGGACCCATGAGGTCCAGGGTGTCGACCCGGCACGACTCGAGCTGGGGCCAGAGCCGCGCGGCGGCCTGCTCCAGGGCGTCCGCGGTCGCCTCGTGGCCGCCGCCCATGTCCGCGGAGACGACCATGAGCCGGCGCTGCCCCCCGACGGTCGGGAGGGCGGGGGCGGACATGCCTGTGGTGTACCCGGGCTCCCCGGGCTGACACCGGGGCGACGTGGGGGAGAACCCTAGACTGGGCCCTCGCACGGCCCCGATCGAGGAGCGAACCGCAGTGTCCATCCAGACCATCCGCCTCTTCGGCGATCCCGTGCTGCGGACGCCTGCCGAGCCGGTCGTCGACTTCGACAGGGAGCTGCGCCAGCTCGTCAAGGATCTCACCGAGACCATGCTCGACGCACCCGGCGCGGGGCTGGCGGCGCCGCAGATCGGGGTGGGGCTGCGGGTCTTCACCTACTGGGTCGACGGCGAGCTCGGGCACCTCGTCAACCCCGACCTCGACCTCTCCGTGGAGACGCAGGAAGGGCCGGAGGGGTGCCTGTCGTTCCCGGGCCTGCGGTTCGACACCTCGCGCGCCCTGCGGGTCGCGGCCAAGGGGTTCGACCAGCACGGCGAGCCGGTGGTGGTCGAGGGCAGCGAGCTCCTCGCGCGCTGCATCCAGCACGAGACGGACCACCTCGACGGCATCCTCTTCATCGACCGCATGGACCGCGAGCAGCGCAAGGTCGCGATGCGGGCGATCCGCGAGGCGGAGTGGGCCGGTGACCCCTCGCCGGTGGTGCGGGTCAGCCCGCACGCCACCTTCGGCCGGGGCATGTGATGCGCCTGGTGTTCGCCGGCACGCCGCAGGTGGCGCTGCCCTCGCTGGACGCCCTGCTCGCCTCCTCCCACGAGGTGGTCGCCGTGGTGACGAGGCCGGACGCCCGAGCCGGGCGCGGCCGCGCCCTCGCCCCGTCCCCGGTGCGGCTGCGGGCCCAGGAGCACGGACTGGAGGTCCTCACGCCGGCGCGCCCGTCGGACCCCGGCTTCCTCGACCGGCTGCGGGAGCTGGCGCCCGACGCCTGTCCCGTGGTCGCCTACGGTGCGCTCCTCCCGCAGCCGGCGCTCGACATCCCGCGCCACGGCT
>JAICIN010000153.1 GCA_025924375.1 Dermatophilaceae bacterium | reverse complement strand
GCTCCTCGCCTGTGGCGTGGCTGCGCTGACTGCGGACGCGCTGGCGCACCACGGGCTCCCCGGAGCCCTCGTCCCGCTCACCGTCGTCGCGCTGGTCCTCGATGCCGTCGACGGCTGGGTCGCGAGGACCACGCGCACGTCCTCGGAGTTCGGGAAGCGGTTCGACGGCGAGGTCGACGCGTTCCTCATCCTCGTCCTCAGCGTCTACGTCGCCCGGTCCTTCGGTGCATGGGTCCTGGCCGCCGGCCTGGTGCGCTACGCCTTCGCCCTGGCCGGCGTCGCGCTTCCCTGGCTGCGGGCAGGGCTGACGTACCGGTACTGGCGGAAGGTCGTCACGGCGGCGGTGGGCATCGCGCTCACCACCGCTGCCGCCGACGTGCTGCCGGGCCGGCTGACGCTCGCGGCGCTGCTCCTCGCGCTGACCCTGCTGGCCGAGTCCTTCGGCCGGGACACGTGGTGGCTCTGGCGCCATCGACCCGGTCCCGGGAGCGAGGAGGCGACCACCCCCGCGGTCGCGGTCGTCACGGAGGCGTGCGCCAGCGGGACGGCGGCGTAGCCGTGCGAACTCGACGTCAGGGAGGCGTGAGGGCGCGGCGCCCCGTCGTGCATGTCGCGGCCGACGTCCTCGCGCTGGTCGCCGTGTGGGTCGTCCTGGTCGCCCCGGACTCGCCGAACCGCCTCACGCCCCTCGCCCTGCTGCGGATCCCGGTGGAGGGGCTCGCCCTGGCCGCGCTGGCCCTCGTGCTGCCGCGACGGGGCAGACGGGCCATGGCCGTCCTGGTGGGGGTGCCGCTCGGGCTGCTGACCGTGCTGAAGGTCCTCGACGTCGGGTTCTTCGGCGTGCTCGACCGGCCGTTCAACCCCGTGACCGACCAGGGCCACCTCCGGTCGGCCGTGGACTTCGTCAGGGAGTCCGCTGGCTCGGCAGCCGCGATCGGGTCCGTGGCCGGGGCCGGTCTGCTGGCGCTCGTCCTCGTCGTCGGGGTGCCGCTGTCGGTGTCGCGGGTGGCCGGGGTGGTCGCACGGCACCGCCGGTGGGGCGTCCGCTCGGTCACGTCGCTCGCTGTCGTGTGGACGGTCTGTGCGGTGCTCGGCCTCTCGGTCGTGCCCGGCGAGCCGATCGCCGCGGCGGACGCCGGCCGCTTCGCCACCGGCCAGGTCAGCGCCACCGCCGCCGGCCTGCGCGCCGAGCGGAGCTTCGACTCGGCCGTCGCCGTCGACAGGTTCCGCGCCCCGGACACCGCCGACCTCGCCGGGTTGCGCGGCAAGGACGTGCTGCTCGCCTTCGTCGAGAGCTACGGACGCGTGGCCGTCCAGGGCGCCTCCTCACGGCCGGTCCAAGCCCTGCTCGACGCCGCTTCGCAGCGGCTGCGAGCCTCCGGCTACTCCACCGAGAGCGCCTTCCTCACCTCACCCACGTTCGGGGGCGTCAGCTGGCTCGCCCACGCCACGCTCCAGTCCGGCGTGTGGGTGGACAACCAGTGGTCCTACGACCAGCTCCTCTCGGGTGACCGCACGACCCTCAGCCGAGCCTTCGGGCGGGCGGGCTGGCGGACCCTGGCCGTCCTGCCGTCGGACCGGGGGACGTGGCCCCAGGGTGAGGCCTTCTACCGGTTCGACAAGGTCTACGACAGCTCGAGATTCGGGTATGCCGGCCCCGGCTTCGGCTTCTCCTCGATGCCCGACCAGTACGCGCTCTCGGCCTTCCAGCAAGTGGAGCTCGCCGGTCGCCCGCGACCTCCGGTGATGGCGGAGATCGACCTCGCGTCGAGCCACGGGCCCTGGGCGCCCCTGCCGCGGATGCTCAACTGGGACCGCCTCGGCGACGGCTCGGCGTTCGACGCCGTCCACCGGCAGGCGCAGTCCGCGGAGACACTGTGGAGCCACCGTGAGGACGTCCCCGCCGCGTACATGCGGTCCATCGAGTACTCGCTCACCGCGCTGGTCACCTTCGTGGAGCGCTACGGCAGCGACAACCTCGTGCTCGTCCTGCTCGGCGACCACCAGCCGGCCACGATCGTCAGCGGCTTCGGAGGCAACCACGATGTGCCGGTCACGGTGATCGCGCGCGACCCCCGCGTGGCCCAGCGGATCTCCGGCTGGGGGTGGGAGGACGGGATGCGACCGGACTCCGCGGCACCGGTCTGGCGGATGGACGCGTTCCGCGACCGCTTCCTCGAGGCGTTCAGCGGGCCCGCGCCGAGCTCCTCCGCCACCGTTCCCGTGCCCCCGCGACAGCCGTGAGAGGGGACGAGCGCGGCCTGCTCGACCGTGCGTTGGAGCCGGCCCGGCGCTCCGCGTACGCCCCAGGCGAGTTCATCGGCCAGGAGAGCTTCATGTCCGTGACGGAGATCCTGTCCCTGGCCTCCCGCGCCGGGATCGGGCCCGGCGTGTCCGTGCTGGACCTCTGCTGCGGGGTGGCGGGCCCGGGTCGGCTGCTCACGCGCGAGCTCGGGTGCGTCTACCTCGGAGTGGACGCCAGCCCCGGCGCCATCGAGGTCGCGCGACAGCGTGCCAGTGGCGGGTGCCGCTTCGAGGCCGCCCACGTCCCACCGGTGCCTGCCGGACCGTTCGACGTGGTGCTGCTCCTGGAGACCATGCTCGCGTTCCCCGACAAGGGGCCGCTCCTGAAGGGCATCTCGTCCGCGCTCCCGGTGGGCGGCCGCTTCGCCTTCACCGTCGAGGTCGGTGAGCCCCTCAGCGATCACGAGCGAGCGCAGATGCCCACCGCCGACACGGTGTGGCCCATGCCGCTCGCCGAGGTCCGGTCGTCGCTCGAGCGGGTCGGCCTCGAGGTCCGCTGGTGGGAGGAGTGGACCCGGTCGCACCAGGCCACGGCCTCCGCGCTGGGGAAGGCGTTCGCCACGGAGGGGGAAGCCATCCGAGCGCAGCTCGGAGGCCGGGCCCTCGACCGGCTGTTGGCCGCCCACGGGCTGTGGAGCGAGTGGCTGGAGGTGGGACGGGTGCGCAAGCTGGCCTTCGTCGCAGAGAAGACGGGCACGGCCAGGACCCACGGGGGCCGCGTGCCCGTCGCACGCGCCGGGACGTCGTGGCCGGACGAGCAGCCGCCGCCCGCCGCGGCGCGTGGCTAGGGTGACCGCGTGGCCAGCGGCGCGCGCGCGTTCTGGACCGTCGACCGGTGCGTGGGACGGATCCGGCCCGTGGGGCTGCCCTCGCCCGGGCCGGGTGAGGTGCTCGTCCGCACGCTCTGCTCCGGCATCAGCCGGGGGACCGAGACGCTCGTCTTCGAGGGCCGCGTCCCCTCCGACCAGTACGTGACGATGCGGGCGCCGTTCCAGGACGGCGACTTCCCGTGGCCGGTGAAGTACGGCTACCTCAGCGTCGGTGTCGTCGAGGACGGACCGGCGGAGCTCGTCGGACGGACCGTCTTCTGCCTCTTCCCGCACCAGAGCGCCTACGTCGTGCCGGTCGACTCGGTGGTGGTGGTGCCGCAGGACGTGCCGGCCCGGCGGGCCGTGCTCGCCGGGACCGTCGAGACCGCCGTCAACGCCTTGTGGGACGCCGCCCCGCTCCTCGGTGACCGCGTGGCCGTCGTCGGCGGCGGCATGGTCGGGTGCTGCGTCACCGCCCTCCTGACCCGGTTCCCGGGGGTCTCGGTCAGCCTGGTCGACGTGGACAGGACGAGGAGCAACCTCGCAGCGGTGCTCCGCGCGCGGTTCGCGTCGCCCGACGAGGCGGCGGCCACGGCGAGCGGCTGCGACCTGGTGGTGCACACCAGCGCCAGCTCCGCGGGCCTCCAGCTGTCCCTAGAGCTCCTGGCGACCGAGGGCACCGTGGTCGACCTCAGCTGGTACGGCGACACCGAGGTGCGCCTGGCGCTCGGCGGCTCCTTCCACTCGGGTCGCCTGGCGCTGCGGGCCAGCCAGGTGGGTGCGGTGGCGGCGGCCCGGCGGTCACGGCGCAGCCCCAGGGACCGGCTCGCGCTCGCCCTCGACCTGCTCCGCGACCCCGTGTTCGACAGCCTCCTCACGGGTCAGAGCGACTTCGAGGAGCTGCCGGAGGTCATGCCGCGGATCGCGAGCGGCAGCCTCCCGGCGATCTGCCACACCGTCAGCTACGGGCAGGGGTAGCGCCGTGTTCAGCGTCACCGTGCGGGACCACGTCATGGTCGCCCACAGCCTCCGGGGCGAGGCGTTCGGGCGGGCCCAGCGCCTCCACGGCGCCACCTACGTCGTCGACGCGACCTTCCGCCGGGAGGCCCTCGACCCCGACAACGTCGTGGTCGACATCGGCCGCGCCGCCGAGGAGCTGAGGGCCGTCCTCGGCGACCTCGCCTACCGCAACCTCGACGACGAGCCCGCCTTCCGCGGGACCAATACCACCACCGAGGCGTTGGCCAAGGTCGTCGCCGACCGGCTCGCCGAGCGCGTCCGTGCCGGTGCTCTCGGGGAGTCGGCACGGGAGCTGGCGTCGATGAGCGTCACCCTGCGGGAGTCCCACGTCGCGTGGGCCAGCTACGACCTGCGCCTGTGACGACCGTGCACGTCGTCGTGCCCGACTCGGTCGACGACCTCCAGCGGCCGAGCGGTGGCAACACCTACGACCGCCGGGTCTGCGCCGGGCTGACGGCCTTGGGGTGGTCGGTCCACGAGCACCGGCTCGCGGGGACGTGGCCGCGGCCCGGCCCCGCCGCCAGGGACCGTCTCGCGCGGACGCTGGCGGCCCTTCCGGAGGGCGCGACGGTGCTCCTCGACGGCCTCGTCGCCTCGTGCGTCCCCGACGTCGTGGTGCCGCACCGAGCTCGGCTCCGCCTCGTCGTCCTCGTCCACATGCCGCTGGCCGACCACGCCGCCGACGGCGACCGGGTGGTCGCTCGGCACGAGCAGGAGGTGCTGGCGTGCGCCGTCGCCGTCGTCACGACGAGCGAGTGGACCCGGGACCGGCTGCTCCACCGGCACGGGCTCGAACCGGGCCGCGTGCACATCGCCGTGCCCGGGGCCGACCGCGCACCGCTGGCGAGAGGCACCGCGTCCGGGCGCAGGCTGGTCTGCGTCGCGGCCGCGACACCGGTCAAGGGCCACGACCGGCTGCTGACCGCACTGGCGGGGGTGGCGGACCTGCCGTGGCAGTGCTGCTGCGCCGGCGCGGTCGACCTCGACCCCCGCTGGGCCCGGGGCCTGCTCCGGCAGGCGCACCGGAGCGGGATCGGCGACCGGGTGAGCTTCCCTGGGCCCCTGTCCGGTGGCGACCTGGACGGCCTGTATGCCGGGAGCGACCTGCTCGTCCATGCCTCCCGTGCGGAGACGTGGGGCCTGGTCGTCACGGAGGCACTGG
>JAICIN010000152.1 GCA_025924375.1 Dermatophilaceae bacterium | reverse complement strand
GAGGAGGGCTTCCAGTACGTCGGCACTCCCCACATCTCCAAGGAGGGGCTGTTCCACTCCTCGGGGCATCTGCCGTACTACGAGGACACCATGTTCCCGCCGATGGAGCTGGAGCACGCGCGGTACTTCCTCAAGGCGATGAACTGCCCGATGCACAACCTCATCTACCGCTCCCGGCAGCGGTCCTACCGGGAGCTGCCGCTGCGGCTCTTCGAGTTCGGCACCGTCTACCGCGACGAGAAGTCCGGCGTGCTGCAGGGCCTGACCAGGGTGCGGATGATCACGCAGGACGACTCGCACTCCTACGTCGCCCCCGAGGGCGCCGCCGAGGAGGTGCGCCACCTGCTGCGCTTCGTCCTCAGCCTCCTCGACGACTTCGGGCTCGACGACTACTACCTCGAGCTGTCGACCCGCGACGACGCCAACGTCGAGAAGTTCATCGGCACCGACGAGCAGTGGGCGGAGGCCACCCGGCTCCTCGAGGCGGTGGCGGTCGAGACCGGCCTGGAGCTCGTCCCCGACCCCGGCGGCGCCGCCTACTACGGGCCGAAGATCTCCGTGCAGGCGCGCGACGCCATCGGCCGCACCTGGCAGATGTCGACGATCCAGTACGACTTCAACCAGCCGGCGCGGTTCGGGCTGGAGTACCAGGCCGCCGACGGCTCGCGCCAGCAGCCGGTGATGATCCACTCGGCGAAGTTCGGGTCGATCGAGCGCTTCATCGGGGTGCTCGTGGAGCACTACGCCGGCGCCTTCCCGCCCTGGCTGTCGCCCGTGCAGGTCCTCGGTGTGCCGGTCGCCGACGAGTACGACGACTACCTGCGGGGCGTCCTCGACCAGATGGCCGCCAAGGGGCTGCGCGTGGAGCTCGACACCTCCGACGACCGCTTCCCGAAGAAGATCCGCAACGCGAGCAAGGCGAAGGTCCCCTTCGTCCTCATCGCCGGGGAGGAGGACCGCGCCAAGGCCGCGGTGTCGTTCCGCTACCGCGACGGCTCCCAGAAGAACGGCGTGCCGGTCGACGAGGCGGTCGCGGAGGTCCTCACGGCGGTCGAGTCCCGCGTGCAGGTCTGAGCATGGCCGAGGACCTCGAGGTCGAGCCGGCCGAGGAGCTGTGCGGCGAGCCGGACGGCCTGCAGCGGCTCTGGACGCCCCACCGGATGGCCTACGTCGCGGGGGAGCGGCCGACGTCCGAGCCGGGGAAGGGCTGTCCGTTCTGCGCGGCGCCCGGCAAGGACGACGCCGAGGGCCTCGTCGTGCACCGCGGCGAGACCTGCTTCGTCGTCATGAACCTCTTCCCCTACAACGCCGGTCACGTGCTGGTGTGCCCCTACCGCCACGTCTCGCTCTACGTCGAGCTGACCGACGAGGAGACGGCGGAGTTCTCGGCGCTCACCAAGGCGGCCGTCCTGGCCCTGCGGTCGGCGTCGGACCCGATGGGCTTCAACATCGGCATGAACCAGGGTGCGGTCGCGGGCGCGGGCGTGGAGGCCCACCTCCACCAGCACGTCGTCCCGCGCTGGGGAGGCGACTCGAACTTCTTCCCCGTCATCGCGCGCACCAAGGCGCTGCCCGTGCTGCTCGAGGACGCGCGGCAGCAGCTGGTCGGCGCGTGGCCCCGCTGACGGCGGGGCCGTCCTCAGTAGGCTGACGCCACCATGCTGAACAAGTACGCGCGCGCCCTCTTCACCAGGATCTTCACGCCGGTCGCGCGGCTGCTCCTCTCCCTCGGGGTGAGCCCCGACGTCGTGACGGTCGTGGGCACGCTCGGCGTCTGTGCCGGGGCGCTGGCGTTCTACCCCCGCGGCTCCTTCTTCTGGGGCACCGTCGTCATCACGGTCTTCGTCTTCTCCGACACCGTCGACGGTGTCATGGCGCGGATGTCGGGCCGGTCCGGGAGCTGGGGGGCCTACCTCGACTCCACCCTCGACCGCTTCGGCGACGCCGCGGTCTTCGGCGGCCTCGTCCTCTGCTACGGCGGCCGCGAGGGCGCCGGCAACGACGCCATGGCCGCCCTCGCCCTCGCCTGCCTCATCCTCGGCAGCGTCGTCTCCTACGCCAAGGCACGGGCCGAGGGGCTGGGGTGGACCGCCAACGTCGGGATCGCCGAGCGGGCCGACCGGCTCGTCGCGGTTCTCCTCACCACGGGCCTGGTCGGTCTCGGGCTCCCCGAGGTCGTCCTCGGCATCGTCCTCGCCGTCCTCGCCCTCGCCAGCCTGGTGACCGTCGTCCAGCGGATGCTCACCGTCCGCAGCCAGGCCCTGGGCCGGGCGTGAGGAACCCTGCCGACACCCTCGCGGTCGGTGGCTACCGGCTCGGGTGGTCCGCCGTGCGCCGCCTGCCCGGCCGCGCGGCATACGGGCTCTTCGACCGGATCGCGGACGTCACGGTGGCCCGCGACGGCGCCGGCGTCCGGCGGCTGCGGGCGAACTACGCCCGCGTGCGCCCCGAGCTGGACGCCGACGCCCTCGACGCGCTGGTCCGGGCCGGGATGCGCTCCTACCTGCGCTACTACTGCGACGCCTTCCGGCTGCCGGACCGCAGCCGCGCGGAGATCGCCGCGGCGGTGCGGATGGTCGACGACGCGGCGCTGCGCGCCGAGCTGGCCGCCGGCCGGCCGGTCCTCTGCTTCCTGGGCCACATGGGCAACTGGGACCTGGCCGGCGCCTTCGGCACCGTCGAGCTCGGCCACGTCATCACCGTCGCGGAGCGCCTGCGGCCGGAGGAGGTGTATGCCGAGTTCCTCGCCTTCCGGGAGTCGCTGGGCATGACGATCCTCCCGCTCACCGGGGGAGCCGACGTCTTCGCCGAGCTGCGGGCCCTGCTCAGGGGACCGGTCATCGTGCCGCTCCTGGCCGACCGCGACCTCACCGCCCGCGGCATCGAGGTGGAGCTGTGCGGCCACCCCTCGCGGATGGCCGCGGGGCCCGCCGCGCTGGCGCTGGCCTCACGGGCCGCCCTGTTCCCCGTGTCCGTCCACTACGAGCCGGTGCCCGGCTCCTCGTGGCAGCACCGCAGCGTCGTGACGGTGCACGAGCGCGTGGCGGTGCCGGACGGCGGCACCGCCCGCGCGAAGGCCGAGGCGATGACCCAGGCGTGCGCCGACGCCCTCGGCGGGGCGATCAGGGAGCACACCGAGGACTGGCACATGATGCAGCGCGTCTTCCTCGACGAGCTCGTGGAGGTGGCGGCGTGAGGGTCGGGCTGGTGTGCCCCTACTCGTTCGACGTGCCGGGTGGCGTGCAGTTCCACGTCCGCGACCTCGCCGAGCACCTGCTCGCCCAGGGCCACCACGCCTCGGTGCTGGCGCCGGCGGACGACGACGCGCCCCTGCCCTCCTACCTCGTCTCCGCCGGCCGCGCGATCCCGGTGCGCTACAACGGGTCCGTCGCGCGCCTGGCCTTCGGGCCGATGATGGCCTCCAAGGTCGGCCGGTGGCTGGAGGCGGGGGACTTCGACGTGGTCCACCTCCACGAGCCGGTCACGCCGAGCATCTCGATCCTCGCCCTCTGGGCCAGCAACGGCCCGATCGTCGCGACCTTCCACACCTCCAACCTCCGCTCGCGGGCGATGCAGGCCGCCTACCCCGTCGTGCGGCCGAGCCTGGAGAAGATCTCCGGGCGGATCGCCGTCTCCGAGGACGCCCGCCGCACCGTCACGACGCACCTCGGCGGCGACGCCGTCGTCATCCCCAACGGCGTCGACGTCGCACGGTTCGCCGGGGCGCCGCTGTCCACCGCGTGGCAGGGCCGTCCCGGGGCGCCCACGATCGCCTTCCTCGGCCGCATCGACGAGCCGCGCAAGGGCCTTCCGGTCCTGGCGTCGGCGATGCCTCGGGTCCTGCAGGAGCTGCCCGGCGCCCGCCTGCTCGTCGCCGGCCCGGGCGACCGGGCCGCCGCCCGCGCGCGGATGGCGCCGGAGGTCGCCGCGGCGAGCGAGTTCCTCGGCGCGGTGACCGACGTGGAGAAGGCGTCGCTGCTGGCCTCGGTCGACCTCTACGTCGCGCCGCACACCGGCGGCGAGAGCTTCGGCATCGTGCTCGTCGAGGCCATGGCTGCCGGGGCGCCAGTCGTCGCCAGCGACCTGGCCGCCTTCGTCCGCGTCCTGGACGGCGGGCGCGCCGGCGCGACCTTCCGCAACGAGGACCACGACGACCTCGCCTCGCAGCTCCTCCGGCTCGCGGCGGACCCCGCCGCCCGGGCGCGGCTCACGGCCGCCGGGAGCCGGCGCGCCCAGGTCTTCGACTGGTCGGTCGTCGCCGAGCAGGTCATGGCCGTCTACGACACGGTCACGCACGGGGCCGACGAGCTGCGCGCCGAGTCGGCGTCCGACACGAGGTGGACCCGCCTGCTGCGCGGACGGTCGCGGGGTGAGGCCTGATGAACACCCTCACCTGGGTGGTGGTCGCGGTCGCCGTCGTGCTCGGCGTCGCGTGGTACCTCTCCTACAGCGCGGCCCGCCTCGACCGCCTGCACGCCCGGGTCGAGGGCGCCCTCTCCGCGCTCGACGCCCAGCTCGTGCGGCGCGCCGAGGCCACGCTCGAGCTGGCGAACTCCGGCTCGCTCGACCCGGCGAGCGCCCTGATCCTCGCCTGCGCGGCCTCGGAGTCGCTCGAGGCCCACAACGAGCGGGCGGGGGAGGACCTCCTCGAGGGGCAGCACTTCGCCGGCCGCGAGGTCATCGAGAGCGACCTGACCCAGGCCCTGCACCTGGCGCTCCCCGAGGCCGAGCTCGACCGGATCCGGGGCGACGGCGCGGTGGGGGAGGCCGCCCTGCGCCGGCTGGAGGCCGCCGCCCTGCGGGTGCAGCTGGCGCGCCGGTTCCACAACGACGCCGTCACGGACGTCCAGCGGGTCCGCGCCAAGCGGGTCGTGCGCCTCTTCCGGCTCGCCGGCCACGCCGACCTGCCCCAGACCGTCGAGTTCGGCGACGACCTGCCCGGCCCCGCCCGGGAGTGAGGTCGCCGTCGGCGGAGCCGTAGAATCGGCTCCAGCCCCTCGCGCCACCCCGGCGCACCCCGCACCCGGAAGCAGGCAGTCATGTCGGCCGTCGACACCACCACCAGCAGCACCGAGCCCGCCACCGGCACCTCGCGCGTCAAGCGCGGCATGGCCGAGATGCTCAAGGGCGGCGTCATCATGGACGTCGTCACCCCCGAGCAGGCCAGGATCGCCGAGGACGCCGGCGCCGTCGCCGTCATGGCGCTCGAGCGGGTCCCCGCCGACATCCGCGCCCAGGGCGGCGTGTCGCGCATGAGCGACCCCGACATGGTCGACGGCATCATCAACACGGTGTCGATCCCGGTGATGGCCAAGGCCCGCATCGGCCACTTCGTCGAGGCGCAGGTGCTGCAGTCCCTCGGCGTCGACTACATCGACGAGTCCGAGGT
>JAICIN010000151.1 GCA_025924375.1 Dermatophilaceae bacterium | reverse complement strand
AGCACGAGCTCGACGGCGCTGACGCCCTCTGCCTGGTGGATGTCGGTCGGAATGCCGCGGCCGTTGTCCTTGACGCGCACGCCACCGTCGGCCATGAGGGTCACGTCGATGGTGTCGGCGTAGCCGGCGAGCGCCTCGTCGACGGAGTTGTCGACGATCTCCCAGACGAGGTGGTGCAGGCCACGCTCACCGGTCGAACCGATGTACATGCCCGGGCGCTTGCGGACCGCCTCGAGGCCTTCGAGCACGGTGATCGCGCTCGCGTCATAGTCGACGCCGTTGGGCTTGTGGTCCGGGTGCGGGTGCCGCAGGTAGGGGTCATCGACCATCGGCTCGCGCGTCTTGGCGATGCCGATCTCCGCGGCGGCCTCCGAGGCCTGTGGTGCGTGTGCCTCGGCCGCTGCCTCCGCTGCCTCCGCGGCGGCTGCCGCTGGGTCCGGGGTGGTCGTGTCCGTCGTCGGCTCTGCTGTGGTGGGATCTGGCGTCTGGTCGGCCTCGGACACGTCACTCCTCGCTCGCGGTGCAATGCAGGTGGTCGCCCCAGCATCGGTGGGGCGGGGCGACACTGGCGCGGCCCGACGCGATGGTCGAGCCGCAACCCTCTCATCTTAACGTCCCGGACGACCGAAACATGCCTCAGGAGCCCCACAACTGCCGCCGTGGCGCGTCCGGACGCCGTGATCCGGGGGGAGGATCACGACCCGGCCCCTGAGCGCCCCTGCGCGGCGTTTGCGAATGCCCGGGCGGACCGGCCGGAACGAAGCACCGCGAGGTCTGCTTGCTGCGCACGGATCCGGCTCGGGGAGGCCCCTCGATCCGGCCGTTCGTCCCGGTGACTCAGGCGTCCAGAAGGTCGAGCAGCTTGGTGACCGTCGCCCAGTTGCGGAACGTGCCCAGCACCTTCGCGCCGTGCTCGTCCTTCACCCGGCCGAGCAGCTCCGCGAGCCGGCTGCGGCCGATCCCATCGGGAGTGTGCAGGTAGACGACCGCGCCGTCGACGACCACCCGGTCGTGACTGCCCTGCTCCTGAGCCAGCTGCTGAGCGGCCCGCGCCCCCGCGGCATACGTCGGACCGGGAGGGCCGGGGAAGAAGCCGGCGTGCAGCTGCTTCGGCTCGGTCACCTCGGGGAAGGGGTTGGCGTCGCGCACGGCTGCCAGCTCCGCCGCGGTGAGCACGACGGTCGCCGGCCGGAAGCCCGCCGCCGCCTCGATGGCGTCCTCGAGAGCCCGGGCCAGCGCCTGGGGGCCGGCCCGGGACCCGGGGGAGAAGACCGCGTTGCCGCTCTGGATGTAGGTCGCGACGTCGCGGTGGCCGAGCCCCTCGAGGACCTCGCGGAGCTGCGCCATGGGCAGCTTGCCCGCGCCACCGACGTTGATGCCGCGGAGCAGGGCGAGGTGGGTCGGCACAGCTCAGCCCTCGAGGGTGCGCTCGAACAGCTCGTGGATCGCCTCGGGCAGGTGCGGCTCGGCGACCGTGACGTCGAGCCCCGCCTGTCGGCAGCTGACGGAGTAGCAGAACATGTCGGGGTGGCCGCCCTCCTCGCGGGCGATCTGCTGGAGGGTCGGGGCGGCGAGGAGGTGCTGCCAGTTCTTCGTGTCGCGGTCCGGCAGCTCGCCAAGAAGGAAGGGCCGCTCGCGGACGAGGCCCGCGAAGCCCCCGGTGCGCCGCAGCAGCACCCGGGTCGCCGGGCTCGGCACCTCGCCGTGGACCTCTCCCATGGGTTCGTCGCCCGCCGCGGCGTCGGACGCCGCGCCGCCGCCGCCCTGGGCGAGGACACCGACGGTGACCCACGCGTCGCGGATGGCGGAGTGTGTGGCCGAACCGTCGCCGTGGGCGCTCGCCGCCGCATCCACCGTGAGCTGCGCGAAGGTCGCGAAGTCGCAGTCGGCACGGATTGCGTCGCCGGTGACCACGGCGTACCAGACGGGCCCGGCGGTCTCCCAGGCATGGCCGCCCAGCGTGACGCAGGCGAGCGCGAAGGCGCGGTTGGGGATGCCGGAGTTGAGGTGGACGCCGCCGTTGTCGTCGCTCGTCGTGACGTAGTGGGCCATGTCGGCCGGCTGCGGGTCCTTGCCGCCGAGCCGCGGGTCGTCGTAGGCGGTCCCGGGGTGGAGCATGTCCCGCAGGCCGCGGCCCTGCACGCCCGGCTCGAACAGGTCCGCTCCGATGAGCCAGTCGGCCTCGGCCGCGGTCTGCCCGAGGTGGTGTTGCTTGACCAGGCTGCCGAAGACGTCCGAGATCGACTCGTTGAGCGCGCCGGACTGGCCCTGGTAGAGCAGGCCCGCCGTGTGTGCGGTGACCCCATGCGTCAGCTCGTGCCCGATGACGTCGACGCTCTTGGTGAACCGGGCGAAGACGATCCCGTCGCCGTCGCCGAAGACCATCTGGGTGCCGTCCCAGAACGCGTTGTCGTAGTTCTGTCCGTAGTGGACCGTGCCGCGCAGCGGCAGGCCCTTGCCGTCGATCGAGTCACGCCCGTAGACCTGGTCGTAGAGGTTCCACGTGAAACCGAGCCCGTCATAGGCCTCGTCCACCGCCGAGTCACCGGTCGGCGGCTGTCCCTCGGTGCGGACCGTGGTGCCGGGTGTGGTCTGGGCGTGGTGGGCGTCGCTGATCGTGCGGTCCAGCCCGGGCAGGGTGGGGGTCGGCGCTGCTCCGGCCGGCCCGGGTCGGTGCTGGGCAGCCTGGGGGGCGACCCGGCGACGCCGCAGACCCTCGTCGTGCGCGATGGAGGCCCGGACCCGCGCGGCGAGGTCCTCGTCGGCCGCCGTGGCAAGAGCCTCGAGGATGTAGGGCGGGATGATCGATGGGCACCTCATGGCTCCAGTGTCCTGCCGAGCACCGACACCCGCATCTCGTGACGGCCTCGCGTCAGCCGTAGGTGTCGCGGGGGCCTCGGGAGTCGGGGGAGCGGCGCGGCCCGCGCCGCCACGTCGGGCCGCCGGGGCCGTGCACCTTCAGCTCGCTCACCGTGCCCGCGCCGATCTCCTCCTCGACCCGGGCCAGCACGTGCGAGGCGAGCAACCGCATTTGGGTCGCCCACGCGGTCGAGTTCGCCCGGACTGTGAGCACGCCGTCCTCGAAGGAGACCGGCTCGACGTGGGAGGCGATGTCGGGACCGACGATCTCCTCCCACCGTCCCATGACCGAGCCGACCGCCACGTCGACCTTCCAGCCGCGGTCCGCGACGAGCCGGTCGAGCTGGTCGCCGAGCAGCGTCGGGTCCCGACCGTCGCGACCCGCCCCGGACAGAGTCACCTCGCCTCGCCCGGCGCGGGGACGGCGGCGTGGCTTCATGCCGGGCCTCAGCCCCTTGTCCCTGGCTAGCGCACGCGCGCGCGACAGAGCCGCGGCGGCCGCATCCCGCACGTCGTCCTCGAGCCCCGGGCCCTGGTCCTGCTGGTCGTCCTGCGCGCTGTCCGCCGGGCCTTGGTCGTCAGTCATCGGCCGGCTCCGGCTCGTCGAGCTCACTGTCGAACTCCCTGGTGTTGAGCGAACTCACTGGTGCACCACCGCGTTCGACCTCGAACACTGCGTTCGGGGAGGAAGGGGGACTGGCAGGGAGCGGGGCGCCGACGTGGCCGAGCTCGACGGCATACGTCGTGCCGGACTCCCGCAGCTGCTCGGGCACGTCCGCGCCGACCGCAGCGGTGATGAGCACCTGCTCGCAGTCGGCGATCAGCTCGCCGAGCCGTTCACGGCGGCCCACGTCGAGCTCGGCGAAGACGTCGTCGAGGATCAGGACGGGGTCGTCGCCGAGGTCGCGCCGCAGCAGCCGGTAGGCCGCCAGCTTGAGCCCGAGCGCGAAGCTCCACGACTCACCGTGGCTGGCGTATCCCTTCGCAGGCAGCTCCCCGAGCGAGAGGACGAGGTCGTCGCGGTGCGGCCCGACCAGGCAGACGCCGCGCTCGATCTCGCGGTCCCGGACCTGCTCGAGCGTGTGCAGGATCGCCTCGCGCAGCTGCTCGACTTCGGGCACGTCGCCGTCCGCGATCCGCGCCGCGACCTCGTCGTGCAGCGAGCTCCTGTAGACGGCCCGGGCGTTGGCCGCACTCGCCGAGACCGCGTCGTAGCACTGGGCGAGGTCGGGCACGAGGTCCCGCAGCAGCCGCAGCCGCGCATAGAGCAGCTGCGCGCCGACCGTCGCCAGGTGGCTGTCCCACACATCGAGCGTGTGCAGGGCCGCGTCGCGCGCTTCGTCGGTGGGTGGTTCCCCCGGCCGAGGGGTATGGCGCCCAGCCCGCTTCCCGCCGCGGGTGCGGAACAGCGGGGCCGCCGACTTCAACAGGGCGCCGCGCTGACGCACGATCTTGTCGTAGTCGGAGCGGACCCCGGACCAGCGCGGCTGGCGCTGGACGAGCAGCTCGTCGAGGAACCGGCGCCGCTCGGAGGGGTCGCCCTTGACGAGGGCGAGGTCCTCGGGCGCGAACAGCACGGTGCGGACGGTGCCGAGCACGTCCCGGGGGCGCGCGACAGGGGCGCGGCCGAGCCGGGCCCTGTTGGCGCGGCCCGGGGTGATCTCGAGCTCGACCATCGTCTCCCGGCCGTCGCGGACGACGGCGCCGCGGACGATCGCCTGCTCGGCGCCGAAGCGGACGAGCGGCTGGTCGGTCGCGACCCGGTGCGAGCCGAGGGTGGCGAGGTAGCCGATCGCCTCGACGAGGTTGGTCTTGCCCTGGCCGTTGAGCCCGACGAGCGTCGTGACGCCGGGGGTCAGGGCCAGCTCCGCGGTGGGGTAGCTGCGGAAGTCCTTGAGCGTGAGGTGACGGACGTGCACGACCCTCGCGTCAGTCCTTCCGCGGCGCGGGCTGCCGGCCGGACCCGGATGCAGGCTTCGCGGCGTGCGGGCGCTCGGCGTCCACCTTCTTTCCGATCCCCTTGGCCGCCACCTGCTGCGCCGTCGAGGTCGGGCTGTCCCCTCGGCGCAGGGCGTCACCCTCGTCGACCGTCATGACCTCGTGGCCGCCGAACTCCCCGCGCAGCGCCGCGACGGCCTGCATGGTGGGCGAGCTCAGCTGCCGGGAGGCGTAGCGGGCGAACAGCGAGGCGGAGATCACCGGCATCGGCACCTCGAGGGCCACCGCCTCCTCGACGGTCCACTTCCCCTCGCCGGAGTCGACGGTGTAGTCGGAGACGTCCTGCAGCGTCGGGTTGCGCTCGAGGGCGCCGACCATGAGATCGAGCAGCCAGGACCGCACGACGGTGCCGCGGCTCCACGCCTTGAACGCGCCGGGAACGTCCTTGACGATGTCCTTGCGCATGAGCAGCTCATAGCCTTCGGCGTAGGCCTGCATCAGGCCGTACTCGATCCCGTTGTGGACCATCTTCGTGTAGTGGCCGGCGCCGACCTCCCCGGCGTGGACGAAGCCCTCCTCGCGAGGACCCTCCGGGCGCAGCGCGTCGAAGATCGGCATGGCGTGCTCGACCCACCGGTCCTCGCCGCCGACCATGAGGCCGTAGCCGTTGGTGACGCCCCAGACGCCGCCGGAGACGCCGACGTCCATGAAGTCGATGCCGAGGTCGTGCAGCTGGGCGGCGTGCTTGTGGTCGTCGGTGTACTTCGTGTTGCCGCCGTCGATGACGAGGT
>JAICIN010000150.1 GCA_025924375.1 Dermatophilaceae bacterium | reverse complement strand
GGTGGAGACCGAGCGGCGGTTCTACCTCTGCAACTCCGTGGACGTGAAGGTCCGCTCCGACGGCGGCGAGGTGTTCTTCGACGTGACGATGCAGGACGCATGGGTGTGGGACATCTACCGGCCGGCGCGGTTCGCCAAGCAGGTGCGTGTCGTGACGTTCAAGGACGTCAACGTCGAGGAGCTCGCGAAGTCGGAGCTCGAGCTGCCCAAGGGCGACGTCTTCTAGAGCTGCCCGGCCGGTTGCACCCCGGCCGGGGCGGGCACCACGAGCTCCTCCCGGCGCTCCATGCCGGCCCCTCGAGCGCCTGGGAGCAGCCCTTGAGCCGCAGCCGGACGCTGGCCCCGGACTGCGAGCGCTGCGCGCCGATGGCCGCGATGCGCCGGCGCCCCGTGGAGACGAGGTATGCCGTGGCCTCCCGGGCCGCGGCGACGTTGTCGATCGCGACGTGGTCGCCGGCGGTGCTCGCGAGCCGCTCGTCCCCACAACGGGTGTGTCGGCCCACGCCGTCCACAGGCGCGCCCTCGCGCTCCCACGGCTCCGGGCGCCGACGACACGGTGGTCCCCGGAGGTGGTGACGGTGGACGACACGGAGATGGCACACAGCACGGCCGGGCCGACCCACGCGGTCGGGGACTACGGCGAGCGGCTCGCGGCGAGATACCTCGTCGGGCGCGGGATGACGATCCTCGACCGGAACTGGCGGTGCCCGCACGGTGAGATCGACATCGTGGCGGCCGACGGCGACTGCGTGGTGGTGTGCGAGGTGAAGACCCGGCGCACCGTGGCCTTCGGCGACCCGCTCGAGGCGGTCACCCAGCGCAAGGCCGCGCGGCTCCGGCGGCTGGCGGCCGCCTGGCTGGCCGAGCACGAGCGCCACGCCGGGTCGGTGCGGATCGACGTCGTCGGCATCCTCGGTCGCGCCGGGCAGCCACCGCTGCTCACCCATTTGATGGGGGTCGGCGCATGAACCTCGGCCGCGCCCGGTCCGTCGCGCTGACCGGCCTGGAGGGTGCACTGGTCCACGTCGAGGCCGACATCGCGCAGGGACTGCCGCACTTCGCCGTCAGCGGCCTTCCCGACGCCGCCTGTGCCCAGTCGACGGACC
The DNA here is from genome assembly GCA_025924375.1 of Dermatophilaceae bacterium. GTDB lineage: Bacteria > Actinomycetota > Actinomycetes > Actinomycetales > Dermatophilaceae > JAICIN01. The sequence goes on along the minus strand of JAICIN010000150.1, from coordinate 4,506 downwards.
GGGTGCGGGCTGCGACGACCAACAGCGGTGTGCCGCTGCCGCAACGCCGCATCACCGTGAACCTGTCGCCGGCCTCCATCCCCAAGGCCGGAAGCATCTTCGACCTCGCCATCGCGGTGGCGGCGCTCAGCGCGGCGGGGTTCGTGCCGCGCGACGTCGCCGCTCCTGTCGTCCACCTCGGGGAGCTGGCGCTCGACGGCAGCGTCCGAGCCGTGCGCGGGGTGCTGCCGTCGGTGCTCGCAGCCGCGGCGGCGGGCGTCGCCGAGGTCGTGGTGCCTGCCGCCAACGCCGGTGAGGCGGCGCTCGTCCCCGGCGTGACGGTCCACCCGGTGCGTGACCTCGCGAGCCTCGTCGACCTCTACGCGATGTCGTCCGCCACGGGAGCCTTGCCACCTACGTCGTGGCAGGCGACGGAGAGCGCCGAGGCCGGGCCACCACCGGGGAGCGACCTCGCCGACGTCGTCGGTCAGGCAGAGGCGCGCGGCGCCCTCGAGCTCGCCGCGGCGGGCGGCCACCACCTCCTGCTCATGGGACCGCCGGGTGCGGGCAAGACGATGCTCGCGGAGCGGCTCGTCTCGATCCTGCCGCCGCTGGACCACCAGCAGGCGCTCGAGGTGCTCGCGGTGCGCTCGGTGCTCGGCACCCTGCCCGACGGGCTCGTCCTCGACCCGCTGCCACCGTTCGTCGCGCCGCACCACAGCGCCTCGGTGGCGGCCATGGTCGGGGGCGGCAGTGGGGTCGTCCGTCCCGGCGCCATCTCGCAGGCACACCACGGCGTGCTCTTCCTCGACGAGGCGCCGGAGTTCAGGACGAGCGTCCTCCAGTCGCTGCGGCAGCCCATGGAGTCCGGCGAGGTGGTCGTGGCCCGGGCGCGCACGACCGTGCGGTACCCCGCGCGGTTCCAGCTCGTGATGGCGGCAAACCCCTGCCCCTGCGGCCTGGCCTACGGCAAGGCGCTGGACTGCTCCTGCCGCCCCCGCGACCGCCTCGCCTACGCCGGGCGCCTCTCCGGACCGCTGCTCGACCGGGTCGACCTGCAGGTCGCGATGCCGGCCCTCACGACCAGGGCGCTGCGGGACGGAGCAGGGGAGAGCAGCCGCGCGGTCGGCGCTCGCGTGGCAGGGGCGCGAGCCGTGCAACACGAGCGCTGGGCCGTGGAGGCGTGGTCGCTCAACGCGCAGGCGTCCGGCTCGGCCCTGCGTCGGGGCCGGTGGCGCCTGCCGCGCCACGTGACCGCCGACATCGACCGGGCCCTCGACCGGGGGCTGCTGACGCTCCGCGGCTACGACCGCGTGCTCCGGCTCGGCTGGACCGCTGCCGACCTGGCCGGCCACGCCGTGCCCGACGCCGGAGACCTCGGCATGGCGCTGACGCTTCGCAACCAGGGCCCGGTGGCGGCGTGAAAGGCCGCATCCCGGAGGGCGAGCGCGAGGCCCGCATGGCCTGGAGCCGGCTCACCGAGCCCGCCGACCAGCCGGCAACGACCCTCATCCGCAGCCTCGGCGCCGAGGCGGCCCTGCACCGCGCGATGAGCGGGAGGCTGTCGTGGACCGAGCGACTGCGGCCGCGGCTCGAGGTCCTCGACATCGACCAGGACCTGGCGATCCTGCGCAGGATCGGGGCGCGCGTGCTCGTGCCCGGTGACGAGGAGTGGCCGTCGGGACTCGAGGCTCTCGAGCAGCCTCCGCACTGCCTGTGGGTCCGCGGACCGGAACACCTGGCGCAGGTGTGCCAGCGCAGCGCGTCCGTCGTCGGTGCCCGCATGGCCACCAGCTATGGGCAGATGGTGGCGCTCGACCTTGGCGACGGCCTCGCCGAGCGGGGCTTCGCCATCGTGTCGGGCGCCGCCTACGGCATCGACGCGGCCGCGCACCGGGGAGCGCTCGCGTCCGAGGGCGCCACCGTGGCGGTCCTCGCCGGAGGCGTCGAGCGTCCCTACCCGCAGGGCAACGCCGAGCTGATCAGCCGGATCGCTCGCGTCGGCCTCGTCGTGAGCGAGATGCCACCGGGCAGCGCGCCGACGAAGCTGCGGTTCCTGCGGCGCAACCGGCTCATCGCGACCCTCTCGAAGGGCACCGTCGTCGTCGAGGCAGGACTGCGCTCGGGCTCGCTGCACACGGCGCGCCTCGCCCTCGAGCACCACCGGCCGGTCGGCGCCGTGCCGGGGCCCGTGACGTCCTCCGTGTCCGCCGGGTGCCACGAGCTGGTGCGCACCCGCGGGGCAGAGCTCGTGACGGATGCCGCCGAGGCGGCCGAGCTCGTCGGGGAGGTCGGCCGCGACCTCGCGCCCGTCAAACGTGGCGAGGTGCTGGACACCGACGACCTCAGCGAGGAGGAGGCGGCCGTCCTGTCGGCGCTGCCGTACCGCAAGGCCGTCAGCGTCGACGACCTCGTGGTGCGCACCACGCTCGAGGGCCGACAGGTCCTCGGCTGCCTCGGCCGGCTCTCGCTGCGCGGCCTCGCGACGAGGGACGGCGACCGGTGGAAGAAGCACGCACGCGGCGGGCCGGCTGCCCGCCTCGGCGGGGCGCCTTGATGTGGCCCGAGCGGCCTGCGACGGTGAGGAGGTGGAGCCCGCGGCGCAGGAGCTGGTGGAGGAGCTGCGTGGGACGCTGGACGCATTCGAGCGCTTCCTTCGTTCCGAGCGCGGCCGCTCCGAGCACACCACGCGGGCCTACCTCGGCGACGTCCGCAGCCTTCTGGCGTTCGCGAGCGAGGAGTGCGCGGCGGGAGAGCTGGCCGACCTCTCGCTGCAGGACCTGCGGGACTGGCTCGGCGCGCTGTCGCGCTCCGGGGCGGCGCGCTCCACGGTCGCCCGGCGCTCTGCCGCGGCACGCACCTTCCTGGGCTGGGCGGCGCGCACCGGGCGCATCCCGGTCGACCCCTCCCTGCGGCTGAGCGCCCCCCGGCGCCAGCAGCACCTTCCGGCCGTGCTGAAGCAGGGCGAGGCCACCTCGCTGCTCGACCTCGCCGCCATCTCCTCCGACGACGGAGACCCCCTCGCGCTGAGGGACCGCGCCGCCCTCGAGCTGCTCTACGCCAGCGGCATCCGCGTGGGCGAGCTCACCGGCCTCGACGTGGACGACGTCGACCTGTCAACCAGGGTGCTCCGCGTGCTCGGCAAGGGCTCCAAGGAGCGGACCGTGCCGTTCGGGGTGCCGGCGGCCGAGGCGGTCCGTGACTGGCTCCAACGGGGACGACCCCTGCTGGCCACCGCGGAGAGCGGGCCGGCCCTCCTCCTCGGCCGGCGCGGGCGACGGGCCGACGCGCGCCAGATCCGCGAGTCCGTCCACCGGCTGGTCGCCGCCGTCGCGGGCGCCCCCGACGTCGGGCCGCACGGGCTGCGGCACAGCGCAGCCACCCATCTCCTCGAGGGGGGCGCCGACCTGCGGCTGGTGCAGGAGCTGCTCGGCCACGCGTCGCTGGCGACCACACAGGTCTACACCCACGTCTCGGTCGACCGGCTCAAGCAGTCCTACCGTCAGGCGCACCCCCGCGCGTGACCCTCTGGTCCATCCTGCGGCTGTCGTGACAGCTCGGCCCGGCCCAGGGGCGCGCCACGCCGTGGAGGCGCTTGGTCGGCAGCGTCCGGGGCCGCCATGATGTGCCCGCAGGGCGGCGGCCGCCGTCCGGACACGAGGTCAGCGTGAGCGAGCACCGAGGGCAGCAGCGCGAGCAGGCCGAGCGCGGGTCGGCGCGTCACCGTGACGCGACCGCGGGCCACCGGGGGCGCGGGCGGCGTCCGAGCCGACGGGTTCGCCTGCGACGCACGACCGCGGCAACCGTCCTCCTCGGGCTGCTCGTGGTCGGCAGTGTCCAGGCCCTGCACCACCGCGGGCGCACCGCAGGGGTCGAGGCCGTCGAGAGCGCCTCGAGCGCGGCTGCCGGCGCGACGCGACCCGGAGCGGGCGAGAGCATCGGCGCGAGCCGTCCCACCGGCAGCCGGACGACCGGCACGGGTGGCCCGGCGACCGTCACGGGTGGCCCGGCCACCGCCACGGCAGCCTCGGACCCCGAGCAGGACGGCTCGCCGGCCGACGAGACCACCAGGCCGCGAGCCGGCTCGGTCCCGGAGCGTGGCGACGGCAGGCTCACCGTCGTGCCGGTCCCCGAGGACCCGTCGCCGCGGACCAGCGGGCGCCTCGTCCGCTACACCGTCGAGGTCGAGGGCGGGCTGGGGGTGGACGCGTCGGAGGTGGCGCGCACCGTGCAGAGGGTCCTGCTCGACCGGCGCGGCTGGCAGGACGTCGACGGCGTCCGCTTCGTGAACGTCGGCCCCGAGGAGGCGGCGGGCGGAGAGCCCGTCGACATCCGGGTCACCCTCGCCAGCCCCTCGCTGACGGACCGGCTGTGTGCTCCGCTGAAGACGCTCTCCCAGGTGTCGTGCTGGAACGGTGGTCGGTCTGTGCTCAACCTGCGCCGCTGGCTCCTCGGGGACGACAGCTACGGCGAGGACGTGGCGCGGTACCGCGTCTACCAGGTGAACCACGAGGTCGGGCACGGGCT
>JAICIN010000149.1 GCA_025924375.1 Dermatophilaceae bacterium | reverse complement strand
GCACCGTGACGGCGCTGCCCCTGCCTCCCGGCGACCGCGCCGTCCGCACCGTCCTGCTGGTGGGCGCCGGCGCGGGCAGCCCCGATGAGCTCAGGTCCGCCGGTGCCGCCCTCGGCCGGGCCGCCCGTGGTCGCCCGGCGCTCGTGACGACCCTCGGGGCGGGGGCTCGCGACGACGCGCTCGCCGCCCTCGTCGAGGGCATCTCGCTCGGTGGCTACTCACCGCCGCGGTGGACCGCCGACCGCTCCTCGGTCCCCAGCCCCGCGTCCGTGGTCACCCTCGTCGGCGGTCACGACGACCGGGTGGTCCAGCGGGCCGCGACCCGGGCCCACGCGACGATGCTGGCGCGAGGTCTCGCGGTCACCCCCTCGAACCTCAAGAACCCCGCCTGGATGGCCGAGCAGGCCGAGGCGGTCGCGCGGAGCGCCGGTCTGGAGGTCCGGGTCTGGTCGGACGACGACCTGCGCCGCGACGGCTTCGGCGGGCTGCTGGCCGTCGGCGGCGGGTCGGCCACCCCGCCCCGGCTGGTCCAGCTCGACCACACCCCGGCCGGGCGCCGCGGCGGGTCGGCGCGCCGGGTCGTCCTCGTCGGCAAGGGCATCACCTTCGACAGCGGCGGCCTGGACATCAAGCCACGCGACGGCATGCTCGCCATGAAGACCGACATGTCCGGCTCGGCGGTGGTCCTGGCGGTGCTGGCAGCCTGCCGGGCGCTCGAGGTGCCGGTGCGGGTCACCGGCCTGCTGGCACTCGCGGAGAACGCCGTCGGCGCGTCCTCCTACCGGCCCGGGGACGTCGTCACCCAGTTCGGCGGGACGACCGTCGAGATCGGCAACACCGACGCCGAGGGCCGCATCGTCATGGCCGACGCGCTCGCCTACGCCGACCGCCACCTCGACCCGGATGTGCTCGTCGACGTCGCGACGCTCACGGGAGCCGCCCGGGTGGCGCTCGCCCGCAGCGCGGCGCCGGTCTACAGCACCGACGACGCGCTGCGTGCCGAGCTGGTCGCCGCAGGGGAGCGGGTCGGCGAGCCGCTGTGGCCCTTCCCCCTGGTCGAGGACTACCGGCCCCTGCTCGACAGCGAGGTCGCCGACGTCAACCACGTCTCGCCGGGCAGCGGCGGCGGCTCCATCACCGCGGCGCTGTTCCTCCGGGAGTTCGTCGGCGCCCGCCGCTGGGCCCACCTCGACATCGCCGGCCCCGGCCGCTCCGACGTGGACAAGGGCATCCTCGGCAAGGGGGCCACGGGCTTCGGCGCCCGGCTGCTCCTCTCCTGGCTCGAGGGGCTGGCATGAACGCCGGCTACGGCCTGAGCGTCCGCTGGTCGCTGCAGGAGGCCCCGGCCGACGTCGCCCAGCAGCTGCGTGACTACGTCATCGGCACGTCCATGGCGAGGTTCATGTTCCTCGACGGGCTCGCCTCCAAGACGTGGCGGATGGTCGAGGGCTCGTGGTTCGAGGGCAGCTACGTCTTCGCCGAGGCGGTCCACCGCGACGACTTCGAGCGCGACTTCCGGGCCGAGGCGGAGGAGTCCGCGGGCAGCCAGATCATCGGCTCCGCGCCGGTGTCCATCGAGCGGTTCGAGGTGGTGGCCATCGCGGAGGGGCCGGAGGGGTTCCGGCGCGGCCCCGGCCCCGGCAGGGCCTGACCACCCCGGCTCGCGCCCGGACCGCCGCGCCGGGGGTCGAGGTATGCCGGGGGTCGAGGTATAGAGGCCCGGGAATCGAGACGTCTATACCTCGACCCGGGGACGCCGACGCGGGATGCGGGGATGGGGACCCGGGATGCGTCAGCGCCTGACCGCGGCGAGCACCCCGTCGCCCACGGGCAGCAGCGCCGTCACGAGGCGCTCGTCGTCGCGGATCCGCTTGCCGAGGTCGCGCAGCACCGTGGTCTGCTCGTCGCGGGCCGCCGGGTCGGCCACCTTGTCGTGCCACAGCATGTTGTCGAGCACCATCACGCCACCCGCGCGCAGCAGCCGCACCGCGTGGTCGACGTACTGCGGGTACTCGACCTTCTCGGCGTCGATGACGACCATGTCGTAGGCGCCGTCGGTCATCCGCGGCAGCACGTCGAGCGCCCGGCCCGCGATGACGCGGGTGCGCTGGTGGGCCACCCCGGCCGCGAGGTAGGCCTTCTTGGCGGCCGCCTGGTGCTCCGCCTCCACGTCGATGGTCGTGAGGATGCCGTCGGCGGGCATGCCCTGCAGCAGCCACAGCCCGGAGGTCCCGGCCCCGGTCCCGACCTCGATCACCGACCTGGCACCGACCGCGGCCGCGAGCAGCCGGAGCACCGCTCCGGCGCCGGTGCCGACGGGCGTGGCGCCCAGCTCGTCGCCGCGCCGGCGGGCCTGCTCGACCACCTCGTCCTCGGCGACGAACTCCTCGGCGTAGGCCCAGCTCGCGGGCTTCTGTGCGCTCATGGCGGCAACCCTACTGCCGGTGCGCGCACGGCCGGGGGCGGCCGCAGGCGGGCGCACCCGGCATACTGGAGGGGGACCGGACGAGCGGCGAACCGTTCGCCGGTGCACAGCCAACCCTCAGGTTGCCCGGGAACCATGGGGGGTTCCGGGACGTCTGGTCCCATGCACGCGCGCGCACGCGCGCACACACGGAGGTGAAGGACGTGACCGCGACCGACCACGTCGGCGCGACGGAGGAGGCCGCCCAGGAGTGGGTGCCGCCGACGTGGGAGGAGATCGTCGAGCAGCACTCGGCCCGCGTCTACCGCCTCGCCTACCGCCTCACGGGCAACAAGCACGACGCCGAGGACCTCACGCACGACGTCTTCGTCCGCGTCTTCCGCTCGCTCAGCTCCTACCGGCCCGGCACCTTCGAGGGCTGGCTGCACCGGATCACGACGAACGTGTTCCTCGACAAGATGCGGCGCAAGCAGCGCATCCGCTTCGACGCGCTCAGCGACGACGCCGCCGCCCGCCTCACCACGCGCGAGGCCGGCCCGGAGCAGGCCTACGACGCCACCCACTTCGACGACGACGTCCAGCGCGCGCTCGACGCGCTGCCCCCGGACTTCCGGGCAGCCGTCGTCCTCTGCGACATCGAGGGCCTCTCCTACGAGGAGATCGCCACGACGCTCGGCGTCAAGCTGGGCACCGTGCGCTCCCGCATCCACCGCGGCCGCGCCCTGCTGCGCGAGGCGCTCGCGCACCGGGCGCCGACGCTGCCGAGGCCTGCCCAGGAGCCCGAGGGGGCCCAGGTGCGGCCGCGCCTCCCCGTCCTGCGCCGGGCGGTGCCGGGGGCCCGATGAGCAGGATCGGTATGCCGGGTGGTCACCACCCGCGGTGCCTCGGCCCGCGGGTGACCACCTATGCCGACCGCGCGATGCCGGCCGACGAGCTTCGCCAGTGGGACCGCCACCTCGTGGCCTGCGAGTGCTGCAGGCGGGCCGTGGAGGAGGAGCGGCAGGTGCTCGCCGCGCTCCGCCGGCCCGCCGCACCGTCGATGCCGGGCGAGCTGCGCGCCATGCTGCTCTCGCTCGCCGACCTGCCGGCCACAGCGGAGACCGGTGGGGGAGCCGAGGAGCCGCCGCGGCGCCACCTCCCGCTGCCCCGGCACGCGCCGACGCGTGAGACCTACACGGCCCTGCCCGTGGTGCAGCGCTCGGCCCCGCCCCTGCACCGCTCGCTCGTGCGCGCCACCGTCTTCGCCGGCCTGGCGGCCGGGGCGTCCGCGGCCGCGGCCTGGAGTCTGGCGATGGGCGGCTCGGCCCTGGCACCGCCCGCGCCCGCCGAGGCGCCGGCGCCCCCGTCGACCGGTCCGCGCAGCGCGGTCGCTGAGTTCCTCGTGCCCGGGGCGACTGCTCCCGGGGCGGCCCTCGCCGCCACGACGCTCGGCAGCACGACCCTCGGCAGCTCGGCCCTCGGCACGGCGACCCTCGGCACTGCGGTGCTCGGGCAGTGGGCGGCTCGGCCTGCCGTCGGCACCGTGCTGCGGCATTCGGCAGAATCAGCGCCATGACCGACGAGCGCGGACCCGGCAGCCGCCCCGAGGAGCAGGGCGACCCCGCGTCCGCCGACGACACCCAGCCGGTGGGGGCCTGGCACGAGGAGCGCACCGAGCCGCTGGAGCGCACCGAGCAGCTGGAACCGCATGAGCCACTGGCGTCCGGACAGCCGCTGGAGCGACCCGGCCATGACCCCGCCTGGGACCCGTTCGCACCGGGGCCCGCGGACGGCGGCTACCCGGGGAGCGCCCCCGAGTGGGACCAGCGGGGCTGGGACGCCGCGCCGTGGCAGGCGGGGGACTGGACCCGGGACCACCATGCGACGACGCAGGCCGGGCTCGCCGCACCGGGGCGGCGCGGACCGGGGTGGGGCGCGCTGGTCGCGGTCGCCCTCGTCTCGGCGCTGGTCGCGGGCGGCCTCGCCGGTCTCGTCGGCGGCTGGCTCGGCAGCACCGGGCGCCTCGAGCTGGGCCGGCCCGCGAGCATCCCGACTGTCGGACCGGGCGCCACGAGCCGCCCCGCGGGCAGCATCGCCGCCATCGCGGCCAAGGCGCTGCCGAGCGTCGTGACGATCCAGGTCAAGGGCGCCGACGGCTCGGGGACCGGCTCGGGCTTCGTCCTCGACCGCGCCGGGCACATCGTGACGAACAACCACGTCGTCGCCGAGGCCGCCACGGGCGGACGCATCCGCGTGGTGCTCTCCAACGGCGACGAGCTCGAGGCCACGATCGCGGGTCGCGACGCGTCCTACGACCTCGCCGTCCTCCGGACGACCCGGACCGACCTGCCCCCGCTGACCATGGGCTCGTCGGCCTCCGTGGTCGTCGGTGACCCCGTGATCGCGGTCGGTGCGCCGCTCGGCCTCGACAGCACCGTGACGAGCGGCATCGTCTCCGCCCTCAACCGGCCCGTGAGCCCTGGTGGTGACGGCGACGTCCAGTCGTTCATCAACGCCATCCAGACCGACGCCGCCATCAACCCCGGCAACAGCGGCGGGCCGCTGCTCGACATGCAGGGCCACGTGATCGGGGTCAACTCGGCCATCGCCCGCGTCCCGGGCAGCGCGAGCAGCCAGTCCGGCAACATCGGCGTCGGCTTCTCCATCCCGAGCGACCAGGTGGTCAAGACCGCTGCCCAGCTCATCCGGACCGGCTCGGCCTCGCACCCGGTCATCGGCGTGGTCCTCGACAACGGCTTCACGGGTGAGGGCGCCAAGGTGCTCGCGAAGCAGGCAGCCGGCGGCCAGGCCCCGGTGACGAAGGGCGGCCCGGCGGAGAAGGCCGGCATCAAGCCGGGCGACGTCATCGTCGCCTTCGACGGCAAGAAGATCACCGGCTCCGACGACCTCGTGGTGGCGATCCGCGCCCGCAGCGTGGGCGACACCGTCTCGCTGACCGTGCTCCGTGGGGGCCGGCAGATCACCGTCTCCCTCACCCTGCAGGGCAGCACGAATGACTGACGGGGTGGTCGGACGTGCTTGACGTCAACGGGTGGGAGTTCGTGCTCCTGGTCGTCGTCGGGGTCGTCATCCTCGGGCCCGAGCGGCTGCCGGAGTACGCCGCGAAGCTGGCTCGGCTCGTGAAGCAGGCACGTGCGATGGCCGAGTCGGCCAAGGGCCAGCTGCGCGAGCAGATGGGCCCGGAGTTCGACGACATCAACTGGCGGCAGTACGACCCCCGCCAGTACGACCCCCGCCGGATCGTGCGGGAGGCGCTGCTGGACCCGCTCTCGGGGGAGCCGCGGCCCGAGGTCGGCGGCGTGGGCGCGACGGGCGGCTACGACCCGACCCGTCCGACGCCCTACGACCGCGACGCCACCTGAGTCAGCGGCCG
>JAICIN010000148.1 GCA_025924375.1 Dermatophilaceae bacterium | reverse complement strand
TTGCGGGTGCGGGGGTCGCGGCCGAAGAAGTGCTCGCGGACGAAGGCGCCGTCCTCGGCCTTGTAGGTCTGGTAGTCGCCGTCGGGCGTGACGTTCATCAGGTTGACCAGCGCGCCGTCCCGGTCCTGGGCGAGCAGCGCGTCCCACTCGCGGCCCCAGATCACCTTGATCACGTTCCAGCCGGCGCCGCGGAAGAAGGACTCCAGCTCCTGGATGACCTTGCCGTTGCCGCGCACGGGGCCGTCGAGGCGCTGCAGGTTGCAGTTGATGACGAACGTGAGGTTGTCGAGCTCCTCGTTGGCGGCCCACTGCAGCGCGCCGCGCGACTCGATCTCGTCCATCTCGCCGTCGCCGAGGAAGGCCCAGACGTGCTGCTGGCTGGTGTCCTTGATGCCACGGTTGTCGAGGTACTTGTTGAACTGGGCCTGGTAGATCGCGTTGATCGGCCCGATGCCCATGGAGACGGTGGGGAACTCCCAGAAGTCGGGCATGAGCCGGGGGTGCGGGTAGGAGGGCAGCCCGAGGTTCTTGCCGTCCACGATGTGGCTGTGCTCCTGGCGGAAGCCGTCGAGCTGCTCCTCGCTCAGCACCCCCTCGAGGAACGCGCGGGCGTACATGCCGGGTGAGGCGTGGCCCTGGAAGTAGACCTGGTCGCCGCCACCGGGGTGGTCCTTGCCGCGGAAGAAGTGGTTGAAGCCGACCTCGTAGAGCGTCGCCGCGGAGGCGTAGGTGGAGATGTGGCCGCCGACGGAGATGTCGGGCCGCTGGGCCCGGTGCACCATGACCGCGGCGTTCCAGCGCAGGTAGGCGCGGTAGCGGCGCTCGATGTCCTCGTCACCGGGGAACCACGGCTCCTGCTCCGGGGGGATGGTGTTGATGTAGTCCGTCGCGGTGAGGGAGGGGACGCCGAGCTGCTTCTCCCGCGCGCGCTGGATCAGCTTGAGCATGAGGTAGCGCGCCCGGGCCCGCCCGCCATCCTCGATGGCCCCGTCGAGCGAGTGCAGCCACTCCTCGGTCTCCTCCGGGTCGATGTCCGGGAGCTGGCTCGGGATCCCGTTGAGGATCGGCCCGGCCTGGTCGCGTGCGGCCACGGTGTTGCGTCCTTTCTCGCGCCTCGGCCGCGGGGGGTCTCCTGCGACCGACTACGACCATCTTCCACCTGCCCGAGTGGCAGGTCACATCTGGTCGGCCAATAGTCCAGTATCTGGAAGTTGCTATCCGCCTTGCGGAAGCGCGCTCGTGAGGCGGTGGTCGCCCGCATAGACCGTCAGGTGGGGCGGCCGGACGAAGGCGACGAGGGTCAGGCCGGCCTCGGCGGCGAGCTGGACGGCGAGCGAGGACGCGGCCGACACGGAGACGAGCGCAGGCACCCCGGCCATCACCGCCTTCTGCGTCAGCTCGAAGCTGGCCCGCCCGCTGACGACGAGGACGTGACCGGTCAGGGGGAGCCGGCCCTCCCGTGCCGCCCACCCGACGACCTTGTCAACCGCGTTGTGCCGGCCGACGTCCTCGCGGACGGCGAGGAGCTCGCCGTCGGCGGTGAAGAGTCCTGCGGCGTGCAGCCCGCCGGTCCGGTCGAACACCTTCTGCCGCGCTCGCAGCGCCTGGGGCATCCCGGCCACGACGGAGGGGTCGAGGCGCACGGCGTCGGCCGCGACGGCATACCGGCTCGTCGCGGTGATGGCGTCGATGCTCGTCTTGCCGCACACGCCGCACGCGCTCGAGACGTAGGACGAGCGGGCCGTGCGGGAGGTGTCGGGGACGGCGCCGCCGGCCAGCGTGATGTCGACGACGTTGTAGGTCGGCGAGCCGGACTCGTCGGCGTCGAGGCAGTGCATGACCTGCCGGACCGCCCCCGCCTCGGCGACGATGCCCTCGGTGAGGAGGAACCCGATGGCGAGGTCGAAGTCGTCGCCCGGGGTGCGCATCGTCACCGCCACGGACGTCCCGTCGACCCGGACCTCCAGGGGCTCCTCGACGGCGAGCGTGTCGGGCCGGCGGAGGGCGCGGGCCGACGGCTCGGCGTCGAGGTCCACCCGTGTGCTCGGCACGCGCGTCGTGACCCGTCCCATTCCCCAACCCTATGCGGCGGGCCGCCGGCTTGCCGGGTTGCGGCGGATAGCGTTGGGGTCGTGGAGGAGCGCCAGGGGTGGGCCGGGCCGGCCGTCGAGCTGTATGCCGGCGCCGGCGTCCCGTGGCGCGGCGTGAGCCGGCGGCTGGTCACGGCGCGCGGACTGGTCGTCAGCGCGGTCGCGGTGGCGGCGCTCGCCGGCCTGGTCCTGCTCGCGGCGTTGACCGGCAGCGGCCTGCCGCTCTGGGGCTGCGGGGCGGTCCTCGTGGGCTGGCTCCTCGCCCTCGTGGTCGTGCGCCGGCAGGTGGGCGCCATCAGCTGGGCGGAGCAGCCGGAGGAGCTGGTCATCCGGCGCGGCCGGCTGTGGCGCACGCTCGTCAGCGTCCCCTACGGACGGCTGCAGTTCGCGGACATGCAGTCCGGGCCGCTCGCCCGAAGGCTCGGCATCGCGCGCGTCGAGGTGCACACCGGTGCCGTGCACACCCACGCCCACATCCCCGGCCTGCCGGTCGAGGAGGCGGAGGCCCTGCGCTCGCGCCTCATCGAGCGCGGCGAGTCGCAGCGGGCCGGCCTGTGACGGACGCGCCCGGGGCGGGGGAGCAAGGACGCGCCCCGGGGACGGACCAGCAGGGACGGGCGCTCGGGACGGAGCAGCAGGACGGGTGGCGCCGGCTGCACCCGCTGAGCCCGCTGCTGCGCGGCGGGGTCATGGTGGCTGCCGCAGGCGCCTGGCTCGTCTCGAACCAGCTCGACACGCTCTTCGGCAACGACTCGGAGCTGCCGGGCGGCCGGGCGCTCGCGCTCGTCGCCCTCGCCGCGGTGCTCTTCCTCCTCCTCGTGGTGCTGGGGAGCTGGCTCTCGTGGAGGGTCTCGCGCTTCCGGGTCGGCCCGACGTCGCTGGAGGTCCGCACCGGCCTGCTCTTCCGGCAGCACCGCCAGGTCCGTCACGACCGTGTCCAGGCCATCGACGTCACCCGGCCGCTGCTCGCCCGTCTCGTCGGCGTCTCGGAGGTCCGGGTCCGGGCCGCCGGCACCGGCTCGGACGTGCGGCTGGCCTTCCTCGCCGACTCGCAGGCGCGCGCGGTGCGGGACCGGCTCGCCGCGCTGGCCGGCCGCTCGGACGAGCTCGAGCCGGCTGCCGGTGACCGGTCCGGTGCTCCGGGTGCCGACGGGCGCCCCGCGGCCACGCCCGCTCCGGCCGGCCTGCGCTCGCGGCACGACAGCATCGTGCGGGTGCCGGCGGAACGGCTGGTCCAGGCAGCGCTCTACAGCGGGCAGGCCCTCTCGCTCCTCGCGGCCCTCGTCCTCCTCGCCGCCAGTGCGGCGGTCCATGTGGGCCCGGCCGTCCCGGCGATCGCCTCCTTCGTCCTCGCGGTCGGCGGCCGCCGGGCGAGGCAGCTCGTCCGGGAGTGGAACTTCGACGTCGCGCGCCAGCCGGACGGCATACGGGTCCGGCACGGGCTGACGGAGCTGCACACCAGCAGCATCCCCGCGCACCGCATCCAGGCGGTGCAGCTGCGCCAGCCCCTGCTGTGGCGGCTCCCCGGCTGGTGGCGCGTCGAGATCAACGTCGCCGGTGTGGCGGTCGGCAAGGACGGCGACGCGGTGGCGCTGCCGGTCGGCACCCGGGACGAGGCCCTCGAGATCGTCCGTGTGGTGCGGCCGGCGACGGACCTGCGGGCCGTTCGGGCCGGGCTCGTCGGTGGGGGCACGGACGGTGGGTACCTCGCGGCTCCCGCCCGCGCCCGCTGGCTCGCGCCCGTCGTGGGCACTCGCCACGGCGCCGCGTCCACGGGAGACGCCCTGCTCGTGCGGAGCGGGCGGCTCTGCCGGGTTCTGACCGTCGTGCCGCACGCGCGGACGCAGTCGCTCACGCTGCGCCAGGAGCCGTTCGAGCGGGTGCTGGGGCTGGCCAGCCTGCGGCTGCTGTCGACCCCCGGGCCGGCCGACCCGTGGGTGCGGCACCTCGACGCGGCGGCGGCCACCGCGCTGCTCAACGCCCAGGTGGCCCGCTCGAGCCGCGCGCGGGCCCTCGCCAACGCGAACGGTCCGGATTTCGGGGACTCGGTTGCACTTCGGCCCCAGACCTAGTGGACTGTCGCCGAGCACCAGACCATCGAGGCAGGAGGACGGGTGAGCACGTCCGCTCAGGCCGCTGAGCCACCGGCCGCGGCCAGCAGGCTCGGATTCACAGCCACGCAGACGATCATGGAGTTCGGCTACGACTCCGACGTCGACGACGACCTCCGGTTCGCCATCGAGGACCTCACGACCACCGAGCTCGAGGACGAGGACTTCGGGGGTGTGGCCGACGCCGCCCTCATCTGGTGGCGCGAGGACGACGGCGACCTCGTCGACGCGCTCGTCGACGCCCAGCCCAACCTCGCCGACCACGGCTTCATCGTGCTGCTGACCCCGAAGGCGGGCCGGGCCGGCCACGTCGACCCCAGCGACGTCGAGGAGGCCGCCACCACGGCGGGCCTGCACGCCTCCGGCACGGTCAACGCCTGCGAGGACTGGGCGGCGACGCGGTTGCTGGCCCCGAAGTCGGTCCGGCGCTGAGCGCTGGCAGACTGCCTTCCATGACGAGCCAGGACACCGGCCTGCGCGGCCCCGCCGTGGGTGACATCGCACCCGACCTCACCCTGCGCGACCAGAACGGCCAGCAGGTGACGCTCTCGGGGTTCCGTGGGGAGCGCAACGTCCTGCTGGTCTTCTACCCGTTCGCCTTCTCGGGCATCTGCACGGGCGAGCTCTGCGAGATCCGCGACACCCTCGGCGACTTCGTCTCCGACGACGCGCAGGTGCTCGCGATCTCGTGCGACCCGATGTTCAGCCTGCGCGCGTGGGCCGACAAGGAGGGCTACTTCTTCCCGCTCCTGTCGGACTTCTGGCCCCACGGAGAGGCGTCGCGGGCCTACGGCGTCTTCGACGAGCGCGCCGGACGGCCGGTGCGGGGCACCTTCCTCGTCGACCGCGACGGCGTGGTGGCGTGGCGCCTGGTCAACGACGCCGGCGAGGCGCGCGACTTCGACGGCTACCGGCGGGCGCTCGCGGCGCTGCGCTGAGCCAAGGCATCGCCGGCGCCGGACGGGCCGCCGTGCCGCCACGCGGGACGACGTGTGCGACGACGTGCGGGACGGACGTGTGGGACGACGTGCGGCGGCGCGAGCCGATCGGGTACGTTTCCGACGTCCTTGGGGCCTGTAGCTCAGGTGGTAGAGCACCGCGTTTACACCGCGGGTGTCGTCGGTTCGAGCCCGGCCGGGCCCACGTGAGCCCCACCCTCGGCGACGTCGTCGCGGCCCTCGAGCGCCTCTACCCGCCAGAGACCGCGCAGTCGTGGGACCAGGTGGGTCTCGTCGCCGGCGACCCCGCCCAGCCGGTCGCCACGGTGCTCTTCGCGGTCGACCCGACCCTCGCCGTCATCGCCGAGGCCCAGGAGCGCGGCGCCGACCTGCTCGTCACCCACCACCCGCTGCTCCTGCGCGGCGTGCACAGCGTTGCCACGACGAGCGCCAAGGGCGCGAGCGTGACCGCCCTCGTCGGCGGCGGCACGGCGCTCTACGTGGCCCACACCAACGCCGACGTCGCGTGGCCCGGCGTCTGCGACGCCCTGGCCGAGGCGTGCGGCCTCGGTGGCCTCGAGGCACTCACCGTGGTGGAGGGCCAGCCCCTGGGACGGGTGGGTTCCCTGCCGCAGCCCACCACCCTGGGCGCCTTCGCGCAGGGA
>JAICIN010000147.1 GCA_025924375.1 Dermatophilaceae bacterium | reverse complement strand
GAGGTGCGGCCGTTCGGGGTCGCCGTCTCCCTCGTCGAGCCGGGCCTCATCCGCACGAGCTTCGAGAGCACCGCGATGGGCTCCGAGGCCGCCTCACCCGGTGCGCGCGGCGACGGGACCACGAGCCCGTATGCCGGCCTGCTCGCCGCGAGCGCGTCCGCCACCACCGGGGGCTATGCCAACCCGCTCATGGCCGCCGGGCCGGAGCGCGTGGCCCGGGTCGTCCTGCGCGCCATCGAGTCACCCCGTCCCAGGAGCCGCTACGTCATCACCGCGGCGGCCCGAGCCGCGATCACCGCACGCACCCTCGGGGGCGACCGCCTCTGGGACGCCGTGCTGGCCCGGCAGTTCCCGCACGAGTGACTGCCTAGACTTGCCGGGTGCGCTTCCTCAACGGGCTGCTGCCCCAGTACGACCTGACCTACGACGACATCTTCATGGTGCCGAGCCGCTCGAGCGTCACCAGCCGGCTCGACGTCGACCTGTCGGCCACGGACGGCACCGGCACCACCATCCCGCTGGTCGTCGCGAACATGACCGCCATCGCCGGCCGGAGGATGGCCGAGACCGTGGCTCGCCGCGGCGGACTGGCGGTCATCCCCCAGGACATCCCCACCGACGTCGTGGCGGAGGTCGTCGCCTGGGTCAAGCGCCGCCACCTCGTCTTCGACACGCCGATCACCCTCGACCCCACCGAGACGGCCGGCGCGGCCCTGGCGCTGCTACCCAAGCGCGCGCACGGTGCCGCCGTCGTCGTGGAGGGCGAGCGGCCGGTCGGGATCGTCACCGAGGCCGACCTCAACGGCGTCGACCGCTTCACCCAGGTGCACGAGGTGATGACCCGCGAGCCGCTCGTGCTGCCCGAGGACGTCGAGCCGGAGACGGCGTTCGACCAGCTCGCCGGCAGCCACGTCAAGGTCGCGCCGGTGGTGGACGGACGGGGCCGGCTCGTCGGCGTCCTCACCCGCCCGGGGGCGCTGCGCGCGCGGCTCTACACGCCCAACACCGATGCCGAGGGTCGGCTGCGCGTCGCCGCCGCCGTGGGCATCAACGGAGACGTCGCCGCCAAGGCCTCGGCCCTGCTCGACGCCGGCGTCGACGTGCTCGTCATCGACACGGCGCACGGCCACCAGGACAAGATGCTCGACGCCCTCAAGGCGGTCCGCGGGCTCGACCCCCAGGTGCCCCTCGTCGCCGGCAACGTCGTCTCCTCCGACGGCACCCGCGACCTCATCGACGCCGGGGCCGACATCGTCAAGGTCGGTGTCGGGCCCGGCGCGATGTGCACCACCCGCATGATGACGGCCGTCGGCCGGCCGCAGTTCTCCGCGGTGCTCGAGTGCGCCACCGCCGCCCGCGAGCTCGGCAAGCACGTCTGGGCCGACGGTGGGGTCCGCCATCCCCGCGACGTCGCCCTCGCCCTCGCGGCCGGGGCGTCCAACGTCATGGTCGGCTCGTGGTTCGCCGGGACGCTCGAGTCGCCGGGCGACCTCTACACCGACGAGTCGGGCCGCCGCTACAAGGAGTCCTTCGGCATGGCGTCGAGCCGCGCGGTGCGCAACCGCACCGCCACCGAGTCGGCCTTCGACCGGGCCCGCAAGGCGCTCTTCGAGGAGGGGATCTCCTCGGCCCGGATGTACATCGACCCCGTCCGACCCAGCGTCGAGGACGTCCTCGACGAGATCGTCGCCGGGGTCCGCTCGAGCTTCACCTACAGCGGCGCCCGCACCATCGAGGAGTTCGCCGACCGCGCGGTCATCGGGCTCCAGAGCGTGACCGGGTTCGCCGAGGGACGCCCGCTGCACACCTCCTGGTGAGTGCGGCGGGCTGAGCAGGGAGGGTATGCCGCGTGGTCGCCGCCATCGCGCCACTCGCCGCGCCGGTCGACCCGGCGGAGGCGCTGCGCCGCATCGCCTTCCTCCTGGAACGCCAGCGTGCCGGCACGTTCCGCGTCGAGGCGTTCCGCAAGGCGGTCGGTGTGGTCCGCGACACCGGTCCGGAGGAGCTCCGCAGCCGGGCCCGGGCGGGCACCCTGCAGGAGCTCCCCGGCATCGGCAAGTCCACCGCCGCCGTCGTCGCGGAGGCGCTGGGAGGCGAGCTCCCGGCATACCTCTCCCAGCTCCAGGAGGAGGCACGGACGCCACTGGTCACGGGAGGTGAGCAGCTCCTCGCGCAGCTGCGGGGCGACCTGCACTCGCACTCGACGTGGTCCGACGGCGGGAGCCCCATCGAGGAGATGGTGCTGGCCGCCGTGGAGCTCGACCACGAGTACCTCGCGATGACCGACCACTCGCCGCGGCTCACGATCGCCAACGGCCTGAGCGTGGAACGGCTGACGAGGCAGCTCGCCGTCGTCGACGCGGTCAACGCCTCGCTCGACGGCAGCTTCCGGCTGCTGCGCGGCATCGAGGTCGACATCCTCGAGGACGGGAGCCTGGACCAGACCGACGCGATGCTGGGGCGGCTCGACATCGTCGTCGCGAGCGTCCACTCCAAGCTGCGCATGGCCGCCGAGCCGATGACGCGGCGGATGGTGGCCGCGGTGGCGCACCCGCAGACCAATGTCCTGGGGCACTGCACCGGGCGGCTCGTCACCGGGGGACGAGGCAAGCGGCCGCAGTCGGAGTTCGACGCGAGGGCGGTCTTCGAGGCGTGCGCCGAGCACGACGTCGCCGTCGAGATCAACAGCCGCCCGGAGCGCTGCGACCCGCCCGACGAGCTCCTCGAGCTGGCCCTCGGGATCGGCTGCCTGTTCTCGATCGACTCCGACTCGCACGCGCCCGGCCAGCTCGAGATGAAGGCCTACGGCTGCGAGCGCGCGACCCGGCTCGGCGTGCCGGCGGAGCGCGTCGTCAACACCTGGGACCTCGACCGCCTCCTCGCCTGGGCGGGAAAGGGCTAGCCCTGCGGCCATCTCCTTCGCGCCAACCCCCGTTGTGCCGGGGTCCGGGCCGCCCGCGACACGCGTTTTGGAGGATCCCGGCGCCTCCCGTATGCTTTCCGAGTCCTCGACGGATCCGAGCGCTCACGCTTAGGTGGCGGGGGTCCTGCCGAGAGGGTCAGGTCCCCATCGTCTAGCGGCCTAGGACCCCGCCCTTTCACGGCGGTAGCACGGGTTCGAATCCCGTTGGGGATACTGTTGTCCAGGCCTTTTCCGAGGCCCCGTAGCGCAGTTGGTTAGCGCGCCGCCCTGTCACGGCGGAGGTCGCGGGTTCGAGTCCCGTCGGGGTCGCTCCAGACGCCAGAGGGCCGTCGCTCCACCCGGAGCGGCGGCCCTCTGCCGTGCCCCGCGGGTAGCGTCACCGGTGTGCCGCCCGAGCCCGAGCCCTCGCCTGCCGTCGTGGCGGCCCTCCAGGGCCTGTATGCCGTCCCGCCGGACGAGTTCACGGCGGCCCGTGGGCGGCTGGTCGCCGACGCGCGCACGGCCGGCGACAAGGACGGCGCCGAGGAGATCAAGGCCCTGCGCCGCCCGACCGTGTCGGCCTGGGCGGTCAACGCCCTCGTCCGCGCGCGGGCCGACCTCGCCGAGCGGGTGGCCGGCACCGGCGCGCGGTTGCGCGCGGCGCAGTCGCGCCTCGACGTGGAGGCCCTCGCCTCGCTGCGGCCCGAGCGCGACGCCCTGCTCGACGAGGTGGTCACGGCTGCCACCACGGTGGCGGGCGAGTCGGGCAGGGAGCTCGCCCAGGCCGCGCGGCAGGAGGTGCGCGACACGGTGATCGCCGCCCTGGCCAGCGAGGCGGCCTGTGCCGCAGCGCTGTCGGGGCACCTGACCCGGGCGCTGAGCTACTCGGGCTTCGGCGAGGTCGACCTCTCGAGCGCCGTGGCGCTCACGGGGGGCGGCACCGTGCTGGCCGTGGTGCGTGGTGGTCGTGGTGGCGACGACCGAGGCACCCGGCCGGAACCCGAGCGCAAGGCGCGGGGGACGCGGCCCAGCCGGGATGTCGAGGCGAAGCCCCGGCAGCAGACCGCTGAGCGAGAGGCCGCGGAGCGGGAGGAGGCCGAGCGTGTACGGCGTGCGGAGGCTCGTGAGCGCGCCCGCCTCGAGCGGGAGCGCGCCCGCGCCGCCGAGGCGCTCGACAAGGCGGAGCGCCGCCTCCACGACGCCGAGCAGCACGTCCGCGACGTCGAGGCGGCCATCGCCACGGCGCGGCAGGCGCGGGAAGCCGCCCGGACGGCATACGAGAAGGCGAAGCAGGCCCTCGACGTCAGCCGGTGACGCACTCCCCCGCCACCCACACCTGCGCGACGTCGCCCGGCGTGCCGAGCGCGAAGAGCTTCGCCACGGCGTCGGCGTCGTCCGCGGCATGGCGCAGGCCCACCTCGAGGGTGCTGCCGGGCTCCGGTCGCACGAGCACGGCGTCGAACTGCCTCCCGGCCGAGAGGTCGCCGACGGTGTCACCGAGACCGAGCGCCTCCGCCCCCGCGCGCGTGGCCAGGTGCAGGAGGTGCGCAGCGGTGAGCGGCAGACCCTCGTCGCGCAGGAGCTGCTGCATGAAGTAGGCCTGCAGGCCCTCCTTGAACAGCGAGAATCCCGTGCCCGCGCCGACATCGGAGCCGAGGGCCACCCGCACGCCCCGCTCGACGTGGCGGCGCAACGGGAAGAGCCCGCTGCCGAGGGCGGAGTTGCTCGTCGGGCAGTGGGCCACCGCCGCGCCCTGGGCGGCGAGCAGCGCCAGCTCGTCGTCGGTGGCGTGGACGTTGTGCGCCAGGACCGTGCGGCCACCGACGAGGCCGTGCCGGTCGTAGGTGTCGACGTAGTGGTCGGAGTCGCCGAAGAGCTCGCGCACGGACTCGACCTCGGCGAGGTTCTCGTTGACGTGCGAGGTGAACCACGCACCGGGGACGTCCTTGACGACGGAGGCGCAGGCGTCGAGCATCGCGTCGCTCGCAGAGAGCGAGAACCGCGGCGTGACGGCATAGCGGGTGCGGCCCCTCTCGTGCCAGCGCTCCGCCAGTGCGCGCGACTCGCCGTAGGCCCGGTCCGGGGTGGTGAGCAGCTCCTCGCGCAGGATGCGGTCGCTCACGACCAGGCCGGTCGTCACCCGCAGCCCGACCCGCCGGACCTCCTCGAACAGCACCTCGACGGCCGGTGCGAAGTGGGACCCGAACACGAGGGCGGTCGTCGTGCCGGCGCGCACCAGCCCTGACACGAAGTCGGCCGCGACCCCGCGGGCGTAGCCCACGTCGGCCAGGCGCGCCTCCTCCGGCAGGGCGCAGCGGTCGAGCCACTCGAGCAGCGGCATCCCCAGTGCACCGATGACGCGCACCTGCGGGAAGTGGACGTGCGTGTCCACGAGGCCGGGGACGAGCAGCCCGTCGCGCAGGTCGACGACGTCCTCTCCGGGGTGCCGCGCGGCGACCTCCGCGAAGGGGCCCCGCTCGGTGATGGTGCCGGCCTCGACGAGCAGGCCGGCGTCGGAGTCGGCGCGCAGGGTGCCGCCCGAGAAGGGGCTGACCGGCGTGTCGCTGACCCGCGCCCGGTAGAGGGTCATCGCGGCACTCCGGCGTGGACGCGATCCGCCTCGAACGCCTTGACCAGGGCGGCGGCCACGCTGACCGCGATCGTGGCCGGGTCCTTGCCCTCGATGCCGGGGAGGCCGATCGGCGTGGTGATCCGCTCGAGCCGCGCCTCGTCGTGCCCCTCCTCCGCGAGCCGCTTGCGGAACCGCGCCCACTTGGCGGCCGACCCGATGAGCCCGATGGAGCCGAGGTGCTGGCACCGGAGCGCGGCGTCGCACAGCGCGGCGTCCTCGGCGTGGTCGTGGGTCATCACGAGGACGTGCGTGCCCGGAGGCACCTGGCCCAGGACGAG
>JAICIN010000146.1 GCA_025924375.1 Dermatophilaceae bacterium | reverse complement strand
CGTCCGCAGTTCCTGGGCGGCTGGCGGCTGTTCGCCGACCTCGGCAGCTCCGCAGGGCCGCTGCTCGTCGGCGGGATCAGCCTCGTCGCACCGCTCGCCACCGCCATCGTCGTCGTGGGGGCGCTCAGCATCGCCGGCGGCGGCTGGCTGCTGCGGTGGGTGCCGCGGTTCGACCCGCTGCGCCGCTGAAGCGCCTCGGACCGTACGACCCGAGTGAGAGGGTAGGGGCGTGACCGACCTGATCGACACCACCGAGATGTACCTCCGGACGATCTACGAGCTGGAGGAGGAGGGCATCGTGCCCCTGCGCGCCCGGATCGCGGAGCGCCTCGGCCACTCGGGCCCCACGGTGTCGCAGACGGTCGCCCGCATGGAGCGCGACGGGCTCGTCACGCTCGCCGGCGACCGGCACCTGGAGCTCTCGGAGGAGGGCCGGCTGCTGGCCACCCGGGTGATGCGCAAGCACCGTCTCGCCGAGCGGCTCCTCGTCGACGTCATCGGTCTCGAGTGGGAGTACGTCCACGAGGAGGCCTGCCGCTGGGAGCACGTGATGTCCGAGCGCGTCGAGCGCCGGATCCTCGAGATGATCGGCGACCACCGCGAGTCGCCCTACGGCAACCCGATCCCAGGGCTCGACGAGCTCGGTGACGAGTCGCCCGGTGAGGAGTTCCGTACCGGAGTGACGAGCCTCGCCGAGCTCGCCGGGGAGGCGCCGCGCTCGGTCGTCGTGCGCCGGATCGGCGAGCCGGCGCAGGTCGACCACGAGGCGCTGAGCCTGCTCACCGCCGTGGGCCTGCTGCCGGGGCGCACGGTCGAGGTCCGGCGGGAAGGCGGGCGCGTCATCGCGGTGGCCGAGGGCGTCGGCGACGCCGACGGTGCCTCCCTGCCGACCGAGCTCGCGCAGCACGTCTTCGCCGCCCCGGCCTGAGCGCAGGCCCGCGCACCCTCGAGCCCCTGTCGGCCGTGGGCGGGTCGCCCGGTCTTGGCCGATTCTTGGACGCGCCGTGACCTCAACGTGACATTCGCGGCGGTCGTTGTGTACGGTGTGCGAGGCCTTCTCCCCCGGGGAGGCCGGTTCGAGGTGGCACGCCGAGTCCTGCCGCCACCGAGGGCCTTCACCACGCAGTCCGCTTGGCAGGAGCGGGGGACCCAATGACGGGCCGTCTCCGGACGGTCCTTGGGGTGAAGCCCCCACGCGAGCACCCGCAAGGCCGGGTCGCAGACGTGTGGGCCGGGTGAGCACCTCCACCCGAACCCGACAGCTCACCTCGTAGGCGCTGGAGGTTCACGTGTCCCACCACGCCCCTGGCCGCCACCGCGCCCCCGGCAGGTTCAACCCCGTCTCCGAGATCGCCGGCGTCGTCGCGAAGTCGGCCTCGCCGGCCGTGAAGACCTCGGCCGTCCTCGCCGCCTCGAGCGGTCTCGTCGCCTCCTTCGCGCTCCCGGCCCAGGCCGCCCCGGAGCACCTCGAGGGCACGACCCGCTCCGTCAGCGCCGCCCCGGCCGCGGTGACCGCCCCCGCCGTGCCGTTGCCGCAGAGGGCCACCGCCTTCGGCGTCGTGGGCGTCGCGGCAGTCGCCAAGCCGAAGCCCAAGCCCAAGCCGAAGCCCGTGGCGGTCCGCACGACCCGCACGGTCGTCGCCGCGCCGGCCCCCAGGCAGAGCCGTGTGGCGTCCACGCAGGTCGCGAGCCGCTCTGAGGTCCGCAAGCCCGTCGCGCCGCCAGCCCGCCCGGCCACCGGCGGCGTCCTCGGCGTCGCCGCCAGCCTGACCGGCATCCCCTACGTCTACGGCGGCACCACCCCCGCAGGCTTCGACTGCTCGGGCTTCACCCAGTACGTCTTCCGCCAGGTCGGCATCAGCCTGCCGCGCACCGCCGAGCAGCAGCGGCAGGCCGCCACCCCGGTCTCCAGCCCGCAGCCCGGCGACCTGGTGTTCTTCGGCGCCCCGGCCTACCACGTCGGGATCTACGCGGGGAACGGCATGATGTACGACTCGCCCCGCACCGGCCAGTCCACCGCGCTGCGCCGGATCTGGACCTCCGCCGTCACCTACGGCCGCCCCTGACGCCTGCCGCCAGTGCCGGCCGGGAGGCCTCTTCCCGGCCGGCCGGCACCGGCCGGAGCCTGCCTCCGGCCGGTCGGCGCGTCGCCGCGGGGCGGAGTCCCGTCGCCGGGACCTGTCCCGCGCGCCGTGTGAGGATGGGTCCATGAGCACAGTGGAGATCGACGCCTGGGTCGACATCGTCTACCCCTGGTGCTACATCGGGAAGCGTCGCCTCGAGCAGGCCATCGCCCACTGCGAGCGCCCGGCGGACGTCACGGTGGTCTACCGCGCGTTCGAGCGCCACCCCGAGACGCCGGCCGGCCGGGGGGAGTCGATGCTCCGGGCGCTGGCGCGTCGGCACCACACCGACGTGGAGACCGTCCGGGCGGAGGCGATCGCTGCGGCCGTCACCGCGCGCCCCGACGGGATCGACATCGAGGTCGACGGCCAGGTCGCGGCCAACTCCTTCGACGCCCACCGCATGGTGGCGCTCGGCCTGGCGCAGGGTGGACCCGCGCTCCAGGCGGCTGTCCTCGAGCGCCTCTTCTGCGCGCACTTCACCGAGGGCAAGGCCGTCGACGACCACGAGACGCTCCAGCGGCTCGGCGCCGAGGCCGGCCTCGACGGCCGCCGGCTCGCCAGCATCCTGGCGAGCGACGACTACGGCGACCAGGTGCGCGCCGACGAGCGCGACGCGGCGGAGATCGGCATCACGGAGGTGCCGTTCTTCATCGCCAACGGCCGGATCGCGCTCAGCGGCGCGCACACCGCCGAGGTCCTCGGCAAGCTCATCGCGAGCGCCGCGAACGACGACGACGGCTTCGACTCGCCCCTCCAGTCCCGCTCGGCCTGAGGTCCGCGGCCGGCTGGCTCAGGGGTCGGCTCAGCCGTCGGCCGACCCCGCCTCCAGCGCGGTCTTGAACTCCTGGAGGATCGCCGGCCCGAAGAGGACGAACCGCACCAGCTCGACCCCGCGGTCATCCTCCTCGAGCTGGCGCCGCACCGCCGCGACGGCGATCCGCGCCACGTCGGCAGAAGCCCAGCCGTAGATCCCTGCGCTCACCGCCGGGAACGCGATGCTGCGCGCGCCCACCTCTCCTGCCACGACGAGGCTGCTCGTGAAGCAGGAGGCGAGCAGGGCCGGGTCGGTCTGCCCCGCGTGGCGGTTCGGCCCGACCGTGTGGATGACCCAGCGCGCGGGCAGGGCCCCGGCCCCGGTCGCGACCGCCTGCCCCACCGGTAGGCCGTCGGGCAGGGTCGTATCGCGCAGCCGGCGGCACTCCTCCAGCAGGGCCGGGCCGGCGGCCGCGTGGATGGCGCCGTCGACACCGCCCCCGCCGAGGAGCGAGGAGTTCGCGGCGTTGACGATCGCTTCGAGCGTCTCGGTCGTGATGTCGCCGTGGATGGCCTCCATCCTCACCATGGGCCGAGGGTATGCCGGGTGGTCCCGTCCCGCAGGTGCGCCGCCGCCCGGGCCTCCCCCTTCGTCGGACGGGGCACCCCCGGCACCGTCCTCAATTCCCAGGTCGAGGTCTTCCGCGCCAAAGGTCCTTGCAGCTGGAGGTCTTTCTCCGGGTCGAGGTATAGAGGACCGCGATCCCGGACTCCTATACCTCGACCCGGCAGAGGGGATGGTGCGCTCCATGCCTGCAGGTCTCGTCAGGGGTTGATCGCCAGGAAGATGAAGGCCGCCAGGATCACGAGGTGGACCCCTCCCTGGAGGCGGGTGGCACGCCCGGGGACCACGGTCAGGGCCGTCACGACGACGGTCAGCGCCAGCAGGACCATCTGGGTCGCACCCAGACCGAGGACCAGGGGCCCCTCGAGCCACACCGACGCCAGGGCGATCACCGGGATCGTCAGCCCGATGCTCGCCATGGCCGACCCGAGACCGAGGTTGAGGCTCGTCTGCATGCGGTTGGCGCGGGCCGCGCGGACAGCGGCCAGCGTCTCCGGCAGGAGGACGAGCAGCGCGATGACGACCCCGACGAACGACTGCGGCAGGCCCACGGCTGCCAGCGACTTCTCGATGGAGGGCGACTCGACCTTGGCCAGTCCCACGACGGCCGCCAACGCGACCACCAGCAGCCCGAGGCTGGCGAGCGCGGCGCGGTCCGAGGGGGACTCGTCCTCGTCGTCGCCGTCGAGCGGCTCGCCGTTCTCCGCGACCGGCTGGAAGAAGTCACGATGCCGGCGAGTCTGTGTCATGACGAACATCGCGTAGAGCACGAGGGAGGCGACGGCCGCGAAGGCCAGCTGACCCGGCGAGAACTCGGGGCCTGGCGTCGTGGTGAAGGTCGGCACGACCATCGTCATGACGGCGAGGGTCGTCACGGTGACCAGGGCCGCTCCTGCTCCTTCGGCGTTGAAGGAGAGCAGGCCGTGCCGGAGGGCCCCGAGGAAGAGACTCAGGCCGACGATGCCGTTGCAGGTGATCATCACCGCCGCGAACACGGTGTCGCGGGCGAGCGACGCGGTGGCGGGTCCGCCCGAGACCATCATCGTCACGATGAGGCCCACCTCGATGACTGTGACGGCCACCGCGAGCAGGAGGGAGCCGAAGGGCTCGCCGACCCGGTGGGCCACGACCTCGGCATGGTGGACCGCCGCCAGGACTGCCGCTCCGAGGACCACCGCGAGCAGGATGCTCACCACCGTGCCGATGTCGCGGCCCCACGACAGCGCGAGAGCCAGCAGCGCGAGCACCGGGGTGGCACTGCTCGGGGCGAGCAGGAGACTCCTCGTGCGCGCGGCCATGCGGCAGATTCTCGCAGGCTGCGGCGGTAGGCCCCGTACATAGGATCGGCGTGACGGACGGAGGACGATGGGCGCCGGGCACGAGCACCACGCAGGGGGCCGCCACCGCTGGCGACTGGCTGCTGCCTTCGGCATCGTCGCGGCGTTCTTCGTCGTCGAGCTGGTCTACGCGCTCGCGTCCCGGTCGCTCGCGCTGCTCTCCGACGCCGGACACATGGCCGCCGACGTCGTCGGACTCGGCGCCGCCCTGGTCGCCACGAGGGTCGCCGGTCGGCCCGACCGGACCGGACGGCGCACCTACGGCTCCTACCGGGCAGAGGTCTTCGCCTCCGGACTGGCCGTGCTGCTCATGCTGGGCGTCTCGGCATACGTCGTCGTCGAGGCCATCATGCGCATCGGTGAGCCGGTCGGGGTGGGCAGCCTCGCCATGGTCGTGGTCGGTGCGCTCGGCCTGGTCCTCAACGCCACGGCGCTGCTGCTCCTGCGCGGCGGTGCGCAGGAGAGCCTCAACGTGCGCGGCGCCTACCTCGAGGTGGCCGCCGACACGGCCGGCTCGGTCGGGGTCATCGTCGCCGGTGCCCTCGTCGCACTGACCGGAGAACCACGCTGGGACACCGCCGTCGCGCTCGCCATCGGCGTCTTCGTCGCGGTGCGGGCGGTCGTCCTCGGCCGGCAGGTCCTCGCGGTGCTCGGCCAGCACGTGCCCCACGGCGTGGTGCCGGCCGAGGTGACCGCCGACCTGGCACGGATCCAGGGCGTCCGCGACGTGCACGACCTGCACCTGTGGACGCTCACCTCCGGCATGAACGTCGCCACCGCCCACCTCGTCTCCGAGGACGGCGCCGACGTGCAGCTCATCCTCCGCACCGGCCAGGCGGTGCTGCGCGAGAGCCACGACATCGCCCACGCGACGCTCCAGGTCGAGCCCTCGACGGGACGGGAGTGCCAGGACACGGACTGGTGACTCGCGCGCCGTCGGGAGGCGGCGCAGAGCCGGTCGTGGCTACGGTCGGACCATGACCTTCTCCATCGTGGCGCAGTCCGGTGACGCCTTCGGCGTGGCAGTGGCCAGCCGCTTCCCCGCGGTCGGCTCGGTGGTCCCCGGGGCGCGGATCGGGTTGGGCGCGGTGGCGACCCAGGCGATGGCGCGGGTGTCCTACCGCGATGCCGCGCTCGACACGCTCGCCCGGGGCGGCGACGCGGCCGCGGCGGTGGAGGCCTGTGTCTCGCCTGACGCCGAGCGCGAGCACCGGCAGCTCGGCGTCGTCGGCGCGTCGTCGCAGGCCGGCTTCACCGGCAGCGAGTGCATGCCCTGGGCG
>JAICIN010000145.1 GCA_025924375.1 Dermatophilaceae bacterium | reverse complement strand
CGGTCGTGACGATGGAGGGGAGCCGTAGCTAGCACGCGACCGGACACTTCGTCATCGAGGGATCGCGGATCGCGGCGGACGGCACCGGCCCTGCGCCGCAGGTGTCAGGCGCGACGGTCGTCGACGCCCGGGGCTGCCTGGCCACCCCGGGACTGGTCAACACCCACCACCACCTCTACCAGTGGGTCACCCGTGGCCACGCGGCCGATGCGACCCTCTTCGAGTGGCTCACCACGCTCTACCCGGTGTGGGGCGGGCTCGACGAGGAGAGCGTCACGGCGGCCGCGACGGCCGGCCTGGGCTGGCTCGCCCGCACCGGGTGCACCACCTCGATGGACCACCACTACGTCTTCCCGTATGCCGGTGGCGACCTGCTCGCTGCCGAGGTCGAGGCCGCGCGTGGTGTGGGCCTGCGGTTCATGCCGACCCGCGGCTCGATGGACCTCGGCCGGAGCCGTGGCGGCCTCCCGCCCGACCACGTCGTCGAGGAGATCGACGCGATCCTCGAGGCCAGCGCCGCGGCCGTCGACGCGCACCACGACCCCTCGCCCGACTCGATGCTGCGGATCGGGCTCGCGCCGTGCTCGCCCTTCTCGGTGACCGGCGACCTCCTCGAGGAGTCGGCTCGGCTGGCCCGTGACAAGGGCGTTCGGCTGCACACCCACCTCGCCGAGACGCTCGACGAGGAGGACTTCTGCCGGGAGCGGTTCGGCTGCACCCCGGTCGAGTACCTCGAGTCCCTCGGGTGGCTCGGCGACGACGTGTGGCTCGCCCACGGCATACACCTCGACGACACCGCCATCGCGGCGCTCGCCGCGTCGCGCACCGGCGTCGCGCACTGCCCCTCCTCCAACGCCCGGCTCGGCGCGGGGATCTGCCGCACCCGGGACCTGCGTGACGCCGGGGTGCCGGTCGGGCTCGGGGTCGACGGGGCGGCCTCCAACGAGGCCTCGTCGCTCGTGGAGGAGGCGCGCCACGCTCTGCTCTTCGCTCGTGCCAGGGGCGGGCCGGAGGCACTCACGACGCGGGACGCCCTGGAGCTCGCCACGATCGGTGGTGCTCGCGTCCTGGGCTGGGACGACCAGATCGGGTCCCTCGAGGTGGGCAAGCTGGCCGACGTCGCGCTGTGGCGCCTCGACACCCTCCCGCACGCCGACATCGCCGACCCGGTCGCCGCGCTGGTGCTCGGCGCCGCACCGCCGCTCGAGCTGCTGCTCGTGGGCGGGAGCGCGGTCGTGGAGCGCGACCGGCTCACCACCGTCGACGAGGACGAGATCGCGCGTGCCGCCGCCGACGCGGCGTCGCGGCTCCTGGACCGCGCCATCGCACCCAGCGCCTGAACCTCGCGGCCGAGTTCCGCGATGCAAGAAAAGTCTTCCGTAGACCTGTTCAACAGTTTGTTGACGGCGTACCCTCGCTGCAACGGCCCCCGCTGTTCGGCATGGATAACCAGCAGGAGCGCCCTCAACAGACACCAACCGTGCCCCTGCCGCCTCCGGGCGGAGGGGTCATCATGGCCAGTGTGATGGCGTGAGGAGCGAGACATGAACCCACTGCAGGCGACGGTCAACGGCTGCCCGACCGACCTCGGCGAGATCAGGGCCCACACCAACGCCCTCGACTGGCTGCGTGACCAGGGGTTGACGGGCTGCAAGGAGGGGTGCGCCGAGGGTGAGTGCGGCGCCTGCGCCATCCTGGTCGCGCGGCCCACCGCGGACGGTGGCACGCAGTGGACGTCGGTCAACGCCTGCCTCGTCCCCGCGGCATCGCTCGACGGGCAGGAGGTCGTCACCGCGGAGGGCCTCGGCACCCCCGACGCCCTGCACCCCGTGCAGGAGGAGATGGCCCAGCGCGGCGGGTCGCAGTGCGGCTACTGCACGCCCGGGTTCGTGTGCAGCATGGCCGCGGAGTTCTACCGCAAGGAGCGCTGCGACGGCGCGGGCCACCCGGCCGGCGGGAACCCGGCCGGCGGGCACCCGGCCGTCCGGCAGAACGGCAACCACGCCCAAGGGCGCCACACGCCCGCAGAGCGGGACGGGCGCGCGGTCACCGACCACGAGCACGGCCCCAACGGCTTCGACCTCCACGCGCTCTCCGGCAACCTGTGCCGGTGCACCGGCTACCGCCCCATCCGCGACGCGGCCTACGCCCTCGGCGCGCCGGCGGAGGACGACGTCCTCGCCGCCCGCCGGGACCAGCCGGCCCCCACCCCGGCCGCCACCCGGGTGTCGAGGGCGGACGGTGAGTTCGTCCGGCCCGCCGACCTCCCGGAGGCGTTGGGGATCCTCGCCGACCACCCCGACGCCGTCCTCGTCGCCGGCTCGACGGACTGGGGCGTCGAGGTCAACATCCTCGGCAGGCGCGCGCCGCTCACCCTCGGCATCGACCGCCTCGAGGAGCTGCGCACCTTCTCCGTCAGCGACGACGTCATCGAGCTCGGCGCCGCGCTGAGCCTCAGCGAGATCGAGACCCGCCTCGCGGGCCGGGTGCCGCTGCTGGACCAGCTCTTCCCGCAGTTCGCCTCGCGGCTGATCCGCAACGGCGCGACGATCGGCGGCAACCTCGGCACCGGCTCGCCGATCGGCGACACCCCGCCGGTGCTCCTCGCGCTCGAGGCGAGCGTCGTGCTCGCCTCGTCCGGCGGGGAGCGGGAGGTGCCGCTGAGCGACTACTTCACCGGTTACCGCCAGAGCGTCCGCCGCCCCGGTGAGCTGGTCCGGACCATCCGGATCCCGCTGCCGCTCAGCGGTGTCAGCGCCTTCCACAAGATCGCCAAGCGGCGCTTCGACGACATCTCCAGCGTCGCGGTGGGCTTCGCGATCCAGGTCGAGGGAGGCGTCGTCACCAGGGCCCGCATCGGCCTCGGCGGCGTGGCGGCCACCCCGGTCCGGGCCCTCGCCACGGAGGCCGCCCTCGAGGGCCGGGCGTGGACCGCGGAGTCGGTCCGGGAGGCGGCCACCGTCATGCGCGGTGAGGGGACACCCATGGACGACCACCGGGCCAGCTCGACCTACCGCTCGGCCATGCTCGGCACGGCCCTGCTCAAGCTGCATGCCGAGAACGCGACCCCGCAGGAGGTGGGAGCATGAGCGCCCTGTCCGAGCGCCCGGCCAACCCCGTCGTCGGCGAGACCGTCCCGCACGAGAGCGCGGCCCTGCACGTCACGGGCCGGGCGCTCTACACCGACGACCTCGTCGCGCGCACCCGTGACCTGCTGCACGGCTACCCGGTGCAGGCCCCGCACGCGCACGCTCGGGTCACCCGGCTCGACACAGCCCCGGCGCTCGCCGTGCCCGGCGTCGTGCGCGTCCTCACCGCCGAGGACGTCCCCGGCGTCAACGACGCGGGCATCAAGCACGACGAGCCGCTCTTCCCCAGCGAGGTCATGTACTTCGGGCACGCCGTCTGCTGGGTCCTCGGCGAGACGCTCGAGGCGGCCCGGCTCGGGGCGCTCGCCGTCGAGGTCGACTACGAGCCGCTGCCGTCGGTCGTCACCGTCCGCGAGGCCATCGAGGCCGGCTCCTTCCAGGGCGCGCAGCCGACGATGGAGCGCGGCGACGTCGAGGCCGGCCTGGCCCGCGCGGAGCACGTCTTCAGCGGCGAGTTCGAGTTCGCCGGCCAGGAGCACTTCTACCTCGAGACCCACGCCTCGATCGCCCAGGTCGACGAGAACGGCCAGGTCTTCGTCCAGAGCAGCACCCAGCACCCGACCGAGACCCAGGACATCGTCGCCCACGTGCTCGGGCTCCACGCCCACGAGGTCACGGTCCAGTGCCTGCGGATGGGCGGCGGCTTCGGGGGCAAGGAGATGCAACCGCACGGGTATGCCGCGGTGGCGGCCCTCGGGGCGACGCTCACCGGCCGCCCGGTGCGGGTGCGCCTCAACCGCACCCAGGACATCACCATGACGGGGAAGCGGCACGGCTTCCACGCGACGTGGCGCGTCGGCTTCGACGCCGAGGGCCGGCTGCAGGCGCTCGACGCCACCCTGACCTCCGACGGCGGGTGGAGCCTCGACCTGTCCGAGCCGGTGCTGGCGCGGGCGCTGTGCCACATCGACAACGCCTACTGGATCCCCGACGTGCGCGTGAACGGCCGGATCTCCAAGACCAACAAGACCTCCCAGACCGCGTTCCGCGGGTTCGGCGGGCCGCAGGGCATGCTCGTCCTCGAGGACATCCTCGGTCGCTGTGCCCCACTGCTCGGGATCGACCCGGCGGACCTGCGCCGTCGCAACTTCTACACCGAGGGCCAGGCGACGCCCTACGGCCAGCCGGTCCGCCACCCCGACCG
This sequence comes from Dermatophilaceae bacterium, assembly GCA_025924375.1. Taxonomy (GTDB): domain Bacteria; phylum Actinomycetota; class Actinomycetes; order Actinomycetales; family Dermatophilaceae; genus JAICIN01. The sequence goes on along the minus strand of JAICIN010000145.1, from coordinate 1,904 downwards.
CGCGGTCGCGGCGTGGGACCAGGTGGTGCAAACCGGTGACGTCGACAGCCGCCGCCGTGAGATCGCCGCCTTCAACGCCGCCCACCAGCACACCAAGCGGGCGCTGGCGATCACGCCGGTGAAGTTCGGGATCTCGTTCAACCTCACCGCCTTCAACCAGGCCGGCGCGCTCGTGCACGTCTACAAGGACGGCTCGGTGCTCATCAACCACGGTGGCACCGAGATGGGCCAGGGCCTGCACACCAAGATGCTCCAGGTGGCCGCGACGACCCTCGGCGTCCCGCTCCACTTCGTCCGGCTCGCCCCCACCCGCACCGACAAGGTGCCCAACACCTCGGCGACCGCGGCGAGCTCCGGCGCCGACCTCAACGGCGGCGCGGTGAAGAACGCCTGCGAGCAGATCCGGGAGCGCCTCGCCCAGGTGGCCGGGGGCCGGCTCGGGGTGCCGCCGGCCGACGTCCGCTTCGAGGGCGGCCGGGTCCGCGGTCTGGCCCACGACACCGACGAGATCCGCTGGGCCGACCTCGTCACCCAGGCGTACTTCCAACGCGTGCAGCTCTGGGCCGCGGGCTTCTACCGGACCGAGGGGCTGCACTGGGACTCGACGGTCTTCCGCGGCGAGCCGTTCAAGTACTTCGCCTACGGCGTCGCCGCTGCCGAGGTCGAGGTCGACGGGTTCACCGGCGCCTACCGCACCCGCCGCGTCGACATCGTCCACGACGTCGGCGACAGCCTGTCCCCGCTCGTCGACCTCGGCCAGATCGAGGGCGGCTTCGTCCAGGGCGCCGGCTGGCTGACCCTCGAGGACCTCCGCTGGGACGAGAGCGACCGCCCCACGCGCGGGCGGCTCGCGACGCAGGCGGCGAGCACCTACAAGCTGCCGAGCTTCTCGGAGATGCCCGAGGAGTTCAACGTCGCGCTGCTCGAGAAGGCCCACGAGGAGGGCGCGGTCTACGGCTCGAAGGCCGTGGGCGAGCCGCCGCTCATGCTGGCCTTCTCCGTCCGCGAGGCGCTGCGCCAGGCCGCCGCGGCCTTCGGGCCGCCCGGGACGAGCGTCGACCTCGCCTCGCCGGCCACCCCCGAGGCGGTCTTCTGGGCCGTCGAGCAGGCTCGCGCCCGGGCCGCCGAGCACGGCCACGTCGCCGAGGGCTTCCCCGGCATGGTGCCGCCGCAGCCGAACGGCGACGTGCCGCGCTACCACCCGCGCTCGGAGCGTCCACCCGCCGAGCAGCACGCCCTCTCCGCCGAGGTCTGAGATGGAGTGGATCCGAGCCGTCGAGCGCCTGCGGGCCGTGCGCCGGCCGGGCGTCGTCGTGACCGTCGTGTCGGTCCGGGGTCACGCCCCTCGCGACGCCGGCGCCAAGATGGTCGTGGCCGCCGACCGGTGCTGGGGGACCATCGGTGGCGGCAACCTCGAGGAGACCGCCGTCGAGCGCTCACGCGCGATGCTGTCCGGGGCACCCGGCACACCCGCCGCGCCGGAGCTCATGGAGGTGCGCCTCAACGACAAGGCACCCGCCGCGCACGGTCTCCAGTGCTGCGGTGGCGAGGTGCAGCTGCTGCTCGAGCCGCTGGCCGTCGTGCCGGCCGTCGCGGTCTTCGGGATGGGCCACGTCGGCATGGAGCTCGCGCGCCTCCTCGCGCGCCACGACGTCGAGCTCCACCTCGTCGACTCCCGTCGCGACCAGCTCGAGCCCGAGCGGCTGCGGGTCCTCGACGACGCCGTCGCGCGGATCCACGTCCACCACGCCCCGGTGCCCGAGCTCGTCCTGGGCCAGGTGCCTCCGGGCACGCACGTCCTCGTGATGACCCACGACCACGCCGAGGACGCCGCGCTGTGCGACGCCGCGCTCCGGTGCCAGCACCTCGGCTCCATCGGGCTCATCGGGTCGGCCGCCAAGTGG
>JAICIN010000144.1 GCA_025924375.1 Dermatophilaceae bacterium | reverse complement strand
CAGCGCCCGCGGCGCCAGCCGCGGCGCCAGCGCCCGCGCCGCCGCGAACACCGACCGCGTGTCCGCGGCGTACTCGCCCTCCCGCTGCGGCGTCCCCACGCAGATGAAGTGCACGTCCGCGCCCGCCACCGCCGCGTAGTCGGTGGTGAACGACAACCGCCCCGTCGGCAGCACCCGCCCCAGCAGCTCGGCCAGGCCCGGCTCGAAGATCGACGGCTCGCCCGCCGCCAGCGCCGCCACCTTCACCGCGTCGGTGTCCACCCCCACCACCGTGTGCCCCAGCTCCGCCATGCACGCCGCGTGCACGGCACCCAGGTACCCCACACCGACAACCGAGATCGTGAGCGCCACGCGGACACAGTAACGTCACGGGAGCGGACGTCCCCCTCCTGGCGGACGCCCGGCGCGGGCGGGCGCCCGGCCCCCGCGGACGCCGAGGAGGCAGCATGAAGTTCGGACTGTTCATCCCGCAGGGCTGGCGCATGGACCTCGTCGGCATCGACCCCTCCCAGCACTGGGGCGTCATGGCCGGCCTCGCCCGCCGGGTCGACGCCAACGAGGACTGGTCCTCGGTCTGGGTCTACGACCACTTCCACACCGTCCCGGTCCCGAGCGAGGAGGCCACCCACGAGGCGTGGACGCTCATGGCGGCGCTCGCCGCGGTCACCGGGCGGGTGCGGCTGGGCCAGATGTGCACCTGCATGAGCTACCGCCCGCCCGCCTACCTCGCGAAGGTGGCCGCCACGGTCGACGTCATCTCCGAGGGCCGGGTGGAGATGGGGATCGGCGGCGGCTGGTACGAGCAGGAGTGGCGCGCCTACGGCTACGGCTTCCCGAGCGCCGGCCAGCGGCTGCGCCGCCTCGAGGAGGGCGTCGAGATCCTCCGGCAGATGTGGACCACCGGCTCGGCGACGTTGCACGGCAAGGAGTACGACGTCGACGGCGCCCGATGCTTCCCGCAGCCGCTCCAGGGCACCACCATGCCCGGGTCACGGGACAACGGGATCCCGATGTGGGTCGCCGGTGGCGGCGAGAAGGTCACGCTGCGGATCGCCGCGCGGTACGCCGACTACACCAACTTCGACGGCACGCCGGAGACGTTCCGGCGCAAGAGCGAGGTCCTCCGTGGGCACTGCGCCGAGGTCGGGCGGGACTTCGACCGGATCGTGCGCAGCGCCAACTTCAACGTCGTCATCGGCCGCGACGAGAAGGAGGTGCGCGACCGGCTGGCGTGGACGGCCGAGCAGCTGCGCGGGGCCGGCGTGCCGGAGCAGCGGGTCGCGCAGCAGGTCCACTCCCTCGAGACCGGTCCCGCGGTCGGGACCCCCGAGCAGGTCGCCGAGACGCTGAGCCGGCTGGGAGCCGACGGGATGGGCTACGCCATCACCTACTTCCCCGAGGCCGCCTACGACCCCACGGGGATCGAGCTCTTCGAGAGCGAGGTCCTGCCCGAGCTCGTCGACCGCCAGGACCACGGGCACCTCTGGCACCTGGGCCGGCGCGGCGGGGCGGTATGCCGGGTGGTGACCACCCGGCATACCGCACCCGGTGCGGAGGTGCGGCGCGCGTGGGGCGCCGCACCGCGGCTCAGCCGGTGAACTGGTAGCTGGACCAGCCGGAGCCGGCGAGGTAGACCTCGTCGCTCGAGAAGCGGCCGTCGCCGATGAGGTTGTAGTACAGCATCGTGCCGTCGGCGCGGCGGCCGAGCAGGCCGGGCGTGTTGCCGAGGAACTCCGGCGTGGCGAAGGCGTTCAGGCCGTTCCAGCCGCTGCCGAGGCGGGTGCGGCCGGTGATGCCGCCGGTGCCGTTGCCCGGGTAGAGGTAGAGGTAGCCCGTCGAGCGCTCCCGGCCCAGGATGTCGGCCTTGCCGTCGAAGTTCGCGTCACCGAAGCCGATGATCGCGTTGAAGCCGCCCCAGCCCGAGGTCACCGCGGTGCGGGCGCCGAAGCGGCCGTTCCCGAGGCCCGGGTAGAGCCACAGCACCTGGTTGGCGTCGCGGGCGAGGAGGTCCGCGCGGCCGTCGCCGTTGAAGTCGCCCGGCGCCACGATGACGAAGTTGGACCAGCCCGAGCCGACCTGCACGCCCGGCGCGAAGGTGCCACGACCGTTGGCGGTGTAGAGCCACAGCGTGCCGTCGGGCTTGCGGCCCAGGATGTCGGAGCGGTCGTCGCCGGTGAGGTCGCCGGGAGCCACGACGAGGTCGAAGATGTTCCAGCCGGAGCCGACCTGGACGCGCTTGCCGATCGGCGAGGTGTCGGTGCCGCTGTAGGCGTAGAGCCGTCCGGCGGTGTCCTTGCCGAGGAGCTCGGGGTTGGCGTCGCCGACGTAGTCCGAGAGGCCCTTGGACTTCGGCTGGCGGACGTCGAAGCCCAGGAAGCCGGGGCTGGTGTGGCCGATGTCCTCACCGATCGTGCTCGACCCGCTGTCCCCGCCGCTCTGCAGCGCGACCATCTCCACGGAGAACGTGTTGTCGGTCTTGGACTCGCTGTAGTAGTAGAGCGTCTTGCCGTCGGGGCTGACGCGGGGCTGGTGGAGCCACTCGGTGGTGACCGGCCCGACGACCGTGGTCACCGTGCCGTCGGTGTTGACGCGCTGGATCGTGGAGCTGGTCCCGTCGTCCGCGGCGTAGTACACCGCTCCGCCCGGCGCGACCTCGGGGCTGCCGGCGTTGACCGTGCCCTGGACCGGGACGGCCGTGCCACCCGCGGCGGGGATCCGGAAGAGGCCGTCGCCCTGCACCGCTCCGGCGGCCAGCAGCGTGGTGGCGTTCTCCCACACGGCCTGGATGTAGCCGGTGCTGCCGTCGACCGGTGCCAGGGACGAGGAGCCGCCGGTGACCTGGCCGCTGGCCAGGCTCTCCGCTCCGGTCGCGACGTCCGCCACGCTGACGACGACGCTGGTCCCGTCCGGCGAGAAGGACGGGTAGCTCAGCAGCGTGCCGGCCGGTGCGTCGAACGTCCGCACGGTCGCGAAGTCGCGCGAGCGGACGATGCGCAGCTGCCACGTGTCGGAGGCGGTCAGGGTGGCGTAGGCGGCCTGGCGGCCGTCGGCCGAGAAGACCGGGGTGAACGCCATGCCCGAGGAGGCCGGCATCCCGAAGGAGACGTCGTCCTGCTGGAAGGCGCCCGAGTCGGTGCCCCAGACGGCGTCCGAGAAGCCCCAGCCGTCGTCGGTCTGCATCGAGCTCATGGGGGTGTCGCAGTAGGCCTTGGTGGTCCCGTCGGCGCTGAAGGCCCAGAGCCGGTACTGGTAGGCGCTGTCGGGGTTGACCGTCGTGTCGCGCAGCCGCGTGGTGCTGGCGCTGTAGGTGCCGAGCGAGTGCCAGCTGCCCTGCGGGTGGATGCGGTAGAGCTGGTAGCGGGAGGCCCAGCTGACCTTCGACCAGTGGGCCCAGACCTTGTCGTTGAGCTCGGTGAGCGAGAGGCCGAGGGTCGTGCAGCCGTCCGTAGCGGTCTGGGCGCTCAGGGTGCGCGGCACCGTGGACTCCTCCGGTGAGGAGGAGGCGCGCGACTGCACCTGCGGCGTGGTCGACGTGGCGGGTGCCGCGAAGCCGACCGCGCCCGGTGTGACGTCCTTGCCGGCCTGCAGGGCGCGGGTGTACTCGGCCATGCGCGTGATGAAGGTGTTCTTGCCGAGGGTCGACGCGCCCCGGCTCACCGCCGGTGAGCTCGAGGGCTGGAGAGCGGTCGGGGCAGCGGTGGCGCCCGCCGCGGCTGCGGCGAGGAGCGCAGCGGAGAGGGTGCCGGCCATGGCGAGCCGGCGGGAGGAGGATGAGGTCACGTGGGTTTTCCCTGGGGATGGGGCGGCCGTGGCCGCGACTGGAACGATGCGGGAACTGTAGGGGCCGACCCGACGCAGCTGCGTCAAAACGGCCGAAAACGAGCCGAAAGGCCCGGACGTGACCTCCGCCGTCCCGCAGGCGACCCTCCCGCTACCCAGCGGTAGCCTCGGGTCGTGAGCACCGGCAACCCCGACTTCCCCCTGTTCCAGGTCTCCGAGGACCACGAGGCCCTCCGCGAGGCCGTCCGGGCCGTGGCGCAGGACAAGATCGCGCCCTACGCGGCCGCGGTCGACGAGGAGGCGCGCTACCCGCAGGAGGCGCACGACGCGCTGGTCGCCTCCGACTTCTTCGCGCCGCACATCCCCGAGGACTACGACGGCGTCGGCGCGGACGCCCTCGCCACCTGCATCGTCATCGAGGAGGTCGCCCGCGTGGACGCCTCAGCCTCGCTCATCCCCGCCGTCAACAAGCTCGGCACGATGCCGCTGCTCCTCGCCGCGAGCGAGCAGGTCAAGGACCGCTACCTGCCGCCCGTGGCCCGCGGCGAGGCAGGCTTCTCCTACGGCCTCTCGGAGCGGGAGGCCGGCTCCGACACCGCGGCCATGCGCTGCCGCGCCAAGCCGGACGGCGACGACTGGGTCCTCTCCGGCCAGAAGTCGTGGATCACCAACGCCGGCGTCTCCGACTTCTACACCGTCCTCGCGGTCACCGACCCCGACGGCCCCCGCGGGCGCAACATCACGGCCTTCGTCGTCGAGAAGGATGACGAGGGGTTCACCTTCGGGGAGAAGGAGCGCAAGCTCGGCATCAAGGGCTCGCCGACGCGCGAGCTGCACTTCGACCATGTGCGCATCCCCGGTGACCGGATGGTCGGCGAGCGCGGTGAGGGCCTGAAGATCGCGCTTCAGACCCTCGACCACACCCGCGTCACGATCGGCGCGCAGGCGGTCGGCATCGCGCAGGGCGCCCTCGACTTCGCGCTCGGCTACGTCAAGGAGCGCAAGCAGTTCGGCAAGGCGGTCGCCGAGTTCCAGGGCGTGCAGTTCATGCTCGCCGACATGGCGATGCAGCTCGAGGCCGCGCGCCAGATGGTCTACGTCGCCGCGGCGAAGTCGGAGCGGGGCGACCCCGACCTCCCGTTCTTCGGCGCGGCCGCGAAGTGCTTCGCCTCGGACGTCGCCATGAGGGTGACGACGGACGCCGTCCAGCTGCTCGGCGGCGCCGGCTACGTCAGGGACTTCCCGGTCGAGCGCATGATGCGCGACGCCAAGATCACCCAGATCTACGAGGGCACCAACCAGATCCAGCGCGTCGTGATGGCGCGCCAGCTGCTGCGCTGAGGTGCCGGGCGACCGGCGGGCCGCCCGCGACCGGCGGGCCGCCCGCCGGCATACCGGCCCTGCTCACCCTCCCGACGGCTTGCCGTTGGTCCCCGGCGGAGGCGCCTCGAGCGGCACGTCCTCCCGCAGGTCGCGGAAGAGCGCCTTCGCGCGCTGGGTGTCCCACTTGACCGAGCTGCCCGCACGGGTCTGGTAGTTGAGGTCGGCGATCGGCACCACGAGGCTCAGGCCCTGGTCGTTCGAGACGGCGCGCAGCGCCAGGAGCACCCGTGTCGCGTCGCGCAGCGACGTCTCGTCGCCGATGATGAGGCCGCCCGCGACGGCGTGCGAGAAGCCCCAGTAGCGCGTCGGGACGAGCACGGTGGACGGCGTCGCCGCCTTCTTCATCACCGCCGCGAGGAACTGCCGCTGGCGCTCGGCGCGGCCGATGTCGCCTCGTGGGTCGGAGTAGCGGGCCCGGACGTAGCCGAGGGCGTTCCTGCCGTCGAGGACCTGGCAGCCCTTCTGCAGGTCGATGCCGGCCTTGGGGTCGTTCATGCGGAACGGCACGCAGATCCGGACGCCGCCGAGGCTGTCGACGACGCCGGCGAAGCCACCGAAGCCGATCTCGACGTAGCCGTCGATCCGCAGGCCGGTCACCTGCTCGACGGTGGCGACGAGGAGCCGTGGGCCGCCGATCGAGAAGGACGCGTTGATCTTGTTGCTGCCGTGGCCCGGGATCGGCACGTAGCTGTCGCGGGGGATCGAGAGCAGCACGGGCTTGCCGCCGCTCGAGGGCACGTGGACGAGGATGATCGAGTCGGTCCGCTGGCCCGGGGCCCGGCCCGTGGAGTACTCCTTGCGCTGCTCCTTGGTGAGCCCGCCGCGGCTGTCGGAGCCGACGAGCAGGTAGTTGACGCCCTTGCCCTGCGCCGGCCGGGCGCCCGAGGGGCTGGCGTCGACGCGGCTCACGCTGTTCCACGCGTGGAGGGGTGTGAACACCATGAAGGCCAGCCAGGCCAGGACGACGAGCACGACCACCAGGACCCAGCGCAGGCCACGCCGTCGGCGCCGTGGCCGGGGCCGGTCCGGCGGCGGGTCGGTGCGTCGGGGTCCGGCCGGCGCTGACACGTCCGGCGCTGACGCGCT
>JAICIN010000143.1 GCA_025924375.1 Dermatophilaceae bacterium | reverse complement strand
GGAGACGCCGTCGGGCCAGCTGTGGCTGTACCGGAGCACCGGCCGCGGCCGCTGGTTCACCGGCCACGCGGTGGTCGGCTCCGGATTCAGCGTGCTCCGCGACCTGTCGTAGCCGCGCTGGCGCCGAGGTGGGCCACCAGCTCGGCGGCGGCGGCCCGGCCGGCCCGGTTGGCGCCGATGGTGCTCGCCGACGGCCCGTAGCCGACCAGGTGGATCCGGGGTTCCGCGGCCACCTGGGTCGCGAGCCTCCCCGTCATCTCGATGCCACCTCCGGGGCCGCGGAGCTGCAGCGGCGCCAGGTGGTCGAGCGCACTGCGGAACCCCGTGCACCAGAGGATGACCTCGGCATGCTGGAAGCTGCCGTCCGCCCAGCGGACCCCGTCGGGCTCGATGCTGCGGAACATCGGGCGGCGCTCCAGGACGCCTCGCTCGCGGGCGGCCCGCAGCGCCGGCGTCATCGGCAGGCCGGTGACCGACACCACCGAGCCGGGCGGCAGGCCCCGCCGCACGCGGTCCTCGACGAGCGCCACGGCCCGGCGGCCGATCTCCGGGGTGAACGGCTCCTCGCGCCACGCCGGCTCCCGGCGCGTCACCCACGTCGTCGTGGTCGCCCGCGACACCTCGTCGAGGAGCTGGACCGCGGAGATGCCGCCCCCCACCACCACGACGTGCTTGCCGCGGAGCTCCTCGGCGGACCGGTAGTCGCGGGTGTGCAGCTGGCGGCCGCGGAAGCTCTCCGCACCGGGGTAGTACGGCACGAACGGGCGCTCCCAGGTCCCGGTCGCGTTGACGAGCCCGCGCACCAGCAGGGCGCGCCCCGGCGCCTCGAGCCGCAGGAGCCCTCCCGCCGCGTCGGAGACGCACCGCACGTCCACCGGCCTCTCCACCGGCAGCGCGAAGCGCCGCTCGTACTCGGCGAAGTAGCGTGGCACGGCGTGCGCCGCCTGCGCGTCGCCGGCAACGTCGACGAGGTCGGGCACGGCTTCCTCGAACGACAGCCCCGGGAGGTCGTGGACGGCGTTGGTGGTGCTGAGGGTGAGCGAGGGCCACCGGTGCTGCCACGCCCCGCCGGGAGCGTGGTTCCGGTCGAGGACCACGAAGTCGGCGCCGAGCCGCTGGAGGTGGTACGCCGCGGACAGCCCGGCCTGTCCGGCGCCGATGACGACGATGTCGTGGGCCTCCTCCACGTCGCCAGTGTCGCAGCCGGCGCAGCGGTCCGCGCCGTCTGCCCTTGTGCCGCCACGGAGTCGGGAGCAAGGTGAGGTCATGAGCCGTGGCAGCGACGCGCAAGGCCCTGCGCAGGGCCCTTCCTCGCCCGAGCAGATCCGCAACATCGCCCTGGTCGGCGCGGTCGGCGCCGGCAAGACGGCGCTCTTCGAACGCTTGGTGGCGGCCCGGGTCCCGGGCCGCCGCTCTCGTGAAGGGGGCCCTGAGCCGTCGCTGGCGATGTCCGTGGCGTCGGTGGACAGCGGCGGGGTGACCGTCAACCTCATCGACACGCCGGGCCACCCGGACTTCGTCGGCGAGGTGCGGGCCGGCATGCGCGCGGCCGACGCGGCGCTCTTCGTCGTCGCGGCGACGGGCGGGGTCGACGAGGCCACCCGGCTGCTGTGGCGCGAGTGCGACATCATCGGGATGCCCCGGGCCATCGCCGTGACCCGCCTCGAGCACGCCCGCGGCGACTTCGAGTCGACGGTCGACATGTGCCGGCGGATCTTCGGCGACGCCCAGCCGCTCGCCGTGCCGATCCTCTCGGACGGTGCGGCCACCGGCACGCTGAACCTGCTGCGCGAGTGGGTCACCGACCACTCCAGCGGCGAGCCGCAGCGGCGGGAGCCGAGCGAGGCGGAGGCCGAGGTTCTCGCGGAGCGGCGGGGCGGGCTGCTCGAGTCCGTCATCGAGGAGAGCGAGGACGACACCCTCCTGGAGCGCTACCTCGAGGGCGAGCAGGTCGACACCGACACCGTCGCCAAGGACCTGCGCACCGCGATCGCGACCGGCCGGTTCTTCCCGATCGTGCCGACCCACGCGCCCAACGGTGTCGGGGTCGACGGCCTCTTCGAGCTCTTCGAGCAGGGGTTCCCCTCACCCGCCGGCGCGCGGATCCCGCGCGTCTACACGCCGGCCGGCGCGCCGTTCGGCGACGTGGCGTGCGACCCCGACGGCCCGCTCGTCGCCGAGGTGGTGCGCACGACGACGGATCCCTACGTCGGGCGCCTCTCGCTCGTGCGCGTCTTCTCCGGCACGCTGCGGCCCGACGACGTCGTCCACGTCTCGGGTCACCTGACGAGCTTTGCCGCGCACGCCAGCGACGGCCACCCCGACCACGACACCGACGACGAGCGGGTGGGTCCGCTGGCGGCCCCGCTCGTCGAGGAGACCCGGCCGAAGGCGGTGGCGATCGCCGGTGACCTCGCCCTCGTCTCGAAGGTCGCCTCGGCCGAGACCTCCGACACGCTCTCGAGCAAGAGCCGCCCGGCGCTCGTCGAGCCCTGGCTCCTGCCGGACCCGCTGCTGCCCGTGGCGATCCACGCCATGTCGAAGGGCGACGAGGACAAGCTCGCCAGCGCCCTCCAGCGCCTCGTCGCCGAGGACGTCACGATGCGCCTGGAGCACAACGCCGAGACCCACCAGGTGGTGCTGTGGGCCATGGGGCCCGGACACGTCGACCAGCTCATCGCCTCCCTGCGCGACCGCTACCACGTGGCCGTCGAGGCGGAGCCGCTGCGGACCTCGCTGCGTGAGACGTTCGTGCGGCCGACCTCCGTGCAGGGCCGGCTCGTCAAGCAGTCCGGGGGGCACGGGCAGTATGCCGTGTGCCAGCTCCAGATCGAGCCGCTCGAGCGGGGCGGAGGGATCGAGTTCGTCGACAAGGTCGTCGGCGGTGCGGTTCCGCGACAGTTCATCCCGTCGGTGGAGAAGGGCGCGCGTGCCCAGCTCGAGAAGGGCGTGCTGGCGGGCTACCCGGTCGTCGACGTGCGGGTCACGCTCCTCGACGGCAAGGCCCACTCGGTCGACTCCTCGGACATGGCGTTCCAGACCGCGGCGGCGATGGCGCTCCGGGAGGCCGCGAACGAGTCGACCGTCTCGCTCCTGGAGCCGATCGACCGCCTCGACATCACGGTGGGCGACGACTCGGTCGGGCCGGTGCTGGCCGACCTGCGCGGGCGCCGCGGCCAGGTCCACGGCACCGAGCCGGCGGAGGCCGAGGGCTACACCGTCATCCACGCGGAGGTCCCGGCCCACGAGCTGTCGCGCTACCCGATCGACCTGCGCTCGGTCTCCCACGGCACGGGCAGCTTCACCCGCGAGTTCGTGCGCTACGACTACATGCCGACGGCCCTGGCCCGCGAGGTCACCTCCGCCGCCACCTGACCCCGTCGGCACCGCCGCCGCCGCTGCACCCCCCGCCCTCTCCGCCTCTCGACCCCCCGCCTCTCGACCCCCCGCCTCTCGACATTGGGTGCCCAGACGGACGCCATTCGCGGCGTCTGGGCACTCAAAGCGCGGAAGGGTCCGTGGGGCGGGGGTCGTCAGGCGTCGAGCGCCCGGGCCACGATGTCGGCCATCTCGTGGACCTGCTCGTCGGTCATGACGAACGCCGGGCTGACCTGCAGGCCACCGGCGCCCACCGCGCGGGTCGAGAGCCCGAGCTCACGCAGGGTCCTCACCATCCCGGCTGCCGCCGACGCGTCGACGAGCTGGACGGCCGCCACCGCCCCGGTGCCACAGCGGACCTCCGCCACGCGATCGTGCCCCGCCAGGGGCCGGAATGCGTCGGCGATCGTCTGCTCGAGCCGCTTGGCCTCGTCGAGCAGGCCCTCCCGCTCGAGGATGTCGAGGTTGGCCAGCGCCACGGCCGCCGCGGCGGCGTGCCCGGAGTAGGTGTAGCCGTGCCGGAACCACACCCCGGCGTCCGGCTGGAAGAACGGCTCTGCCACCTTCGGCGCGACGAGCACGGCTCCCATCGGCAGGTACCCCGACGTGAGCCCCTTGGCGGACGTCACCAGGTCGGGCTCGAGCCCGAACCGCGTCGAGGCGAACCACGACCCGCCGATGCGCCCGTAGCCCGTGACCACCTCGTCGGCGACGAACAGCACCTCGCTCTCGGTGCAGATCTTCCGCACGCTCGTGAGGTAGTCCTCCGGCGGCGGGTAGACGCCACCGGCTCCGATCACCGGCTCGCAGAAGAAGGCGGCGACGTTCTCCGCCCCGACCCGCTCGATCGTGGCGCGCAGGTCCTCCGGGTCGTCCCAGGCCACGTGGGCCGTCTCCGGCACCAGCGCCTCGCCGTAGCCCTCGGCGTTGGGCCGGATCCCGCCGAGCGAGGTCCCGGCGTAGTGCATGCCGTGGTAGGCGTGCTCGCGGCCGATGAGCACCCGCCGCTGCGGCTGCCCGACCTCCGTCCAGTAGCGGCGCGCGAGCTTCGCTGCCGTGTCGACGGAGTCGGAGCCTCCCGAGGTGAGGAAGACCTTGGAGCCCGGCACCGGCGCGATGCCGGCGAGCCGCTCGGCGAGGCGGATGGTCACCTCCGGGGCCACGTCGCCGAAGGTGCTGTATGCCGCGAGCGTCGCCATCTGCTCGGCGCCCGCCTCCGCGAGCTCCCGCCGTCCGTGGCCGACGTTCGTGAACCACAGCCCCGCCGTGGCGTCGAGGTAGCGTCGGCCGTCGGTGTCCCAGACGTGCACGCCCTCGCCGCGGCTGAGCACGAACTCGCCGCCGCGCTCGACCGCGCCCATGTCCGAGAACGGGTGCCACAGCGCTCCCATGCCGACCTCCTCCGTCGCTGACCGGGTTGTCCGCCTGCGACGCTATCGGGTGCCGGTGGACCCGTCTCGCGCGGCCGCGGCCGGGCCCAGCAGGCCGGCCGGGGTCTCGGCGCGCCCCCGGCGTGCGAGGTAGCCGTGCCACAGCAGGCGCGCGGCCGTCGAGCGGTGCGGACGCCAGCGCTCGCCGAGCACCTCGAGCTGCTCGGGCGACGGGACCGTGGACAGCCCGAGGGCCTCCGCGGTGGCGACACGGAGGGCGCGGTCGCCGACCGGCCACAGGTCGGGCCGGCCCAGGCAGGCGAGGAGGTAGACGTCCGCGGTCCACGCTCCGATGCCCGGCAGCGCGGTGAGCCGCGCGCGGACCACGTCCTCCTCGAGGTCGCCGAGCTCGTCGAGCACCAGTGACCCGGACAGCACCGCCTCGGCGAGCGCACGCAGGTAGCGGTCCTTCTGCCGAGAGACGCCGTCGGTCCGCAGCTGCTCGGGCGTCGCGCCGAGCAGCGCGCCGGGCGTCATGCCCCCGATCCGGGCGGCCACCCGCGCGAACGCCGCCGCGGCCGAGGCCAGGGACACCTGCTGCTCGAGGACGAGCAGCACGAGGCTCGGGAAGCCGGGCGGGCGTGACCACAGCGACGGTGGCCCGTGCCGCGCGAGGAGGCGCGCGAGGTCGCGGTCGCGCGCGGTCAGCAGGGCGACCGTGCTCCGGAAGGCGTCGTCGTCCATCACGCCGACCGTATGCCGTGCCGGCGCCTTCCCGAGGGCCCCTGATCCGGAGACGAAGCCGGAGAACGGGAGGTCGATGTCGCCATCTCGAGGGCTCGGTCGACCTGGTGGCAGCCCCCCGGGTCGAGGTATAGGCGTCCGGGATTCCGGTCTCCCATACCTCGACCCGGGAAGGGGGCTCGACCGCGGACGGTGCTCGGCCCGGGAACAATCCGCGCGCAGCCCTAGTTGAGCCGGATGGACTCAAGTTTCCGGACCCGGATTTGCGCACGGCACGCCGGCCTCCTAACTTGAGTGCAGGAAACTCAACCAGCGCACCGCGCTGGGCACGCACACACGAAGGAGCACCATCCATGGCACGTGCGGTCGGCATCGACCTCGGCACCACCAACTCCGCGGTCGCGGTCCTCGAGGGCGGCGAGCCCACCATCATCGCCAACGCGGAGGGTGGGCGCACCACCCCGTCCGTCGTGGCGTTCTCCAAGAACGGCGAGGTGCTCGTCGGCGAGATCGCCAAGCGCCAGGCCGTCACCAACGTCGACCGGACGATCCGCTCGGTCAAGCGCCACATCGGCACCGACTGGAAGTCGCCGGAGATCGACGGCAAGACCTACACCGCCCAGGAGATCAGCGCCCGCATCCTCCAGAAGCTGAAGCGCGACGCGGAGGCCTACCTCGGCGAGACCGTGACCGACGCGGTCATCACGGTGCCGGCGTACTTCTCCGACGCCCAGCGGCAGGCCACGAAGGAAGCCGGCCAGATCGCCGGCCTCGAGGTGCTACGCGTCG
>JAICIN010000142.1 GCA_025924375.1 Dermatophilaceae bacterium | reverse complement strand
GTGGAGACCCACGTGAGCAGCATCCTCACCAAGCTCGGGATCGCTGGAAATGCCGAGGACCACCGTCGGGTGCTCGCCGTCCTGGCCTACCTCGAGGCGACCGGCCCGGTGCCGGCTGGGTAGCGGTCGCCCCCCGGTGCCGGCCGCGTAGGGCTCCCCACCGCGGGCGCCGGTGGCGGCCCGCCTCACCCTTCTGGTGGAGCCGCGCCTACCGCCGCGGCGGGAGGATCTCCACGGCAGGGCTCCACCGCGACGAAGGAGACCCCATGACCGAGCCCAGGCTGAACCGGCGGCAGATGGTCCGCGCAGCAGCGGGAGCAGCAGCAGGCGGTGTGCTCATCGCCGGGACGGGGGTCGGCGCGGCGTCCGCCGACTCCAGTAGCGGCGTCGCGAGCCGGCTCATGGGCTCGTGGTGGGTGACCCACCGCAACAACGGCTCGGACCCGCAGCCGGGGACGACGGTCGTGACCTTCCTGCCCGCCGGCGTGATCCTGAGCAGCGACATCAGCCCGGACGTCGCCCTCAACTCCGGGTCCTGGACTTCGTGGAGCAACCGCTTCAAGGCCACGATGTGGGGCGGGTCGGCAGGCCCCACGCCGGACCAGCCCGGTGTCGTGATCCGCCTCCAGGTGTGGGGAATGCTGCACGACGGCATGCTGAGCGGCACCTTCACCGTCACGGTCTACGCCAGCGACCTGATGACGGTCCTCGACACCCAGGACGGCACCTTCAAGGGCAAGCGGCTCATGGCCTGACTCCACCGTTCGGGGGAGGCGCGCCCGCGCCGCTGAGCACGGCACGGCGAATCACAACGGCGTTCTTTTCCGGCATACCGGACAAGCGGCTCAGTCGTCGGTCACCCTGTCTACGGCCCGCCCCCTGGCACCGTGACCGCACGACTGCACGCCGCCGGGGACCCCCGACCCCAGGAAGCCATGCGTCCGCAGCTCACCCGTGCCCACGGCATACCGACGACTCCCCCGACCACCCACCGCCCCGCCGGCCCGAACGCCGCCGGCCGTCCCCGCCTCCGGCGCGCGCTCGCCTCCCTCGCGACGCTCGCGCTGACCCTCACCGCGGTCCTCGCGACGTCGGAGGCACCCGCGCAGGCGGTGGGCTTCGTCCGCGAGTGCAAGGCCTACTCGGTCGCCTGCATCTCGTTCTCGGGCTACGCGGGGACGTCCGTGTGGGGCTATCCCGTGAGCTCGAGCGGCAACAACTGCGTGAACTACGTCGCCTACCGCCTGCGCAAGAACGGCGTCGCCCAGCAGAGCGCGATGGGCAACGCCGGGAGCTGGGCCACCAACGCCAAGCGGCGCGGGTTCCTCGTGAACCGCACGCCCGCGATCGGCTCCATCGCGCAGTGGAACTACGGCAGCGTCTACGCCCCGACCTACGGGCACGTGGGCTACGTCGAGGAGGTCACGAGCAGCTACATCGTCGTCTCGGACTCGGCGTGGAGCGGGTACTCCTCCCGGATGAAGCTCTCCGTCGGCGACCGCAACTGGCCGAGCAACTTCATCCACTTCAAGGACCAGGGCTACCAGCCGCCGCCCTCCGGCACCTTCATCAAGGTGCGCGAGACCGGCCAGGCCTTCCGGCTCGTCGGCAGGGCGCCGGTCTTCATCTCCACGTGGACCGGGTTCGGCGGGACGAAGCCGACGTTCCTGGTGTCGAGCACGACCCTGCCCAAGCTGCCGCTGCGGCCGGCGAACGGCACGTTCATCAGGGGCGCCCAGCGCGGCGAGGTCTACCAGATCGTCGGTGGCGCACCGGTTTTCGTCAGCTCGTGGATCCCGGTCGGCGGCGCGAAGCCCTACGTCACCGTCGACCAGCTGGCCATCGACCGGGCGGGCTCGGCGTCGCCGTACAACCACCTGCTCTACCGTCCCGCGGACGGCGCGCTCATCAAGGCCGGGCCTACCGGCGCGACCTACAAGGTCCTCGCCGGCCACCCCACGCTGGTCGCCCCCTCGACGGGCGCGATGGTGGTCGACCCGGCGGCGGTGAGCCACGCCGGTGACACGTCGGCGATCCGCTGGACGCACCTGCTCTCGCGGCGCTGAGCCGCCGACGCGCCTACTGCTGACGTGGGTGCCTCAGAGCTGGCCCGCGTACATCCCGTAGCGCGCCAGCGGCTCGACGAGCTCCCGCTCCTCGTAGGCCAGGTGCGAGAGCATCGTGTCGGTCATCAGGTCGACGGCGGCCACGAGGGCGGTGTGGTCGCCCGGGTTCGCGACCATCTCGACGAGGGCCCGGTCGACGGCCTCGATGACGTCGTGGATGGCGAGGTGCTCCTCCTGGAGCCGGTCGAGCACCGGCGCGAGACCGGCGTCGCTCGCGCGCAGGTGCGGGAAGATCCCGGTGTCCTCCAGAGAGTGGTGCCCGGTGACGAAGCGGCAGTAGGACTGGCAGTAGGTGCCGAGCGTCCAGTCGTTCTGCCGCAAGGTCATCGCGTTGATGCTCGAGCGAGCCTCCCCAATCCCCAGCGCTCCCCGCACGACCTGGTCGACGATGTCGCGGAGCTTCGCGAGCTCGGCGCGGAGCGAGTCGTGGACGTCGATGAGGTGCTGGCTCACCATGCGTCCCTGACGCGTGTATGCCGGGTCCGCCGGCACCGCGGCGCGCGGCCGGGTGGACTCGTCCCACGGCATACGGTCGCTCAGGCGCCCCCCGGTGTCGGGGGTGGGCACGACGCCCAGGTCGGACGGCAGGCCCGCCGCCTCGTCGGCGCGCGCGGTGGAGCTCGTGACGTCGACGGGCGTCGCGGGCCGGCCCTCAGTCGTGCCGGTGCGTTCGCCGGCCACGAGCTCGCGGACCGCCGGGGCGACCTCCGCACCGAACGCCTCGATGGTGCCCGGGTCGTCGCTGCCGAGGATGAAGGTCGAGACGCCGTAGGCGAGGGCGAGCTCGGCGAGGAGCTCGGGGGCAGCGTCGCCGGGGCCGATGTTGAGCAGCCGGCGGATGTCGCGCGGGTCCCGGCCCGCGCGCACGGCCGCCTCGTCGATGACGTCGTTCATCTCGCCGAGCTGCTCGGGCCTGCCGAGGTAGCCCATGCTCGGCAGTGAGCCGTCGGCGAGGCGGCCGACGAGGCGCAGCATGCGGGGCTTGTAGGCGCCGACCCAGATCGGGATGCGGTGGGCCGGCTCGGGGCCGCGCTTGGCGCCCCTGACCTGGTACTGCCTGCCCTCGACCCGCACCCCTCCCCTCGTGCCGGTGTCCCAGGTCTGCCGGATGACGTCGATGGCCTCCTCGAGCGCCTCGACGGCCTCGCCGGGCGTCCGGCGCGGGCCGCCCATCGCCGCGATCGGGTCCCAGAACCCGCCCGCGCCGAGGCCCAGGGAGAAGCGCCCCTCGCTGAGCAGGTCGAGGCTGGCAGCAGCGCGGGCGAGGACGGCCGGCGGGCGCAGCGGGAGGTTGGCGACGTTGGGCGCGAGCGCGATCCGCTCCGTGCGGGCGGCCGCGAAGGAGAGCAGCGTCCACGTGTCGAGGAACGCCGGCTGGTAGGGGTGGTCCTGGAACGTCGCCAGGTCGAGGCCGGCACGCTCGGTCAGCTGGGCGAGGGTGACGGCCTGCTGCGGCTGCTGGGCCGTCGGGGTGATGAACGTGCCGAAGGCGAGCTCGTGGCCGTAGTCCATGGGCCGAGCACATCACACCGGCGCCCCTCCGTCGCCGCAGGGGTGAGGCTCGGGCGAGTGGCCGAAAGTTGGCGGGAGGACCTCGCCCGGAGCCTGGAATGTCGGGCGAGTGGCCGAAAGTTCTCGCCCGGACCTCCGGCGCCGTGTCGGTGCCGTCCGACAGCATGGGCCCATGGACGCTTCGTGGGTGCTCCGGCGCCGCCTGGCCACCCAGCGGCTGTCATCCGCCCCGCTGCGGCGCGCGGGCGACGTGGTGCGCCTGCTCACGTGCGTGCAGAGCCAGGAGCGCGACCATGCGTTCTTCTCGCTGGGGATGCGCTCACGCGCCGACACGTATGCCGCGGTGCTGGCCGAGCACGACCGCGGCGCCTTCCTGCGCACCCACATCCTGCGGCCGACGTGGCACTTCGTCGCACCCGAGGACCTGCGGTGGATCCTCGCGCTCACCTCGTCTCGCGTGGAGCCGTCGATGGCGGCGCGGCACCGGCAGCTCGGTCTCGACGACCCGCGGGTGGTCGGCGCAGCCCTCGAGCTGCTGGCAGAGCTCTTGCGCGACCATCGGTTTCGGACGCGTGCAGAGATCGGTGTGCAGTTCGCCGAGAGGGGGTCTCCGGTGGCTGCAGGCCAGCAGCTCGGGCACGTGCTGCTGCTCGCGGAGCTGCGAGGCCTGGTGTGCTCCGGTCCGACGAGGGGTGGCCAGCACACCTACGCGCTCGTCGACGAGGTCGTGCCGCCGGGTCCGTCGCGCACGCGGGAGGAGTCCCTGGTGGAGCTCGTGCTGCGGTTCTTCGCGGGGCCCGGGCCCGCGTCCGTGAAGGACTTCTGCCGGTGGTCCTCGCTCACCCAGTCCGACTGCCGGTCGGCGCTGGCCGAGGTCGGCGACCGGCTCGAGTCGGCGGAGGTGGACGGGCAGCGGCTGTGGTGGGACCCGGACGTGCCGGCGCGGACGACGGCCGAGCACCCGGCATACCTGCTGCCGGTCTATGACGAGGTCACGCTGACCTATCCGCTGCTCGACTTCCCTGTCGCGCAGGGGCATCCGGCGCAGGAGACGCGCGACCCGTTCTGGGCACCGGTGGTCGTCGGGCACCGCAACGTCGGGCTGTGGAAGAGGGCGGTCACCGGGTCACGGGTGCGGGTCGAGGCGCACCTCGCCCCTGGCTGCGGCCGGGTCGAGCGCGCGGCCGTCGGTGAGGCGGCCGGGCGGCTGGCCGGGTTCCTCGAGAAGGAGCCGGAGCTCGTGTTCGGTGACGGGTCGCCGCAGCTGTGGAACGGGCCGAGGGCGAAGCGGCGCTGAGCTGGCAAAGGGCCGCCTCGCTCGAACGGCCTCGTGACCCGCGTCGCCGTCTCCCTCGGCACCCGCCTGACCGACCCGTGTCGTTGCCGAGCCGGTCAGCGCCGGACCTCGCGGTGGTTGGCGTCGATGCGGCGGGTCCAGCCGCGGGCGTCGAGGTGCTCCAGCAGCGGGATGGCGACGCGGCGGGTGGTGCCCAGCGCGGCGCGGGCGTCGCTCGTGGTGAACGGCTGGTCGAGGGCGGCGAGGCGCCGCATGGCCAGGGCCGGCGCGTCGGGCAGGAGGAGGACGTCGGCGTCGAGGCGGATGAACCGGCCCGCGCGGGTCACCGCGCCCAGCTCGCGCGGGCCCAGGCCCGCGTCGTCGAGGTCGGGCTGCTCCGGGGCGGCGAACGGCGCCTCGCGGAGCCGACGCTCGATCTCCTCGAGCGCCTTCTCGGCGCGTTCGCTGAGCCTGGCGGTGACCCCGGGCAGCGCCAGGCGGCCGTCGGCGACGTCGAGGCCGGCATCGCGCGCGATCGGGGCGACGAGCCGGCGGTCGGGGATGCCTGCGGCGGAGCGTGCCGCCTCCAGCGTGAGCGTCGGGTCGAGCGCGTGGTCGGCGACGTGGCGGTGGAGCGCGTCCTCGAGCGCCTTTCCCCAGACGTGCCACGACTCCTCGCTGACCAGCCAGTCACCCTCGGTGACGACGCCCGAGGTCCGCGCGAGCGCCTGGTCGTCGATGTCGAGGCCGAGGGCTGCAGCGTCACCGCGGCGCATCGCGTGCCGGCGGCCCACCTCGGTGGCGAGGTCGGGGGCGCCCGTCGCCGTGGCGAGCTCGTGGCCGCGCTGGGCGGCGGCACCCCGCCGCGTGAACCCCGGCGGGTCGGCGTCCACGACGAGGACCCCCGAGGCGATCTGCTGCTGTCCGGGGTCGCGCAGGATCGCCCGGTCGCCGGCACGGACCGGCACCGGCCGGGCGAGGGTGAGCCGGACGACGTCCTCCGAGAGCGGGCGGATCCGGGCCTCGAGCGCGGCCGTGCCGACGTGGAGCATCGCCCGCGAGGGCAGCTTGTGCGGGTCGGCGCCCACCCTCGCGTCGAGGGTCGAGGTGAGCGGCCACGCGGCCGGTGTCAGCAGGGCGTCGCCCCGTCGGATCTCCTCGGCCCCCAGGCCCGCGAGGTTGACGGCGACGCGTGCCACCGCGCGCACCTCGTCGTGCGGCTTCTCCAGCGACTGCAGGCCGCGCACCCGCGCTCGCCTGCCGTCGACCTCCAGCTCCTCACCGACCCGGATCGTCCCCTCCCCCAGGGTGCCCGTGACGACCGTGCCGCTGCCCTTGATGGTGAACGACCGGTCCACCCACAGCCGCACCCG
>JAICIN010000141.1 GCA_025924375.1 Dermatophilaceae bacterium | reverse complement strand
GCTCAGGCCGAGGCGGCTGCGCAGGCGGCTGCGGCGCAGCGGGCGGAGGAGCAGGCCCGGCAGGCGGCGGCCCAGCAGGCCGCCGCAGGCGCCAACACACCCCCGGCGCAGCCCGCGCCCTCGCAGCCGGCGCCGCCGGCCCCGGCGCCGTAGGGCGGCGTCGGCGCCGTCATCGCCTACGCGCAGGCGCAGCTCGGCAAGCCCTACATCTGGGGTGGTGAGGGGCCGACCGGCTACGACTGCTCGGGCCTGACCCTCATGGCCTGGCGGCAGGCAGGGGTCTACCTCTCGCACTACACGGGCTCGCAGTGGGACGAGACGTCCCGCGTGCCGGTCAGCGAGCTGCGCCCGGGCGACCTCGTGTTCTACGGCTCCAGCGGCCCGACCAGCCACCACGTCGGCCTCTACGTCGGCGGGGGCCAGATGATCGAGGCGCCGCACACCGGTGCCGTCGTGCGGTACGCCAGCATCTACCGCTCCGACCTGCTGCCGTACGGCGGACGCCCCTGACCCGGCCGCTCCTCACGCGGCAGGCCGACCCGGCCGCTCCTCACCCGGCCGCTCCTCACCCGGCAGCGGCTGGGCGGAGCCGCCCTCAGGCGTCGGTCGGCGGCTGGGCGGAGCCGCCCTCAGGCGTCGGTCGGCGGCTTGGCGTCGCTGCGCTCGGGGTGGTGCGGCATGGTCCACCGCGCCGTGGTCATGCCGGCATCCTTGGCCCGCTGGAGCGCCTCCCGCACGCACTCCTCGGCCTCCTCCCGGCCGGCCCAGTGGGCGCCCTCGACGGACTTGCCGGGCTCGAGGTCCTTGTAGGTCTCGAAGAAGTGCTGGATCTCGAGCCGGTCGAACTTGTTGACGTCCTCGAGGTCGACGATGTCCTTCTGCCGCGGGTCGCCGGCCGGCACGCAGAGGATCTTGTCGTCACCACCGGCCTCGTCACGCATGTGGAACATGCCGATGGGCCGCGCCCGCACGAGGCACCCGGGCCAGGTCGGCTCGTCGAGGAGGACGAGGGCGTCGAGCGGGTCGCCGTCCTCGCCGAGGCTGTCCTCGACGTAGCCGTAGTCGGCGGGGTAGCGGGTCGACGTGAAGAGCATGCGGTCGAGCCGGATCCGGCCGGTCTCGTGGTCCACCTCGTACTTGTTGCGGTGTCCCTGCGGGATCTCGATGGTGACGTCGAACTCCATGCGGCAGCCCCTTCTCCGGTGCCCGGGCAGGTGTCCTAGGCTCGCGCCCAAGTGTTCCGCATCCACGCAAGCCGGCGCCGAGGGGGTCGAGTGCGTCGTCTCCTCGCCGCGCTGCTCGCCGTGGCCGTGGTGGCGGTCGGTTACCTGGCGCTCGACGTCTACGACGTGGTGCCGGGCTTCCTCACCCGGGACCGCCCGCCGGCGGCCTCGCCCGTCGCCCCGCCCGCGCCCGGCGACACGGCCGCCGTCCCCGTCCCTGTCCCCACCACGGTCGCGAGCGCCGTCCCACTGACGGCTGCGGCGGCCACCGCGCCGCTGCCGCGGCGGGCCGCGGTCGCCGCCCGGCTCGCCGCGGCGCTCCACGACCCCGGTCTCGGCCGCTCCGTCGGGGTGACGGTGCGCGACGCGTTCACCGGCGAGCACCTCCTCGACGTGGACGCCGCGCGCCCCCGGGTCGCCGCCTCCACGCAGAAGCTGCTGACGGCCCTGGCCGTCGGCTCCACGCTCGACCCGCAGAGCACCATGGCCACGCGAGTCGTCCAGGGCGCCGGCCCCACCGAGCTCGTCCTCGTCGCCGGTGGCGACACCATGCTCGCGACCGGCCACGGCAGCCCCACCTCCGTCGAGGGTCGCGCTGGCCTGGCCGACCTGGCGAGCCAGGTGGTGGCCGCGCTCCCGTCGCCACGTCCCGCGAGCGTGAGCCTGCGGCTCGACCTCACGTATGCCGCGGGGCCGCGCTACGCCCCCACGTGGAACCTGGCCGACGTGCAGGCCGGCTACACCCAGGGCGTCGCCATGGTGGGCCTCGCCGGCCAGCGCCCACGACCGGGCCACCCGTCACCCCCGCGACCCGAGACGCAGGTGGCCAGCGCCTTCGTCACGGCGCTGAAGAGGCTCGGCGTGACCGCGAGGCTCGAGCCGGAGGCCACCTGGCACCGGGCGGCGCCCCCCGGTGCGGCGGAGCTCGGTCGGGTGGAGTCCGCCCCGCTGGGTGACGTGCTGGCGCTCGCGCTCGACGACAGCGACAACGCCCTCACCGAGGGCCTCGCCCGCCAGGCCGCGGTCGGCTCGGGCCACCCTGCCACGTTCGCCGGCTCGGTGGCCTTCGTCCGCGCCGCGCTCACCCGGCTCGGCGTCGACCTCACCGGTGTCGTCCTCAAGGACACGTGCGGGCTCAGCGCCGGCCAGGCCGTGCCTGCCAGGGTCCTCGGCGACGTCATGGCGCTCGGCGCCAACGGCACGGTGCCCTCGATGACCGACACGCTCGCCGAGCTGCCCGTCGCCGGGCTCACCGGCACGCTCCACGACAGGTTCGACAAGCCCGCCACCCACCTCGTCGCCGGTGTGGCGCGCGCCAAGACCGGCACCCTCACGGGTGTGAGCGCGCTCGCGGGCACCCTCGTCGACCGCGACGGCAGGGTGCTCACCTACGCCGTGCTGGCCGACCGGGTCCCGCCGGGAGTGGGAACGCTCGAGGCGCGGGCCGCGTTGGACCGCTTCGTGGCCGCGCTCGGCGGCTGCGGGTGCAGCTGACCTACGGTGAGGGGATGAGGATGCCGAACCCGACCGGTGCCACGGTGCGCGGCTACGTCGACTGGCAGTTCGCGAAGGCCGCCGGTGCGCGGATCGTCGCGCCGGGGCCCGCCGTCAGCCCTGAGGAGGCGCGCGCGGTGGTGGCGGCGATCCGGTCCGCCGCCGAGCGGGCCGCCGCTCCGGTCGCCGAGACCGCGCGGCTCCACGCCCCCGGCTCGGCGCCGCCGCCGGTCGTCGTCGACCGGCCGACCTGGATCGGCGTCAACGCCGACTCGATGAGCGCCCTCATGGACCCCGTCTTCGCGACCCTCATCGAGAAGCGTCCCCGAGCGGCCACCGGTGCCACGGCAGCGGTGGGCGGCAAGGTGACCGGCGGCGAGGCCGGTGCACTGCTCGCCTTCATGGCGAGCAAGGTGCTCGGGCAGTACGACCTCGCTCCGGGCGGCACGCCGCAGCTCCTCCTCGTGGCCCCCAACGTCGTCCAGGTCGAGCGGGAGCTCTCCGTCGACCCGCGCGACTTCCGGCTCTGGGTCTGCATGCACGAGGAGACCCACCGGGTGCAGTTCACCGCCGTGCCGTGGCTGCGCGACCACATGGTCGAGCGCGCCCGTTCGCTCGCCACCGAGCTCATGCCGGACCCCGACGCCATCCAGGACACCCTGCAGCGGGTGGTCCGCCAGGTCCCCGACGTGCTGCGCAGCGGCGGAGCCGGCCTCGCCGACCTCATCGCCACCCCCGAGCAGCGCGAGCGGCTGGCCGAGATGACCGCCGTCATGTCCCTGCTCGAGGGCCACGCCGACGTCGTCATGGACGAGGTCGGTCCCCAGGTCATCCCCTCGGTCGCCGACATCCGGGCCAGGTTCGACGCGAGGCGCAGGGGCGTCGGGGCCTTCGACCGGCTGCTGCGCCGGCTCCTCGGGCTCGAGGCGAAGATGCGCCAGTACCGCGACGGAGCGGTGTTCGTGCGCGCCGTCGTCGACCGGGTGGGCGTCGACGGCTTCAACGCCGTGTGGACCTCGCCCGAGACCCTGCCGCGGCCCAAGGAGATCGAGCAGCCCGAGACGTGGGTCGACCGCGTCCACGGGTGACCCCGCGGTGACCGGGCCGCACCCGGCCGTCGCGCGGACCCGGCTCGCCGTCCGCGCCGCCCTGCGCGACACCGCGCCCGGCTCGCTCGTGCTCGTCGCGTGCAGCGGCGGCGCCGACTCCCTCGCCCTGGCGGCGGCGACCGCGTTCGAGGCGCCGAGGGCCGGGCTGCGCGCCGGTGCGGTCGTCGTCGACCACGGGCTCCAGGAGGGCTCGGCCGAGGTGGCGGAGCGCGCCGCCGACCAGTGCACCGGCCTCGGACTCGCCCCCGTCGAGGTCGCCTGCGTGGACGTCGGCCCCACAGATGACGGCCCCGAGGCCGCGGCGCGCACCGCCCGCTACGCGGCGCTCGAGGAGGCCGCCGACCGGCACGCCGCGGCGCTCGTCCTGCTCGGGCACACCCGCGACGACCAGGCCGAGCAGGTCCTCCTGGGGCTCCTCCGCGGCTCGGGAGCCCGCTCCCTCTCCGGTATGCCGGCCCGTCGCGGCCGCTTCGTCCGTCCGCTCCTGGGCGTGGGCCGGGACACGACCGTGGCCGCCTGCGCGGCGACCGGGCTGGAAGCGTGGGCCGACCCGCACAACGCCGACCCGGCATACGCACGCGCGCGGGTGCGTGCCCTCCTCGGTGAGCTGCGGGCGACGCTCGGGCCCGGGGTCCCCGCCGCGCTGGCACGCAGTGCCGAGCAGCTGCGGGAGGACGCCGACCACCTCGACGCCCTCGCGGCCACTGCCGCCGCGGAGCTGGGCGTCGCGCCGTGGGACGTGGCCGGCCTGCTCGCACAGCCCCGTGCGGTCCGGACGCGCGTGTGGCGCCGCCTCCTCACGGCCGCGGGCTCCCCCGCCGGCGCGCTCTCCTCACGCCACGTCGACGCGTGCGACGCGCTCCTGACGGACTGGAGGGGACAGGGCCCCGTCTTCGTGCCGGGGCACCTGCTGGTCCGCCGTTCCGGCGGCCGGGTGCACGTCGGCCGGCGCCCTTCCGGTTGAATGGCCTCGCACCCCGATCGCCCCGCACCGCCGCCGACCCGTCAGGAGTGAGCCCGTGGACGCCGCGCACATGGGAGGGGACCTCGAGAAGGTCCTCATCACCGAGGAGGAGATCCAGCGGCGCCTCGAGGAGCTGGCCGCGGAGATCTGGGCGGAGTACGAGGGCAAGGACGTCCTGCTCGTCGGCGTCCTCAAGGGCGCCGTCATGGTCATTGCCGACCTCATGCGCGCACTTCCCGGCACCGCGCCGATGGACTGGATGGCGGTGTCGTCCTACGGCTCCGGGACCAAGTCGTCCGGTGTGGTGCGGATCCTCAAGGACCTCGACACGGACATCACCGGCCGGCACGTGCTCATCGTCGAGGACATCGTCGACTCGGGCCTCACGCTCTCGTGGATCCGCTCCAACCTCGAGTCGCGCTCGCCCGCGTCCGTCGAGATCTGCACCCTCCTGCGCAAGCCCGAGGCGGCCAAGGTGGACATCGACGTGCGTTGGGTCGGGTTCGACATCCCCAACGAGTTCGTCGTCGGCTACGGGCTGGACTACGACGAGCAGTACCGCAACCTGCGCGACGTCGGCACCCTCGCGGCCCACGTCTACTCCTGACCCGTCGGGGTACGACAACGGCGCGACGACGCACCGGAACACGGGCGCCGGGTGGCGCGTTGAGCAGCAGGATGACGGCAACCCGCCCGGTGTACCGTCGTCACACCGCCGAGCCCGAGGGGCCGGCGCATCGGCTGATCGATCAGGAGGCACGGGGCGGCCAGCTCCGCTACACACATGAACCTCAAGCGCATCCTCCGGACCCCCCTGTTCTGGGTCGTGGTCGTCGTCGCGGCGACCCTCATGGTGTTCTCCTTCAGCGACAACGGCGGCTATGCGCGCATCGACACCTCGGCGGCCGAGCAGCTGCTCGCCCAGCACAAGGTGCAGTCGGCCACCGTCACCAACAACGAGGTGCTCGACCTCGTCCTGAAGAAGGGTGAGACCTACTCCCAGGGCGACAGCGTCAAGGACGCGACGAAGGTCCGCACCCAGTACGTCGAGGCAGCCGGGCCCGGCATCATCAAGCTCCTCCACGACGACCTGCCGCCGGGCGGCTTCGACCAGGTCGTCAAGGAGTCGAACCCGCTGCTGACCATGCTCGGTTCGCTGCTCCCGATCATCATCCTGCTCGGGCTCTTCTGGTTCCTCATGAACCAGATGCAGGGCGGCGGCTCCCGGGTCATGCAGTTCGGGAAGTCCCGCGCGAAGCTCGCGAGCAAGGACACCCCCAAGGTCACCTTCGCCGACGTCGCGGGCGTCGACGAGGCGGTCGAGGAGCTCCACGAGATCAAGGAGTTCCTCGCCGAGCCCGCCAAGTTCCTGGCGGTCGGCGCCAAGATCCCCAAGGGCGTCCTGCTCTACGGCCAGCCCGGCACCGGCAAGACGCTGCTGGCCCGCGCCGTCGCCGGTGAGGCCGAGGTCCCGTTCTTCACCATCTCCGGCTCGGACTTCGTCGAGATGTTCGTCGGCGTCGGGGCCTCGCGCGTTC
>JAICIN010000140.1 GCA_025924375.1 Dermatophilaceae bacterium | reverse complement strand
CGCGCTGCTGTGCCGGGCGCACCACAGCGTCGTGCACCACCACCGCTACGCCGGTCAGGTCCTCGACGGCCCCAACGGCCCCGCCGTGCACTGGGACCTCACCTCCGGGTCTTACGACGACCGGGTCGCTGACTGGCGCGCGTCCCGTGGCTGGCGTGCGAGCGGTCCCGGCGGGTGCGGGTCGAATGGGACCGGTGATGACGGCGGCGTCGATCGTGGCGGCGCGGACGGGGCTCCGGGCTCGGGACCTCCACGACGATGACCCCGCCCCACACCCCGCCCACCAAGGGTGGGGTCAGCGGCATGTCCCGGGTGGTCGGAGGGCCGCCGCGGGCGCTGCCGGCGCCGGCGCCGAGGGACGGTCAGGCGTTGGCCACCAGGCCGAGCTCGCTCGAGCTCGCCAGTCCGGCGTGCTGCGGCAGGATGCGGACGGTGTAGCCGAAGGATCCGGTCCGCGCGAGCGAGAGCTCGCCCGCGAACTGGAAACGGCCGGCCTCGTAGGTCTCCGCGAGGTCGAGGGACTGGGCGTCGACGTCGGCGAGGTCGTCGGAGTCCTCGGCCTGGCCGTGGACCACCTGCACGTCGACATCCTCGGGGGTGAGGGTGCCGAGCGAGACGTAGGCACGGACGGTGAGGGTCTCGCCCACCTGAGGGGAGTCCGAGACGCCGGAGGACTCCACGTGGTCGACGTGGACGCCACTCCACGCGCCGCGCACCTTCTCCACGTATGCCGCGAGCTCCCGGGCCCCGTCGAACGTCGCGCCGTTGAGCGCCCAGCCGGCCCTGGCAGCCGGGCCGTAGAGCCGCGTGGTGTAGTCACGGACCATCCGGTTGGCCAGCACCTTAGGCCCGAGGGTCGACAGGGTGTGGGTCATCATCGAGATCCAGTTCTGCGGGAGCCCCTCGCCGTCACGGTCGTAGAACCGCGGAGCGACGGAGTTCTCGATGAGGTCGTAGAGCGCTGCCGCCTCCAGGTCGTCTCGACGCTCCGGGTCCTCGATGCCATCAGCAGTCGGGATGGCCCAGCCGTTCCGGCCGTCGTACCACTCGTCCCACCAGCCGTCGAGGATCGAGAGGTTGAGGCCGCCGTTGAGGGCGGCCTTCATCCCGGAGGTGCCGCACGCCTCGAACGGCCGCAGCGGGTTGTTGAGCCACACGTCGCAGCCCGGGTAGAGGTACTGCGCCATGGCGATGTCGTAGTTGGGCAGGAAGACGATCCGGTGCCGGATCTCGGGGTCGTCGGCGAAGCGGACCATCTGCTGGATGAGCTGCTTGCCGGTCTCGTCGGCGGGGTGGGCCTTGCCGGCGATGACGAGCTGGATGGGGCGCTCCTCGTCGAGCAGGAGGCGCTTGAGCCGCTCGGGGTCGCGCAGCATGAGCGTCAGCCGCTTGTACGTCGGCACGCGCCGGGCGAAGCCGATCGTCAGGACGTCGGGGTCGAGGATGTCGTCGACCCAGCCGAGCTCGGCGGGGCTGGCGCCCCGCTTCGCCCAGGAGGAGCGCGTGCGGCGGCGGGCCTCGACGACGAGCTGCTCCCGCAGGTCGCGCTTCGTGGCCCAGACGGCCTCGCGGGGGACGCCGGCGATCCGCTCCCAGGCGTTGTCGCGCTCGAGGTGCGTCGTGCCGAGGAACGTGTCGGCGAGCTCGTAGACGCGCCGGTCGACCCACGTCGGCGCGTGCACGCCGTTGGTGATGCTCGTGATCGGCACCTCCTCGTCGTCGAACCCGGGCCACAGGCCGTCGAACATCTCCCGGCTGACGACTCCGTGGAGCTGCGAGACCCCGTTGGCGCGCTGGGCGAGCCGGAGCCCCATGACGGCCATGTTGAAGACGCCGGGCTCGCCGCCCTGGTAGTCCTCGGCCCCGAGGCGCAGCAGGCGCTCGACCGGCACGCCCTTGACCGCCTGCTCACCGCCGAAGTACAGCTCGATCAGCTCGGCCCCGAACCGGTCGATGCCGGCGGGGACCGGGGTGTGGGTCGTGAACACGGTGGCGGCGCGCACGGCCTCGAGAGCCTCGTCGAAGTCCAGCCCTGCGGTGGTCGCCAGTTCGTGGATCCGCTCGACGCCGAGGAAGCCGGCGTGGCCCTCGTTGGTGTGGTAGACGTCTGGCGCGGGCGCACCGGTGAGGCGCGACCAGAGCCGCAGGGCGCGCACGCCGCCGATGCCGAGGAGCATCTCCTGCTGGAGGCGCTGCTCGCCGCCGCCGCCGTAGAGACGGTCGGTGACGTTGCGGGCGGCGTCGTCGTTGGCCTGCACGTCCGAGTCGAGGAGCAGCAGTGGCACGCGGCCGACCTGCGCCTTCCACACGTGGGCGCGCAGCTCGCGGCCCCCCGGGAGCTCGAGCGTGATGACGCACGGGGTGCCGTCCTCCTCGCGCAGCATCGACAGCGGCAGCCCGTCGGGGTCGAGGACGGGGTAGGTCTCCTGCTGCCACCCGTCGCGGTTGAGGCTCTGCTTGAAGTAGCCGGTCTTGTAGAACAGGCCGACGCCGACGATCGGGACCCCGAGGTCGGACGCGCTCTTGAGGTGGTCACCGGCGAGGATGCCGAGACCACCGGAGTACTGGGGCAGCACCTCGGTGATGCCGAACTCGGGGCTGAAGTAGGCGATGGACCGGGGCGCCCCGCCCTCCACCTCCTGCGCCCACGCCTGGTACCAGCGCGGCTCGGTGAGGTAGCGGTCGAGGTCGGCCTTGGCCTCGCCGACGGCCGCGACGAACGCCGAGTCAGCCGCCAGCTCCCTGAGCTCGCGTGGCGTGAGCCGCGACAGCAGTCGGACCGGGTCCTTGCGCACGGCGCGCCAGCGCTCGGCGTCGATGCGCTCGAACAGGTCCCGGGTCGGGGGGTGCCACGACCAGCGCAGGTTGCTGGCGAGCTCCCCGAGCGCCGCGATGGGCTCGGGGAGGACGGTGCGGACGCTGAAGCGACGGATGGCCTTCACGAGGGGTCATCATAGGTCACGCCGACGGTCCAACTGTCGGCTTCTTGCAGCGCTTTCATGCCGGTTTCACGCTCCGGACGGGCGGCGCCCCCAGGAGTGCGTGAACGAGCAAACCCGGTAGCGTCGTCCGCGTGACGGCGACCCCACCGACCACGACACCCGACTCTCCCGACGTCAGCGGCACGGGGGCACGCCCGAGTGGCGCGCCGGCTCCCGTGAGCAGCCCACCCCAGCATCCCATCGGCCGGATCCCGGTGGAGGGCGTCGCACCGGTCGTCGACTGCGGCGCACGGCCGGCGAAGTCCGTGGTCGACGAGGTGTTCACGGTCAGGGCGACCGTCCTCCGCGAGGGACACGACGCCGTCAACGCCTCCGTGGTGCTCACCGCTCCGGAGGGCACCGAGACCGTCCTGCCGATGCGTTCGACCAACCCGGGGCTCAACGCGTGGGAGGGCGAGGTGAGCGCCGACCGCACCGGCTGGTGGTCCTACCGGGTCGAGGGCTGGTCGGACCCCTACGGCACCTGGGAGCACGACGCCACGATCAAGGTCAACGCCGGCGTCGACACCGAGCTCATGCTCGAGGAGGGCGCCCGGCTGCTCGAGCGCGCCGTCGAGGAGGTCGACCGGACGATCGAGCAGGCCCGGCCGCTCCGCGACGCCGTCGCGGGCCTGCGCGACAGCGACCGACCGGCCCAGGCGCGCCTGCACGCCGGCCTCGACCCCGCCGTGCGCGCCGAGCTGGCCGCCCGGCCTCTGCGCGACTACGTCACGCCCTCGCCGGAGCACCCCCTGCTCGTCGAGCGCGAGCGCGCGCTCTACGGCGCGTGGTATGAGATCTTCCCCCGCTCCGAGGGAGCGCGACGCGACCCGGAGACCGGCGCGTGGACCACCGGCACCCTCCGCACCGCGGCGAAGCGCCTGCCCGCGATCGCCGGCATGGGCTTCGACGTCGTCTACCTCACCCCGGTGCACCCGATCGGCACCACGGCCCGGAAGGGCCCGAACAACAGCCTGGGGGCAGGGCCGGACGACCCGGGGAGCCCCTACGCGATCGGCTCGCCGGCCGGTGGCCACGACTCGATCCACCCGGACCTCGGCACCTTCGAGGACTTCGACTTCTTCGTGGCCGAGGCGCAGCGGCACGGGCTCGAGGTCGCCATGGACCTCGCCCTCCAGGCCTCCCCCGACCATCCCTACGTCGAGAAGCACCCGGAGTGGTTCACCACCCGGGCCGACGGCACCATCGCCTACGCCGAGAACCCCCCCAAGAAGTACCAGGACATCTACCCTCTCAACTTCGACAACGACCCCGAGGGCGCCTACGCCGAGATGCGCAGGGTCATCCAGGTGTGGCTCGACCACGGCGTCCGGATCTTCCGCGTCGACAACCCCCACACCAAGCCGGTGGAGTTCTGGCAGTGGCTGATCGCCGACGTCGGCCGCGACTACCCCGAGGTGATCTGGCTGGCGGAGGCCTTCACCAAGCCCGCGATGATGCACACCCTCGCGAAGGTCGGGTTCCAGCAGTCCTACACCTACTACGCCTGGCGCAACCAGAAGTGGGAGCTCGAGGAGTACCTGCGCGAGCTCTCCGGTGACGCCGCGGCATACATGCGTCCGTCGTTCTGGCCCACGACGCACGACATCCTCACGCCCTACATGCAGTTCGGCGGCCCGGCCGCCTGGAAGGTGCGTGCCGCGCTCGCGGCAACGCTCGTCCCCACCTACGGCATCTACGCCGGCTACGAGCTCATCGAGCACGTCGCCCGGCCGGGAGCCGAGGAGCAGATCGACAACGAGAAGTACCAGTACCGCGACCGGCGCTGGGAGGACTACGAGCCGGGCGGCGCCAAGGAGGGCCAGTCACTGGCCGGGTACCTCACGCGCCTGAACGAGATCCGTCGCGCCCACCCGGCTCTGCAGTGGCTGCGCAACATCGTCTTCCACCACGTCGACGACGAGAACATCATCGCGTTCTCCAAGCGGCGAGTCCTGCCCGACGGCCGGGACGACGTGGTCGTCGTCGTCGCGAACCTCGACCCGCACAGCACCCGCGAGTCGACGCTCCACCTCGACATGCCGGCGCTGGGCCTGGACTTCCACGACGGCTTCCTCGCGGAGGACCTCCTCACGGGCGCACAGTGGCACTGGGGGGAGCACAACTACGTGCGCCTCGGGCCGGAGGCCGAGCCGGCCCACGTCATCGCGGTGCGGAGGTACTGATGCAGGGGCTCAACCTCGCCCAGCCGGGGCTCAAGCACGACCCCGAGTGGTTCCGGACGGCGGTGTTCTACGAGGTGCTGGTCCGCGCCTTCGGCGACTCCAACGGGACCGGCTCGGGCGACTTCACCGGGCTCATCCAGCGGCTGGACTACCTCCAGTGGCTCGGGGTCGACTGCCTGTGGCTGCCGCCCTTCTACGCCTCTCCCCTGCGGGACGGCGGCTACGACATCGCCGACTACACGGCGGTGCTGCCCGAGTTCGGCACGCTGCCCGACTTCCAGGAGGTCGTCTCCCAGGCGCACGCCCGCGGCATCCGGGTCATCACCGACCTCGTCATGAACCACACGAGCGACCAGCACCCCTGGTTCCAGGCCTCCCGGTCCGACCCCGAGGGGCCGTTCGGCGACTTCTACGTGTGGGCGGACACGGACGAGGCGTACTCGGACGCCCGCATCATCTTCATCGACACCGAGGTGTCGAACTGGACCTTCGACCCGGTCCGGCGGCAGTTCTTCTGGCACCGGTTCTTCAGCCACCAGCCGGACCTGAACTTCGAGAACGAGGCCGTGCAGGAGGCGATGTTCGACGTCGTCCGGTTCTGGATGGACCTCGGCATCGACGGGTTCCGGCTCGACGCCGTCCCCTACCTCTTCGAGGAGGAGGGCACCAACTGCGAGAACCTGCCGAGGACCCACGAGTTCCTCGCGCGGCTCCGCGCGATGGTGGACGCCGAGTACCCGGGCCGGATCCTCCTCGCCGAGGCCAACCAGCCGCCGCGTGAGGTGGTCGACTACTTCGGCAGCCAGGAGGCGCCGGAGTGCCAGATGTGCTTCCACTTCCCCGTGATGCCGCGGCTCTACTACGCGCTGCGCGAGGAGAAGGCCACGCCGATCATCGACGTCATGGCCGACACCCCCGACATCCCGGGCGGCGCCCAGTGGGGGACGTTCCTGCGCAACCACGACGAGCTCACCCTCGAGATGGTCACGCCCGAGGAGCGTGTGGCGATGTACGGGTGGTACGCCCCCGACCCCCGGATGCGCGCCAACGTCGGCATCCGCCGCCGGCTCGCGCCCCTCCTGGACAACAGCCGCGCGGAGATCGAGCTGATCCACGCGCTGCTGCTGTCGCTGCCCGGCTCCCCGTGCCTCTACTACGGCGACGAGATCGGTATGGG
>JAICIN010000139.1 GCA_025924375.1 Dermatophilaceae bacterium | reverse complement strand
GGATCCCCCACTTCACCGAGGTCACGCCGGAGCGGCTGCGGATGGTGGAGGTCGCCGAGGCCGCGCTGCGCGGCCTCGGCTTCTCCGACTGCCGGGTGCGCCACCACGGCGACGTCGCCCGGGTCGAGCTGCTCGCCCTCGACCTCGAGCGTGCCGTGCAGCGACGCGAGGAGGTCCTGGCAGCGGTGCGGGCGGCCGGGTTCCGGTTCGTGGCGCTCGACCTCGCGGGGATCCAGTCCGGCGCGTTCACCCTCCCCCTCGTGGCGGGCTCGCATGGCTGAGCAGCACGCACCCGGCGCAGCGGCGCCCGACGGACCGCGGTGGAGCCCACCGGAGGCGTTGCGCGCCTTCGCCGAGCTGGACACCGACCGCCACGCGCGCCGGGGCTACCCCGAGGCGGTGTTCTGCGAGGGCAAGACCCCCGAGCAGGTGGGCGCCATCGCGGCGAGTGCGCGCGGAGCCACCGGCACGGCCGGCCCCACGCTGTTCACCCGTGCGTCGCCCGCGCACGCCAAGGCGGTCCTGCTCGAGCTCCCCGACGCGCTCCACGACGAGGAGGCGCGGCTGCTGGCCTGGCCCCCGGCGCCACCCGCGCCGACCGGCGGACTCGTCGTCGTGGCCGCGGCCGGCACCTCGGACCTCCCGGTGGCCCGTGAGGCCCTCCTCACCGCGACCTACCTCGGGCGGCGGGCCGAGCTCGTCGTCGACGTCGGCATCGCGGGGCTCCACCGAGTGCTCGGCCACCTCGAGCTCCTGCGGTCGGCGCGCGCGGTGGTCGTCGTGGCCGGCATGGACGGGGTGCTGCCCGGCCTCGTCGCCGGCCTCGTCGCGGCGCCCGTCGTCGGCGTACCCACGTCCGTCGGCTACGGCGCCGCGCTGCAGGGCCTCGCTCCCCTGCTGACGATGCTCAACGCGTGCGCCCCCGGCGTGGCCGTCGTGAACATCGACAACGGCTACGGCGCCGGGCACCTCGCCGCGCAGATCGCGGCGCCCCACCCCTCCTAGCCGCCGCTGCCCGGCGCCGTCCACCGCTCGCCGACCCGGACGCCGTCCGCGTGGGCCGCCGCGGACACCACGTCGAGCGCCTGCTGCACGGGCAGGCCGCGTCGGCGCGCCCACGCCGCGACGTCCTCGAACTCGGGCGTCGCCTGCACCACCCGGCCGTGCTCGTGGCCCACCTTGACGCGGACCGGCTCGCCGTCCACGACGACGTGGCGCCACGCGCGTCCCAGCGCCGTCCGGCGGACGTCCGACTCCCTGACACCGAGGGTCGTCGTGAGCTCGAAGACCTTGTGCCGCAACGCGTCCCGCTCACCTTCGGAGGCGAGGACGCAGAGCGTGTATGCCGGTCGGCCCTTCTTCATGAGGACCGGCACCAGCCAGGCGTCGGCGGCGCCTGCCGAGATCAGGGACTCGAGGACGCTGGGCCAGGCTCGCGGGTCGAGGTCGTCGACGTTCGCCTCGAGCACCGTCATGGGGGCCAGCACCGGCGCCGGCGCGGCGGCGGGCTCGCCGAGGACGACCCGCGTGACGTTGGGGTGGCTCCCCGGGTCCCGCGTGCCGGCGCCCACTCCCGTGGCGGTGACCGTCAT
The DNA here is from genome assembly GCA_025924375.1 of Dermatophilaceae bacterium. GTDB lineage: Bacteria > Actinomycetota > Actinomycetes > Actinomycetales > Dermatophilaceae > JAICIN01. The sequence continues at coordinate 4,775 of JAICIN010000139.1, read as the reverse complement.
CGCGGGCATCGGCTCGCACGCCCGAGCAAGGGTCGTGACGAGGGCTACGCCCGTGGGGGTCGCGAGCTCGCCCCAGCCACTGCGCACGCCTGCCGCCGGCTCGGTCCCTGGACCCGGCTCGGCCCCGGACCCCGGGGCGGCACCGGCCACCCAGCCCGCCGAGAGCTCGAGCACTGCGGGGCCGGGGACCGGGAGCGAGCCGTGAGCCGCCCGGATCACCCCGTCCCCCAAGGCGATCCGGCTTGCCGACACGGTGCGCACTCCCGCCGCCTCGACGGCTGCGCACACACCGACGACGTCGGCGATGGAGTCCCACGCGCCCACCTCGTGGAAATGCACGCGCTCGACGTCGACACCGTGCGCCCTGGCCTCCGCGGCGGCGAGACGGCCGAACACCGCGAGGGCACGGTCGCGCACCCCGCCGGGCAGGTCCGCGGCACGGAGGAGTGCCCGGACGTCACCCCAGGCTCGTTGGGGCTGGTCGGCAGTGGCCGGCGTGACGCTCACGTGGAGGGCGCGCAGGCCGCCACGCCTCACCTCCTCGGCCGTGATGCGCACCGCACCGGGCGCCACCGCCTCGACGGCCCGCCGCACGACGTCGAGCGGGACGCCCGCGTCGACGAGGGCCCCGAGGAGCATGTCACCGGCCACGCCGGCCGAGGCGTCGACCCAGAGGTGGCGCGGGCGGTCGTCGTCCTCCCGCGGCCGGTCGAGCATGGCCACACCCTAGCGAGGGTGGCCGGCCAGGGGTCCGCAGCCGTCACCACCGGCACAGCACCCCTGCCCCGTCAGAGCCGGGGGATGAACCGCTTGCCCTGCAGCGCCTCGAACACCAGCTCCGCACCCCGCCGCGCGGCGAGCAGGCGGGCCCCCTCCGACTCGAGGTCCGAGAGGATCTCGGCGAGGGCCTCGGCGGTCACGTGCTCCCCGACCTCGACGCGCACCTCACGGTAGGCCTGCCGCATCCCGACGAGCTGGGCGTCGATGTGGCGCGCCGCGACCCACGCGAGGGCGACCGGGTGCCTGCGCCACGCGGCATACCCGCGGTAGTCGGCGGGGCACTGGTCGAGCAGCCAGGACACCGCCGGCACCTGCCAGCCCTCCACCTCGGGCGGCGGCACCGTGCGCGGCCACCCGGGAGGCGCCGCCGCGACGCGCTCGCCTCTGGACATGTGTTCGATTGTAGGGCACGTGCCCACCCGTGCGCTGCCGGCCGAGCGGGGCTGCCGGTCGAGCGCGGCCGCCGGTCGAGCGCGTGCCGCCGGTCGAGCGCGGCCGCCGTCAGCGCGCCGTCCAGCGGACCGGTAGCCGCTTCACGCCGCGCTGGAAGTTCGAGCGGAGGTAGGCCGCCTCCCCTGCCCGCTCGACGGTCGAGGTCCGCGTCAGCACCTCGGTGAACAGGGCCGTCATCTGGGCACGGGCGAGGTGGGCGCCGAGGCAGAAGTGCGGGCCGTGGCCGAAGGCGAGGTGCGCCCGGGCGTCGCGGTCGATGTCGAACTCGTCGGGCCGCTCGAAGGCCTCCTCGTCGCGGTTCGCCGAGGCGAAGGACACGACGACCTTGTCACCGGCGGAGATCCGCTGCCCGGCCACGTCGACGTCGCGCGTGGCGGTCCGGCGGAAGGTCATCACGGGCGTCCACCAGCGGAGCATCTCCTCGACTGCGGCCGGCACCAGCGAGGGGTCCGCCCGCAGCCGCGCCTGGGCGGCCGGGTGGTCGAGCAGCGCGCTCATCCCGCCCGGGATGCCGTTGCGCAGCGTCTCGTTGCCCGCGACCGCGAAGAGCCAGAAGAGGTTCTCGAACTCCTCGATCGTCACGTGCCCGTCGCCACCGGCGTCGTCGCGCTGTGCCATGAGGACCGACATGACGTCGGCGTCGGGTCGTGCCCGCTTCTCCTCGCCGAGGAGGTGGGCGTAGGTGTAGAGGTCGAGCATCCCGGCGCGGGAGCGGGGGTCGGGCATGCGGCCGTCTGGTCCGGGAGGCGGGCGCACGGCGAGCGCCTCGCGCGCCATCGCCGACCCCGAGGACGGGTCGAAGGCCGCGCTGCTGGCGTAGTCCGGGTCCTGCCAGCCGATGACGCGGTTGGACCAGTCGAACAGCAGCCGGCGGTCCTCCGCCGGCACGCCGAGGATGTCGGCCAGCGCGAGCAGCGGGAGGTCGGCCGCCACGTCCTTGGCGAAGTCGCACTCCCCCGAGGCACCCGGCTCGAGCATCCGGTCGACGATGCGCCGCGCGTGGCCGCGGATCTGCTCCTCGAGGAGCGCAACGGCCTTGGGCGTGAACGACTTCGCGAGCATCCGGCGCAGACGGGAGTGCTCCGGAGGGTCCATGTTGAGCATCATGCGGCGCACGAAGCGCAGGTCGTCCTCGGTCGCCGGGTCGCGGATCTGCGTGCCCCCCAAGGAGGAGGAGAACGTCGGGGCGTCACGCACCACCCGGGTGACGTCGGCGTGCCGCAGGACGAGCCAGTAGCCGCTCCCGCCGGGCCACCCCGGCAGCTCCGGCTCCTCGACCCGCACCACGCCGCGCTCGCGGCGCAGCCGGGCCAGCACGGCATACGGCACCCCACGCACGTAGGTGCCGGGGTCGTGGACGAGCGCGGTCCCCTCCTCGCCCACGGCGGCTCAGTCCCCCAGGAACGCCTCGACGACGGTCGCCAGCCGGACCGGCGTCTCGTCCGTCGGGTAGTGACCGGCGTTGGGCATGACCTCGACCCGGCAGCTCGGGTAGGTCGGCTCCCAGGTCTGCCGGATCGTCGCCTCCCCGAGCGCCGGGTCGTGCTCTCCGACGACCGCCAGGACCGGCAGCTGCTGGCCCTTGACCTCGTCGACGAAGTCGGCGCCCGCCCAGGCGTCGAGGTGCCCGGCGAAGGAGGCCACGGTGGAGCTCTCCAGGGAGTGCTCGACCACCTGGTTGACCCAGACCGGGGTGAGGCGGTTGCCCGTCGTGAGGTCCACGATGCCGTAACGGTTCTCGCGGTGCTCGGGCGCTCCGAAGAACAGCGCCCGCCCGTCGTCGTCGAAGGGGGTCGGCATGGCACCGACCGGCGCGATGCCGACCATCTTCTCGACCCGGTCCGGGGCCACCGCGAGCACGCGCTGCACGGCCGCCCCGCCCATCGAGTGCCCGATGAGGGAGAACCGCTCCACGCCCAGCTCGTCGGCGAGCGCGAGCACGTCCTGCGCGATCTCCTGCAGCGAGTAGTCGCCCTCGACGTCCTTGCGGGCGCCGTAGCCTCGGTAGTCCACGAAGTGGTAGGTGAACCGGTCGCCGTCGAGGTGGTCGGGGAAGCTCCCCCAGCCCTGCGAGCTGCCGAACCAGCCGTGGAGGCAGAAGACGTGGTGGGGGCCGGAGCCGACGGTGCGGTGCGGGATCGACATGGTCTCTCCTTCGAGACGGGTGGCCGTATGCCGTGTGCTCCCGAGCCTAGCGAGGCCCACCGCGGCGGCGGGCGGCCTTGCCGGCGTGCCCGCTCACCCGGGGAGGACCGGCGTGAGCCTCGCGTAGACGTAGACGTCGCGCGGCTCCCCGCTGAGGATGAGGAACTTGCGCAGCAGTCCCTCCCGCTCGAAGCCGGCGGACTCCAGCACGCCCTGCGAGGCGAGGTTGTCACGCGTCACCCACGCCTCGACCCGGTGCAGGTCGAGCGAGGCGAGGCCCCAGGTGGTGATGAGGTCGACCGCGCGGGACGCCATCCCGCGCCCACGGGCGGAGGGGATGATCCAGTAGCCGACTCCCCCGACGCCGGGCTGCGGGCGCCGCCGCAGGATGACCAGGCCGGAGGCGACGCCGGTCTGCGCGTCGGCCACGGCGAGGGAGACGCCTTCGCCCTTCAGGAGCCGCGAGTGCTGCCGGTGGACGAAGGCGCGGCCCTCCGCCGGGGTGAAGACCTCGGGGACCGTCGTGCCCATGGGCACCTGCGGGTCGCGGCTGGCCTCCTCGATCGCGGGGAGGTCCTTCTCGCTCCAGGGCCTGAGCTGGACCAGGTCGTCGGCGAGCGGGGGGTTGGGGTACTGCAAGGGGCGCACGGTCACGATTCAACCGGTCCGGTGCGCGCGCGTCCAAACGGTGTCGGCGCAGGCAGGCCGCGCGACGCCACGAGCGGGGCGCGAGCGGGGCCTCGGTCGGGGCGGCGGGGAGGTGGGACCGGGCGGTCCACCTCCCCGCGCCGTCAGGCCTCGACCAGGGAGCGCAGCACGAACTGCAGGATCCCGCCGTTGCGGTAGTAGTCCGCCTCGCCGGGGGTGTCGATGCGCAGGACCGCGTCGAACTCGACCGGCTCGCCGCCCTCCCTGGCCGCCCGCACGTGGAGGGTGCGCGGGATGCCGTCGGCCAGCCCGGTGACGCCGGTGACGTCGAACGCCTCGGTGCCGTCGAGACCCAGGGTGTCGGCCGACTGGCCCTCCGGGAACTGCAGCGGGAGCACCCCCATGCCGATGAGGTTGGAGCGGTGGATGCGCTCGTAGGACTGGGCGATGACCGCCTTAACCCCGAGCAGCGTGGTGCCCTTGGCGGCCCAGTCCCGCGAGGAGCCGGAGCCGTACTCCTTGCCCGCGAGGATGACGAGCGGGACGCCGGCCTCCTGGTAGGCGACGGAGGCGTCGTAGATCGTCGTCTGCTCGCCCCCGGCGAGGAAGTTGCGCGTGAAGCCACCCTCGACGTCGTCGAGGAGCTGGTTGCGCAGCCTGATGTTGGCGAAGGTGCCGCGGATCATCACCTCGTGGTTGCCGCGGCGGGAGCCGTAGGAGTTGAAGTCCCTGCGCTCCACGCCGTGGTC
>JAICIN010000138.1 GCA_025924375.1 Dermatophilaceae bacterium | reverse complement strand
CCCCCGGCGTCCCCGCGGGCGCGGGCCTCGGCGGCGACCCGCACCCGGCACCCCTCACCGGCCTGGGCCATCGCGTCCACCAGCCCCATCAGCTCCCCGAGCTCGCCGGGCATCGCGTGACCCGGCACGTCCTCCAGCCCGCGGCAGGCCTGCACCGCGGCGGTGAACGCCTCCCGCCGCCACGCCAGCCCCTCGACGCCCCCAATGCCCTCCATGCCACCCACCCTGGAACCGGCCACCGACAACCCCACCCACACCGCGACCAGTCAAATCGCCTCCGCGCCGGACGCGGCTCTGCCCGAACGACCCTTTCCCCTTGCGCACGCGAGAAACGCGATATATCGTCACTGTCGACAACGCGATATAGCGCAACCGGCCGGCACGTCCCCAGGCCGGGCCCTCGGCGCCCCACCCGAACCAGCCTCACACCACGACACGGACACGAACGGCAGGAGCACACATGTCACAGGATTGGGTCATCACCGGACCGCGGGTCCTCGACGTGGGCGGCGAGACGGAGCAGGTCCGCGCCCTCAAGGTCGCGATCGTCGGGGGCCACATCGACGTCGTCACCCATGACGACTCCCCCGCCGCCCGGCTGGAGGTGTCCAGCATCCAGGGCGAGCCGCTGCGCGTGCGGTGGGACGGCAGCACCCTCGCCATCACGCACGGCAAGGACGGGGACGGCATCCTCGACAGGATCACCCGGCCGTTGGGGTTCATCGACCGCAACAAGGTCGTCATCAGCCTGTCCGTCCCCCAGGACGCAGAGGCGCGGGTGAGCACCGTGAGCGCCGGAGCGCTGGTCGCGGGGATCCACGCGTCCGTGCGCACCAACACCGTGTCCGGCGCCCTGACCCTCGACGACCTCGTCGGCGAGGTCGACGTCAACACCGTCAGCGGCGACGTCGAGTGCAACCAGCTCGAGGGCCCCCTGCGGGTCAACTCCGTGTCCGGCTCGGTCACCGCACAGCTCTCGCGCCTGCCGCAGGTGTCCATCCACACGGTGAGCGGCGACGTCGCCCTCGACCTCGTCGACGGCTCCTCCTCGGTCACGTCCAACTCGGTCTCCGGCGACGTCACCGTGCGCGCGCCGCACCACGGCTACGACGTGCGCGCCCACACGGCCAGCGGTCAGGTCGTCGTCGACGGCCAGGACCTCAAGAACGGCCCGGGGTCCCGTGGAGGCACCCTCAGGAGCGGCGACGGCTCGCTGCGGGTCAAGGCCAACGCCGTCTCGGGCAACGTCGTCATCCTGGGCCGAGGGGCGCGCACCGGCGCCCACCACGACGAGCAGGCGGTCTGAGTGAGCCCTGTCTTCGCCCACGGCCAGCTGCGTCTCTACCTGCTGTCCCTTCTCGACGAAGGACCGCGCCACGGCTACGAGGTGATCCAGGACCTCGAGCAGCGCTTCAACGGCCTCTACTCCCCCAGCGCCGGCACCGTCTACCCGCGACTTGCCAAGCTCGAGGAGGAGGGGCTCGTCGAGCGCACCGACGAGGGCCGCAAGGCGGTCTACCGGATCACCGAGGCGGGGCGCGAGGAGGTGCGCAGCCGACAGTCGGACCTCGCCGACCTCCAGGCGGACCTCGACCACTCTGTCCGCGAGCTGGCCGAGCAGGTGCGCGCCCGCGTCAGCGGTGGTGCGAGCGACCTGCGGCGTGAGCTGCGCGACGCCGCCCGGGAGGCACGCGCCCACGCCGTACCCGTGGGAAGCACCGGCTCCTCCTGGGGCCAGGCGACCGGCGACGAGCACGCCGCCTCACCGCGACACGCCGACTCGCCGGGCCACGCCGGCTCCGCCGGCCGGGGGTCCTCCGGCGCGGTGGGCGAACTGGAGCGCGCGGTTGCGGAGCTGCGCCAGGAGGCGCGGCAGGCCTGGCGGCGCCACGGCCTGACCGCCGAGCAGACCCGGGAGGTCCTCGCGATCCTCACCGAGGCCTCGGAACAGATCCGGGAGGTCGTCCGCGGGCGCTGAGACAGCCCTCCTCGAGCCGACACGAGCCGGGACGACCCGGCACGGTCAGCCGACCCGGCATACGGTCAGCTCAGAGGCGGACGATGACGGTGCCGGCCGTGCGGTCGTGCAGCCCCCGGCCGTCGGTGTCCCAGAACATCGCCGGCAGGAAGAGGCACAGCAGCACGGTGCGGACCAGCACCTGCACCGGCCGTGCGGCCCCGCCGTCGAGGGAGCGGACCTGGAGCCCGACGACCCGGTGCCCGATCGTGAAGCCCAGGGTGCTCACCAGCACGACGTTCTCGACGGCGAAGATCGCCAGCGGGACGAACGACCATGGGCCGCCCTCGCCCAGGTGCATGCCGAAGAACGCCACCGCGATCGACTGGCAGAGCATCCAGTCGATGAAGGCGCCCACGAGCCGGCGGCCGAACCGGCCGACCGACCCGGTGCCGTGCGCGGGGAGCCCGAGCCGGCTTCCGGGGTGCGCCCCGGCCGGCCGCGGCGCGCGGGCGCGCGGGCCCTCCAGCCACGAGGCGACGTCCTTGCGATCCACCACGGACCGAGCGTATGCCGTGTGCCCGGCAGCGGGTGCCGCGCCCCTTCGCGAGCCGGGCCGGGGGCCGCCGGCTGGGAGGCGGCCACCCGGCATACGGCGTAACACGGGCGAAACACTCGAGTCATGGACGGGAAATCTGCACCCGATAGCGTCGTCGCGACGCACCGGGCGGCACCGTGCCGGCCACGACAGGAGGCTTCATGTTCAGCAGCGCCGACGATGTCCTCGACTACATCAAGAGGGAGGACGTGAAGTTCGTCGACATCCGCTTCTGTGACCTGCCGGGGGTCATGCAGCACTTCAACGTGCCGGCCGAGAGCGTGACGAAGGACTTCTTCACCGAGGGCCAGATGTTCGACGGGTCCTCGATCCGGGGGTTCCAGGCGATCCACGAGTCCGACATGAAGCTCGTGCCGGACCCCGGGACGGCGTTCGTCGACCCCTTCCGCAAGGAGAAGACGCTCGTCATGAACTTCTCCATCGTCGACCCCTTCACCGGCGACCAGTACAGCCGCGACCCCCGCAACATCGCGGCGAAGGCGGAGGCGTACCTGAAGTCGACGGGCATCGCCGACGCGGCGTACTTCGGCGCGGAGGCGGAGTTCTACGTCTTCGACGACGTGCGCTTCGAGACGCGGGCCAACGCCGGCTACTACTTCCTCGACTCCAAGGCGGCTGCCTGGAACACCGGTCGCGTCGAGGAGGGTGGCAACCTCGGCTACAAGCCGCGTGTCAAGGGTGGCTACTTCCCCGTCTCCCCCGTCGACCACTTCGCCGACCTGCGCGATGCCATGTGCCAGAACCTCGCCGAGGTGGGGATCTCCGTGGAGCGGGCGCACCACGAGGTGGGCTCGGGCGGCCAGCAGGAGATCAACTACCGCTTCAACACGCTGCTGCACTCCGGCGACGACATGATGAAGTTCAAGTACGTCATCAAGAACACCGCGTGGGCCCACGGCCAGACCGCGACGTTCATGCCCAAGCCGATCTTCGGGGACAACGGCTCCGGGATGCACACCCACCAGTCGCTGTGGAAGGACGGCGAGCCGCTGTTCTACGACGAGCGCGGTTACGGCGGCCTCTCCGACCTCGCGCGCTGGTACATCGGCGGCCTGCTCACCCACGCCCCGGCTCTGCTCGCGTTCACGAACCCGACCGTGAACAGCTACCACCGACTGGTGCCGGGCTACGAGGCGCCGGTCAACCTCGTCTACTCGGCCCGCAACCGCTCTGCCTGCGTGCGCATCCCGATCACGGGCACGTCGCCGAAGGCGAAGCGCATCGAGTTCCGCGTGCCCGACCCGTCGGCCAACCCGTACCTTGCCTTCGCCGCCCAGCTCATGGCGGGGATCGACGGGATCCGCAACCGCATCGAGCCCCCGGAGCCGGTGGACAAGGACCTCTACGAGCTGCCGCCGGAGGAGCACGCGCAGATCGCCCAGGTGCCCGGCTCGCTGCCGGAGGTGCTGAGCGCCCTGGAGGCCGACCACGAGTTCCTGCTCGAGGGTGACGTGTTCACCAGCGACCTCCTCGAGACGTGGATCGACTGGAAGCGCAAGAACGAGGTGGACCCGATCCGCTTCCGGCCGCACCCGCACGAGTTCGAGATGTACTTCGACCTCTGACGTCCAGCCGCCCGAGGCCGGGGGGAGCGGCCACGACGCGCCGGCCCGGGGCCCTCGGCGGTCGTGGGTGCGGCTGCTGTGGTCAGGACAACAGCAGCCGTACCCATGACGCGCCCGTGGGCATCCTCAGCCCCGGTCGGTGTCGGCGCGGCCGCAGTCTTCCGCGCCCCCCGGCATACGTGCGGGTCTCAGAGCTCGCGGCGGTTGACGACGCCGAGGGCGAACGCGCGCTCGACCAGCTTGGTGCGCTTGCGGTTCTGGGGCAGGTCCTCGACCTGGAACTTCTGGAAGAGCGTGCGCAGGTGGGTCTTCACGGCGTCGACGCTGAGGAACAGCTCGGTGGCGATCTGCGTGTTCGACGCCGGCGTGGCATAGGCCGACTCGTCCTTGTAGGGCCGGCACAGCGCGACGAGGACCTGCCGCTGGGTCGCCGAGAGCGAGGACACCGTCACGACGTCCGAGCCGACGCGCGTGAGCTGTGACGTCCGGCCCCTGCCGTCTCGATAGTTGAACGACGTCGCCCCGACGAGCAGCGTGTCGCCGTCGTGGAGCATCCGCCGGCCGTTCACGCGCTCGCCGTTGAGGAAGGTGCCGTTCCGCGACAGCCCGTCGTCGACAACGGCCCACTGCTCGCCCATGCGCACGAGCTCGGCGTGGATCCGGGAGACACGGTCGTCCCAGGACAGCCGGATGTCGGCGCCGGAGCCACGCCCGATCGTCACGCTGGCGCGCGGGTCGAGGGACGCGACCTGGAGGGAGCCCTGGCCGTCCCGGTAGAAGAGCGAGGCGCCGGCGTCCCCCGCGGCCTGCGCCCCGCGGGCGCTCGCCCCGTCGACGGTCACGCCGTCTCCAGGGTGGCTCGTCGTGGACCACGCCCCACCCGCCTCACCATAGGCCCCGGGCCCCACGGCGTCAGCCGACTTCCTCCACCGAGCCACGCGAGGCCGGCTGTGCCACTCGGGCGACCGCACGGGCCACCCTGACGTCGTCCGTGATGAGTCCGTCGACGCCCACGCCGCACAGCCACGTCACGTCGTCGGGGCGGTTCACCGTCCAGGCGGTCACGCGCAGCCCGAGCCGGTGCGCGACGTCGACGAGGTGGGGCGCTGCTCGCACCGACGAGTGGTGCAGGTGCACCTCGTGCGCGCGGGCGGCCAGAGCCCGGCGCAGCACGACGTGCCCGGGCTCATCCTCCCGGCCGAGCAGGGCCGTCCGCGCGACGGGTCCGAGCCGTCCACCGAGCGCGGCCAGCAGGGCCGCGTCGAAGGAGGAGACCGTCGCCTCGAGACCGGAAGCACCGGCCAGCGCGCCACGCAGGCCCCCGGCGACGGCCTCTGCGGCCGCGACGCCCGCCACCGGCTTGGCCTCGATCACGACCCGCGCGCCGGCAGCGCGCGAGAGCGCGAGCAGCACCTCCGCCGCGGTGGCAAGCGGCCAGGACCGGTGCCGCGTGGCGACCCTCAGCTCTGCCACCGTGCTCGCGCTCACCGAGACCGTGCGCCCCGCGCCGACCGCCACGAGGTCGTCGTGGCTGCACACCAGGACGCCGTCGGCGGTGAGCCGCACGTCGATCTCCACGCCGTCCGCGCCGGCCCGCAGCGCCGCACCCACGGCCCCGACGGTGTTCTCCGGGCTGCTCGGTCCGACGAGCCCCCGGTGGGCGATCACGAGCGGCGTCCGCGCCTCGGCGGGGGCCCCGTCGGCGAGTCGGGAAGACTGCCAGCGGAGCGCGGCGTCACGGCGAAGGACGCCGGTGATGGACGTCGTGGACGACCGGTGTGCCCTCATCTCCATGGCCCTGCTCCTCCGCGGGTTGTCCGTGGGCCGCCTCTGGACCCGTTGCCGACGGTCCTCCCCGCAGCCACGCGCCCACAGGCACCAGAGGTGTGGCTCGCCAGCACCACCGGGGTGGGCCCGTCGCACCCAAGGTGGGACCCGGCGCCTGGGCACCCGCCACATGGGCACCGCCACCTAGGTGGTGGAAGTCGCCACCACGGGGCGGCGCCCGCCATCCCTTGGGCGGCTGTGGTGCCGTCCCCCGGGGCGGGAGATTCGAGTCAGGCCGGTTGCGGCCCACCACCACGACCACCGGAGGACGGCATGTCAGGTTCAGCAGGGCGGTTGACGTCGAGCGGCCGGCCCACGGCGCTCATGCGCACGGTGCCGGGACCCTCCCACTCCGACCCCGCGCGGCTGTGCTTCATCGTCGAGGAGCGCTACGAGGGTGACGTCATGCCGGCGTCCGTCGCCCACACCCTCCTCGGGTGGGGCCACGAGGTGGACGTGCTCCGACCTCACTCCGTCCTCACCGACGTGTCCTCGCT